>NZ_JADCKW010000009.1:0-190645 GCF_014982155.1 Enterobacter cloacae complex sp. P16RS2 | reverse complement strand
AATTTATAAAATATATCGAAAAAAATTTAAAAAATTGTACATTTTCTATGTACAGATTTTGAAATTATGTATACCTTAAATGTAACGTTACTGATTACAAAATTTTACAGGAGCGAAACATGCAGCAGAAAGGTTACGTCGCAGATTCCGCAGCAGCAATCGCACAGTACTTCGATAAAGCCGTGCTTCCTACCCAGCAGGAGACGCTGGGCCAGGTGGTTGTTGAAATTCTCAGCGACGGGCGAAATCTGAATCGCAAATCGCTTTGTACAAAATTGCTCAGCCGCCTCGAAAAGGCCGATGGCCCGGAAGAGGAAGAGCATTACCACAAGCTGCTTGGTCTGCTCTTCGAACGGTAAGGATATGAAGAGCAGTAACGCAGACAAACTGATCGACACGCTTATCGGCGAAGCCGTTCTCTCTCTTTTGAAAGAGCGGGGACCGGTAACAACCGAAGGATTGCTTCAGCGTCTGCGGATCATGAAAGAACATGAAAAGGATCCCCGGCGGCGGGAGACACTTGCGGTGGTGATTGCCGAGATCGGCTCAAACAGCACCGCCTTTACACGTCGCAGAACCGCGCAAGGACGAACGAAAAGAGAGGGACCTCTCAACGATAACCGGGACAATGTTGTGCCGTTGTTTGGAAGTGGAAAACCGTCCGATCCAAAGAAAATACATTGACTGCAATTAACAGCTACGGTGAGAACAAATGAGACAAAATATTCAGCTTCAACCCGAATATCATTCTGCGTTTTTAGACAGTGCGCTGTCGGAATACTTCCGTCACGCAGGCGATCGTTTTGCTGAAGAGTCCGCTGTTTTTTCTACTGCAGTACGCTGTGTTCTGGCCTCCGAAGGTCATCTGTCCAATAAAGCGATTATCCTCTGGCTCATTCAGACGCTGGAAGCCACTCACGACGTGGTTCAGGCGGATGTGATTCGCAAAACGCTGGAAATTGTCGTGGGCTACACCATGGACGACCTGTAATTTCACGGCCACTCATCCTGCTTTCGTGTCATCGTCAAAACTGACGAATGTTCTGACGATGACACGCGCCTTCCCCGCTTAACACCCTGTTAAACCAGCAAAGCCAACCTGGCACGGTTCCTGCTTACCTCTGCTTACGGGACTGGGTTTTCCAGTCAACTTTGCTTCATTTCTTAACAGGTCTGTTATTGATGAAAAAGATCGCCAGCGTCTGCCCCTACTGCGGTGCAGGCTGTAAATTAAACCTTGTCGTTGAAAATAACCGTATCATCCGTGCCGAAGCCGCAGAAGGCGTCACAAACCAGGGCACCCTGTGTCTGAAAGGCTTTTACGGCTGGGACTTTCTCAACGATACCCGTCTGCTCACCCCGCGACTGACCCAGCCGATGATCCGCTACCATAAAGGCGAGGCATTCACCCCCGTTACCTGGCAAGAGGCTATCCGCTACACCGCGCACAGGCTCAGCAGCATTAAAGCGCAGCACGGGCCGCGGTCGATCATGACCACCGGATCCTCTCGCGGAACCGGCAATGAAACAAACTATGTGATGCAAAAATTTGCCCGCGCGGTGCTGAACACCAACAACGTGGACTGCTGCGCGCGCGTCTGTCACGGCCCTTCCGTGGCCGGTTTACAGGAGACGCTCGGCAACGGCGCGATGAGCAACTCAATCAACGATATTGAAAACTCAAAATGCCTGCTGGTGTTTGGCTATAACTGCGCGGACTCCCACCCCATCGTCGCCCGGCGCGTGCTGAAAGCGCGTGAAAACGGCGCAAAAATTATCGTCTGCGATCCGCGGCGCATTGAAACGGCGCGCATTGCCGACCAGCATCTGCAGCTGAAAAACGGCAGCAACATGGCGCTGGTAAACGCCTTTGGCTACGTACTGCTGGAAGAGGAGCTCTACGACAAAAGCTACGTGGCGCGCTTTACCGAGGGGCTTGAGGCCTATCGCCAGACGGTGAAAGACTATGCGCCGGAGAAGGTTGAGCATCTTACCGGCATTCCCGCCCGCGACGTTCGCCAGGCGATGCGCACCTTCGCGGCGGCCCCTTCCGCCACCGTGATGTGGGGGATGGGCGTGACCCAGTTTGGTCAGGCCGTGGATGTGGTTAAAGGGCTTTCCAGCCTGGCGCTGCTGACCGGCAACCTCGGGCGCCCTGCCGTCGGCGTCGGGCCGGTGCGCGGACAAAACAACGTTCAGGGCGCCTGCGATATGGGCGTTCTGCCGAATATGTTCCCGGGCTATCAGGATGTGACCGATCCGGCGGTCAGGCAGAAGTTTGCCGATGCCTGGGGAATTGACGTCAATAAAATGGACGATCGGGTCGGAACGCGCATTACCGAGGTGCCCCATCTGGCGCTGGAAGGCAAGGTCAAGGCCTACTACATCATGGGGGAAGATCCGCTTCAGACCGAAGCCGATCTCGGTCTCGTTCGCAGCGGTTTTGAGGCGCTCGACTTTGTGGTGGTTCAGGACATCTTTATGACCAAAACGGCAGAAGTGGCGGACGTCCTGCTTCCTGCCACCTCCTGGGGTGAACACGGCGGCGTCTTTACCTGTGCCGATCGCGGGTTCCAGCGTTTTGGCAAAGCCATTGAGGCCAGCGGCAACGTGAAGCGCGACTGGGAAATCATCAGCCTGCTCGCCACCGAGATGGGCTACCCGATGCATTATGACGATAACCAGCAGATCTGGGATGAGATGCGCGAGCTGTGCCCGCTCTTCTACGGCGTGACGTATGAAAAAATGGGCGAGATGGGCCACGTGCAGTGGCCGTGCCCGACGCTGGATCATCCTGGAACGCCGTACCTGTATAAAGATAATCAGTTCGACACCCCAACCGGTAAAGGGCAGCTCTTTGCCGCCCCGTGGCGCGCGCCGGCGGAAACTCCGGACGCGGATTTCCCGCTGGTGCTGTGTACGGTGCGTGAAGTGGGGCACTACTCCTGCCGCTCGATGACCGGGAACTGCGCCGCGCTGCAAAGCCTGGCCGATGAGCCGGGCCGGGTGCAAATGAACCCAGCCGATGCGGAAAGGCTGGGCATCTCGGAGGGCCAGCTGGTCTGGGTGCGTTCGCGTCGCGGCAAAGTGATTACCCGTGCCAGCATTAGCGAGCGTATCAACGCCGGGGCGATCTATATGACCTATCAATGGTGGATTGGCGCCTGCAACGAGCTGACCCAGGATAATCTCGATCCCATCTCCAAAACGCCGGAAACGAAGTACTGCGCGGTGCAGCTGGAGGCGATTGAGGACCAGCGCTGGGCGGAGGATTTTGCGGCGTCGGCGTATCAGTCAATGAAGTCGCGGCTTATTAACGCGGTGAATGTTTGAAGACAATGCCGGGTGGCGTCACCGCCGCCCGATACTGAATTTCAGACACAAAAAAGGCCGCACTCGCGGCCCTTTTACTCTCATGTACTCAATGGACGTGAACGCCCAACCGCCAGGCAAAGTAGATCTCTTCTTTCAGTTCATTCGAAGAGAGCGCCAGCAAATCTGTAAATTCCAGCTCAAGCTGTTTCAGCTTTTTCAGGTACTGCGCCGGAGACAGGTTGCTCTTATCGCGACGTAAATATTCAATTGCCAGCTGTGTTGGGGTTATTTCAGTATCCATGATGTCCTCGCTTATGTACAAAACCTGACCAGTATATCACAACAGACTGGCTAGTTTTTGACCAAAGGCAAAACATCTGAAAACTTTACACAACCGCCGTGGTCAGGCGCGACGAGCAGCACAGGCGATCCTGCTCATCGAGAATATCTATCTGCCACACCTGATGGCGGCTTCCGGCGTGCAGCGCGCGGCAAACACCGCGCACGCGCCCGCTGCGCACCGAGCGAATGTGGTTAGCATTCACCTCAAGACCGACAACCTTCTGCTCTCCTTCGGTACAGAGATACCCCGCCACCGAGCCCAGCGTTTCGGCCAGCACGACGGAGGCCCCGCCGTGCAATAAACCAAACGGCTGGTGGGTGCGACTATCGACCGGCATGGTGGCCTCAATTTCATCGTCGCCAATGCGGGTGAACTGGATATCCAGCAGCCCCACCATATTCCCCTCGCCCATGGCGTTCAGCGCCTGCAGCGTCACGGCACGTTTCCAGATCATCCAATTATCTCCAGTAAAGCCTGCAATGGGTGACGCACACCGTTACCTTCTACCCGTTTTACCTGGCTGCGGCAGGAGTAGCCTGTCGCCAGACAGCGGTTTCGCGGCAAACGCTGCATCGCCTGATGCCAGGACAGCTCATAGATGCCGAGCGAGTTGGCGTGGTTTTTCACTTCGTGTCCGTAGGTTCCGGCCATCCCGCAGCAGCCTACGTTGACGCTCTCCAGCTTCGCACCGAAGCGGGCAAAAACGGACGCCCACTGCGCGGGGGCACCCGGCAGCGCGGTCACTTCCGTGCAGTGGCCGAACAGATACCACGGTTCACCGCTGACGTCCTGAACGGCCTTATCTGCCAGCGCCACCGGAAGCCACTCGTGCACCAGCATGACGTTAAAATCGCCGCGCTTATCGCCCAGCGTCTGCTTATATTCATCGCGATAGCAAAGCACCAGCGCCGGATCGACGCCGACCATCGGTATCCCGAGCTGCGCCACGCGGTTTAAGAAGTCAGACGTTTTCTGCGCGGTCTTCGCAAATCGCTTCAGGAAACCCTTAATGTGCTGCGCCTTGCCGTTGGGAGAGAACGGCAGAACCACCGGCTGGTAACCCACCTTCTCCGCCAGACGGACGAAATCGGCCACAACCTGCGCATCGTAGTAGCTGGTGAACGGATCCTGCACCACCAGCACCACCTTTGCTTTTTGCTCTGGGGTGAGCGCCTCCAGCTGTTCGAGGGTCATGTTCGCCGAACGGTGGCCGACAAGCTGGCGCTGCAGAGACGGGACCGACAGCAGCGGGAGATCGACCATGCCGATGTGTTTTTCGGAGAGCTTGCGCACCAGCGGCTGGTTGATAAAGAAGTTGAAGGTCTTTGGCGCCCGCGCCATCAGCGGCGCGTAGCTTTCCACCGTCGCCACCAGATGGTCGCGCACCGGGCGGAGGTATCGGGTGTGGTAAAGCTGCAGGAAACGCGAGCGGAATTCCGGCACGTCGATTTTAATCGGGCACTGGGTGGAGCAGGCTTTACAGGCCAGACAGCCGGACATCGCCTCTTTCACCTCGTGGGAGAAATCGTACTCGCCCTTGTTGGCATGCCAGCTGTTGCGGGTGCGCTCAATCAGCGAGCGCAGGCTGGCCCGTTTTTCCGGCAGCTCCTGCTCCAGCTTGAGCGGATCCACCCCGCGGTCGGCCAGCAGACGCAGCCACTCGCGCACCAGCGTCGCCCGTCCTTTCGGCGAGTGGATACGGTTGCTGGTGATTTTCATCGACGGGCACATCGGGCTTTTCACATCAAAGTTAAAGCACAGGCCGTTGCCGTTGCACTCCATCGCGCCGCGCCAGGACGAGCGCACCGCAATCGGGATCTGCCTGTCGTAGGTGCCGCGCTTGACGGCATCCACCTGCAGCATTGGCGCGTCTACGCCTTCAGGCGGGCAGATTTTACCCGGGTTGAGGCGGTTGTGCGGGTCGAACGCCGCTTTCACCTTACGCAACTCCGCGTAGAGCTGTTCGCCAAAGAATGCCGGACTGTATTCCGCGCGGAACCCTTTCCCGTGCTCTCCCCACAGCAGGCCGCCGTATTTGGCGGTTAAGGCCACCACGTCGTCGGAGATCTGCTTCATCAGGATCTCCTGCTGCGGGTCGCACATGTCCAGCGCCGGACGCACGTGCAGTACCCCGGCGTCGACATGGCCGAACATGCCATAGCTCAGGCCGTGGCTGTCCAGCAGGGCGCGAAATTCCACGATGTAATCCGCCAGATGCTCGGGCGGCACGCAGGTATCTTCGGCAAAGGGAATGGGCTTCGCCGCCCCTTTCGCATTGCCGAGCAGGCCCACGGCTTTTTTACGCATCGCATAGATACGCTCAATCCCGGCCAGATCGTTACAGAGCTGCCAGCCGATCACGCCGCCTTCACCCTGCGCAATCAGCTCATCCAGCCGCTGGCAGAGCGTGGTGACCTGCCGCTCAATCAGCTCCGCATCATCGCCGGCAAATTCCACGATGTTGAGACCGAGCATCTCTTTGTCCGGCACGTCGGTAATGAGGTCGCTCACGGAGTGCCAGACAATATCTTCCCGGGCCAGATTGAGTACCTTAGAGTCGACGGTCTCCACCGACAGCGCCTGCGCTTGCACCATAAACGGCGCATTGCGCAGCGCGGAGTCGAAGGAGTCATATTTGACGTTCACCAGACGGCGCACTTTCGGCAACCGGGTGATATCCAGCCGCGCTTCGGTAATAAACGCCAGCGTCCCTTCGGAGCCGGTTAGCACGCGGGTTAAATCAAACTGGGTCAGGTCATCGTTAAAGACGTGTCGCAGATCGTACCCGGTCAGGAAGCGGTTCAGCCTGGGGAATTTATCGAGAATAAGCTGGCGGTTGTCGCGACAGCGTTCCAGCACGGTGCGATAGATACGACCGCTGGCGGTGTTGTCTTTGCCCAGCGTTTCCGCCAGTTCAACCGGCATCGGTTGGGTATCGAGAATATCGCCGCCCAGCAGCACCGCACGCACGCCCAGCACGTGATCGGAGGTTTTACCGTAGACCAGCGAGCCCTGCCCGGAGGCATCCGTGTTAATCATCCCGCCAAGGGTCGCGCGGTTGCTGGTGGAAAGCTCAGGGGCAAAAAAGTAGCCGTACGGCTTGAGATACTGATTAAGCTGATCTTTGATGACGCCCGCTTCGACCCGCACCCACCCCTCTTCCGGGTTGATCTCAATGATGCGGTTCATATAGCGCGACATATCAACAATGATGCCCTGGTTCAGCGCCTGACCGTTGGTCCCGGTGCCGCCGCCGCGCGGCGTAAAGACCAGCGAGGCAAACCGCTCCTGCGTGGCCAGCCGGGCGATAAGCGCGACGTCGGCCGTTGAACGAGGGAAAACCACGGCATCGGGAAGAAGCTGGTAGATACTGTTATCGGTCGCCATCGTCAGCCTGTCGGCATAGTTCGTGGCGGTATCACCTGTATAACCCTGTTGCTCCAGTGCTTGCAAAAAATTAAGCACCAGCTGAACGACGCCAGGTGCCTGAGAAATCTGTGGGATCATGACCGTCGACCCTAATTAGAGTTGTATGAAATCGTTTGCGTGTATCTTAAAAGTTTTATCACATTTTTTTCTTATAATCTCTGCTGAATTACAGGCAGAATTCGCCTGTTAAAAACCGCTGAGATCATTAATGATTAAAGAGACGCGGTTTTCCGTTCCCGCCAGTCGTACTGGCGTTCTTTTAAGGAAAGTTTCATTTATGGTCAATCTTCGCCAGCCCAGGGATGTTGCGCAAATTTTGCTGTCGGTGCTGTTTCTGGCCCTCATGATTATTGCGTGTCTGTGGATTGTTCAACCCTTTATTCTCGGCTTTGCGTGGGCTGCGACCGTTGTCGTTGCCACGTGGCCTTTGCTGCTGCGCTTGCAGAAGCTGCTGTTCGGCCGCCGCGGGCTCGCCGTGCTGGTCATGACGCTCCTGCTGTTCCTGCTGTTTATTATTCCGATTGCCCTGCTGGTGAATAGCCTGGTGGATTCCAGTGGCCCGGTTATTCGCGCCATTAGCAGCGGTGACCTGACGCTGCCAGATCTCGCCTGGCTGAACAGCATTCCGCTGGTGGGCGCCAAACTCTACAGCGGCTGGCATAGCCTGCTGGAGATGGGCGGCAGCGCGCTGATGGCAAAAGTCCGCCCGTACATTGGCACCACCACCACCTGGTTTGTCGGTCAGGCGGCGCATATCGGCCGCTTTATGATGCACTGTACCCTGATGCTGCTCTTCAGCGCCCTGCTCTACTGGCGCGGCGAGCAGGTGGCTTTAGGCGTTCGTCACTTTGCCACCCGCCTGGCGGGCAAACGCGGTGACGCCGCGGTACTGCTGGCCGCACAGGCCGTGCGCGCGGTTGCGCTGGGCGTGGTGGTCACCGCGCTGGTGCAGGCGGTGCTGGGCGGGATCGGTCTGGCAATTTCCGGCGTACCTTACGCCACCGTGTTCACCGTTGTCATGCTGATGACCTGTCTTGCACAGCTGGGACCGCTGCTGGTGCTGGTCCCCTGCATCATCTGGCTCTACTGGACGGGCGATACCACGTGGGGAACGGTGCTGCTGGTCTGGAGCTGCGTGGTTGGCACCATGGATAACGTGATTCGTCCGATCCTCATCCGCATGGGTGCAGACCTGCCGCTGATCCTGATCCTCTCTGGGGTCATTGGCGGATTGATTGCCTTTGGCATGATTGGCCTGTTTATTGGCCCAGTGCTGCTCGCCGTCACCTGGCGTCTGTTCTCTGCCTGGGTGCATGAAATTCCGCCGCCGGGAACTGACCCGGACGTGATTTTGAGCGAACTGGAAGAGCTGGAAGAGAAGAACACGCATTAAGGTATGCTGCCGGGTGGCGTTAACGCTCACCCGGCCTACACTCTCCCGCATGATACTTAAACGCTGCTAAAGTATTTATTCGTTGCTCACTGGTCAGACCCGCCTTTTCAGCAGTAAGTCTACTAATAACCTCAAGAATTCTTTACGTCTCTTTAACTATTGAGACGAATCCGATCGACGCTAAATAACACAATGCCTACTATTAGCACACGGTTATAAATCAACACCTTGATTTATAAGCATGGAAATCCCCTGAGTGAAACAACGAATTGCTGTGTGTAGTCTTTGCCCATCTCCCACGATGGGCTTTTTTTTATCCTGACTACGCGCGTCTGACCTCACAGGTACTGAGCATCCGCCACTCAGCAGGCAGCACCCGCGTTTCTCCTGTCGCATTGACCGTCACCGCCTCGCGGATATCCGCCGACGATGCGCCAACCTGGAGCTCAAACTCGCCCGGCTCAACGATGCGTTTTCCGTCGCGACGGGTGAAGTTGAACATCTCAATCGGCAGCGTAAAGACGAGCGTGGCGGTTTCTCCCGGCGAGAGCGTGACGCGCTGGAAGGCCTTCAGCTCCTGAAGCGGCCGCACCTGGGTGGCGACCTTATCCCTGACGTAAACCTGCACCACCTCGCTGCCGCTGCGCTCCCCGGTATTGGTGATATCGACACTGAGTATCACCTCTCCGTCGACCGGCACGCTGCTTTCGGCGACGCGGGCTGCACCCCAGCTAAACTGCGTCCAGCCGAGGCCGAAGCCAAACGGGTAACGCGAACCGAAATGGAACGCAAACGGCGTACCGCCGCTTTTGAGCTTGTGATTGTAGTAATACGGCATCGCCCCGGCGCTTTTCGGCACGCTCACCACCAGGCGACCCTGCGGCTCCGCCCGCCCCGTCAGCACATCCGCAATCGCCCAGCCCCCTTCCTGTCCCGGCGCCCAGGCCATCATCAGCGCCGCGACCTTATCTTCCAGACCCTGCAGGTTGTATGGACGCCCCCCGGTCATGACCACAATCACCGGTTTACCGGTGGCGACCAGCGCTTCCAGCAGCTGTTGCTGCACGCCCGGCAGGTTCAGGGAATCGGTATCAGAACCTTCCCCCACGGTACCGCTCTGGAACAGCCCGGCGAGATCGCCCACGCAGGCCACCACCACGTCACTCTCCTGCGCGGCGTTCACGGCCTCGGGGATCAGGGCGGTACTTTGCGATACCGGTGACTGCTGCATCGGTTTGCCGCCGCTGTCGCCCGGGAAGACCGGCGCGCCCGCCATCCGTTTTTCGATGATCTGGCACCCTTTGGCATAGCGGACGTTCGATGCACCGAGATACTGCTCCAGCGCCGCGCGCGGGGTCGTGACCTGCGAGGTCTCTTCCACCATATCGCTGATGATCAAATGCACCGGGAAGCTGTAGCCGCTCAGTAACGCCAGCGGATCGTCTGCCGTCGGCCCCACTACCGCGACCCGAGGTTTGCCGCCGAGCGGTAAAATGCCGTTATTTTCCAGCAGCGTGAGCGATTTCGTCGCCACCTCCCGCGCGGCCCGGCGGGTCATATCGTTTTGCAGGTCGATACCGTTTTCATCCGCGTACGGCTTTTCAAACAGGCCAAGGCGGAATTTTTCCGTCAGCGTACGCGCCACGATCTCATCGACCTTCGCCATAGAGATCAGCCCGCGCTCTACCGCTTCCGCCAGATGCCGCGCGCAGTCATCTTTCGGCAGCTCAACGTCCAGCCCGGCGTTGAACGCCAGCGCGGCAGATTCCGCCGCGTCGTGGGAAATCCCGTGGTGCTGGTGCAGCAGGCTGACGCCGCCGTAGTCCGCCACAATAATCCCGTCGAACCCCCACTGCTCGCGCAGGACGGTGGTCAGCAGGAAGCTGTCGCTGTGCCCCGGCTGGTTATCAATATCGTGGTACGCGGGCATAACCGAACCGGCGTTTGCCAGCTTGACAGCCATTTCAAACGGCAGCAGGAAGGTGTCGTTCAGCTCGCTGAACCCCAGGTGGACCGGCGCATGGTTGCGCGCTCCCTCGCTGAACGAGTGCCCCACGTAATGTTTCAGAGTTGCCAGCAGGTCGCGCATATCGCCCTGTAAACCCTTCACGTAGGCGGTCGCCATCACGCCCACCAGCCAGGGATCTTCCCCGAAGGTCTCTTCGGTTCGCCCCCAGCGCACGTCTCGGGACACGTCCAGCACCGGCGCAAGACCCTGCTGGCAGCCGACGGAGCGCGCCTCTTTGCCGATCTGCTCTGCCGCCCGCTGCACCAGCTCCGGATCCCAGGTCGAACCGTAGTTCAATGACGACGGGAACAGGGTGGCGTCTTTACACAGCAGCCCCACCAGACACTCTTCATGGAACAGCGCCGGAATGCCAAGACGCGTCTCTTCCATCATCATGCGCTGCAGGCGATTCGCCGCGCGCACGCCGGTTTTCGCGTCAACGATGTGGGTGCCCAGCGGCCGCGTGATCTGCCCGACGCCCAGCTTCAGCCGTTCGCTGAGCGCAGCCTGCTCGCTCACGCCGGCGAATTCGTCACTCAGATCGCTGCGCTCGCGGTGGTTACCGTTTTCATCGAGGATCAGCCAGTACGCGTGCATCTGGGCGAACTTCTCTTCCGGGGTCATGCGCGCCAGTAAATCGGCGACGCGCTCGTGCACGGGACGTCCCGCGTCCTTATAGATAGTCGTCATGTTTTACTCCTGTAGTGCGGAAGGGGTTGCCGGGCTGAGCTGCCCCGCTTCGGGTCTGACTTCACGCTTGCTGGCCAGCTCCCGGGCGATGGAATCCACCAGCCGGCTGTTTAGCTTGTAGATGGCAAGCAGCGCGACCATGCAGAGGAACAGCGCGCACGGGATAAGGGTGAAAAGCGCGTTGATGGTCGAGAGAACGCCTGGCGCCTGGGTTGCCTGGCCCGGGGCGTAATCCACCATGCCAAGCACCCAGCCGACGACCGCCCCGCCCAGCGCCAGGCCAAACTTGATGGCAAACAGCGCGGTGGAGAAAACCAGCCCGTCCAGACGACGGCCGCTGCGGTGCTCTTCGTAGTCGACCACATCGGAGAACATGGTCCACTGCAGCGGCGTGGTAAGGTTTTGAATAAAGCTAAAGACGATGTTAAGGCCAAAGATTAGCCACACCTGTGAAGGTGGCAGGAAGAAAATCAGCGCGCCGAAGATAACGAAGGAGATAATCGTCCACTGGTAGGCGCGCACGCGGTCAAATTTCCCCAGCAGTCGTTCAGATAATAATGCGCCGCTTAAGGAGGCCACCATGCCGGAAACAATAAAGGCAAAAACCAGATCCGGACGCAGCAGCACATAGTTCACGTAATACATGGTGGCGGAACCGCGCGTCACCACCGCCGTTAACAGCAAAATATTAAACAGGAACACAATACGCCACTGGCTGTTCCCGGCCAGCAGTTTTAAATCGGTGAGCATGGAGCCGGAGGCATCATTGCGTGGAGAATAACGCTCGCGGGTCATCAGGAAACAGCAGAAAAACAGAACGATTCCCAGCAGCCCCATCAGGCTCATGGCATAGAAATAGCCTTTCTGCACGTTGCCCTGGCCTAACAGTGAGACCAGCGGCAGGGCAATCACCGTCACGATCAGCCCGCCGATAAACGACAGGCCAAAGCGCCACGACTGCAGAGAGTGGCGCTCGCGCGGATCCAGCGTCAGCGCGCCGGGCATGGCGCAGTAAGGCACGTTAATCGCTGAGTAAATCAGGCTTAAAATCGCATAGGTTACGCAGGCGTACACGATTTTCGCCGTCGGCCCAACGTCCGGTACATAGAAGGTAATGAGGCAGCTCACGCCAAACGGGATGGCAAACCACAGCAGCCAGGGACGGAAACGTCCGTGACGCGTCCGGGTGCGGTCAACCAGCGCGCCAATGCACGGATCGACAAAGGCATCGACCACGCGCACCACTAAAAACATGGTACCCATAATCGCGGCGGGTAGCCCAAATACGTCTGTATAAAAATAAGCGAGAAATAAGGTTGCCGTTTGCCAGACCAGCGCGCTGGCCATATCGCCTAAGCCATAACCTATTTTATCTTTGGTACGCAATACAGAGGAGAGTGTCATTGTTATTTGCCTTTTTATCAGGTTAAAACGTATTTCAACCAGTTGCGCATCTTCTTAAGGGAAATGCGCAGTAAGGCTCAAGTATTAGCAACGGTTTGCGCGCTAACAATTGTCTAAATTGACAGACAAATTATGATATTTGGTTTTTTACTTTATTTGTGATGGGGAGCAAATAAGAAATGAAATAAAAAAGGCGAGGAATAATATCCTCGCCTTTTCGGGTCAGCGTGGCGTTACTTGTTCAGTTCCGCCAGGCTCAGCCAGGTTTGCACCACGGTGTCCGGGTTCAGGGACAGGCTATCGATCCCCTCTTCCATCAGCCATGCGGCAAAGTCTTCATGGTCGGATGGACCCTGACCGCAGATCCCGACATATTTACCCTGCTTCTTCGCCGCGCGGATGGACATGGAGAGCAGCGCTTTCACCGCCTCGTTGCGCTCGTCGAACAGCTCGGAGACCACGCCGGAGTCGCGGTCCAGACCCAGCGTCAGCTGCGTCATGTCGTTCGAGCCGATAGAGAAGCCGTCGAAGTGCTCAAGGAACTGCTCGGCAAGCAGGGCGTTAGACGGGATTTCGCACATCATGATGATCTTCAGCCCGTTCTCGCCGCGCTTCAGACCCTGACGCGCCAGCTCGTCCACAACGGCTTTCGCCTGATCCACGGTACGCACGAACGGGATCATGATTTCGACGTTGGTCAGTCCCATGTCGTTGCGCACGCGTTTCACCGCTTCACACTCCAGCGCGAAGCAGTCGCGGAAGCTGTCGGACACGTAGCGTCCGGCCCCGCGGAAGCCCAGCATCGGGTTCTCTTCTTCCGGCTCGTAGCGCTCGCCGCCGACCAGGTTGGCGTACTCGTTAGACTTAAAGTCAGACAGACGCACGATCACGCGTTTTGGATAGAAGGCAGCGCCCAGCGTCGCGATCCCTTCGGTCAGACGGCCGACGTAGAACTCTTTCGGCGAGTCGTAGCCTTTCATCATCTCGCGGATTTCGTTCTGCAGCTTCGGATCCTGGTCGTCAAACTCCAGCAGCGCGCGCGGGTGAACGCCGATCATACGGTTGATGATAAATTCCAGACGCGCCAGGCCAACGCCTTCGTTCGGCAGGCAGGCGAAGTCAAACGCGCGGTCCGGGTTGCCGACGTTCATCATGATCTTCAGCGGCAGGTCCGGCATGGTATCCACGCTTGAGCTCTTCACGCTGAAGTCGAGGATATCGGCGTAGACGTAGCCGGTATCGCCTTCGGCACAGGAGACGGTCACGTTCTGCCCGTCCTTCATGCGCTCGGTGGCGTCACCGCAGCCGACAACCGCAGGAATACCCAGCTCGCGGGCAATGATCGCCGCGTGGCAGGTACGACCGCCGCGGTTGGTGACGATAGCCGCCGCTTTCTTCATGATCGGTTCCCAGTCCGGGTCGGTCATGTCGGTTACCAGCACGTCGCCTGGCTCAATACGGTTCATCTCGCTGATGTCGTGGATCACTTTGACCGGACCGGCACCGATGCGGTGACCGATGGCGCGGCCTTCCGCCACGATTTTACCCTGCGCGTGCAGCGTATAACGCTCCATCACCTGACCGCGCGAGCGGACGGTTTCCGGACGCGCCTGCACGATAAACAGCTTGCCGGTGTTACCGTCTTTCGCCCATTCGATGTCCATCGGACGGCCGTAGTGTTTTTCGATCTGCACCGCCTGCTTCGCCAGTTCCTGCACTTCGGCGTCGGTCAGGGAGAAGCGGTCGCGCTGCTCCTGCGGTACATCTTCAATTTTAACCTGCTTGCCATGCTCCTGGGTCGGGGCATAGATCATGCGGATTTTTTTCGAGCCCATGGTGCGGCGCACCACCGCCGGACGGCCAGCGGCCAGCGTTGGCTTGTGGACATAGAATTCGTCAGGGTTTACCGCACCCTGCACCACCATCTCACCCAGACCCCACGCGGAGGTGATAAACACCACCTGGTCGAAGCCGGATTCGGTATCAATGGAGAACATCACGCCGGATGAGCCCACGTCCGAGCGCACCATGCGCTGCACGCCAGCGGAGAGCGCCACGCCGCGATGGTCGTAGCCCTGGTGCACGCGATAGGAGATGGCGCGGTCGTTGAACAGGGAAGCAAACACGTGCTTCACCGCCACCAGCACCGCATCGTAACCCTGGACGTTCAGGAAGGTTTCCTGCTGTCCGGCAAACGAGGCGTCCGGCATATCTTCTGCGGTCGCAGAGGAACGTACGGCAAAGGAGGCCTGCGCATCGTCAGCAGAGAGCTGGTTGTACGCGTCGTGAATGGCTTTTTCCAGTTCCGGCTGGAAAGGTGTGTCGATGATCCACTGGCGGATCTGCGCCCCGGCTTTGGCAAGCTCGGTAACGTCATCAATATCCGTTTTATCCAGCAGGTCGTAAATGCGCTGGTTAACACCGCTCTGGTCTAAAAACAGGTTAAAGGCATCGGCGGTGGTGGCAAACCCGTTCGGTACGGAGACACCCATACCTGACAGATTTGTAATCATTTCACCCAGGGAGGCATTTTTGCCCCCAACTCTGTCTACATCATTCATGCCGAGTTGGTTATACCAAAGCACCAGCGGTGACGAGCCATTGTTGGACATCGAAACAATCCTTTTGTGATATTTGATCGGAGTAAGTAACACCTGACTACGTTTTTATACTGGCATATTTATTTCCGCTAAAAAAACGGTGAATCGTGTAAGCAATTTAAAATTTCAACTTTTCGGATACTTTCCCATCAACGATTAACCCGATGATTCCTCTATATTCAGCCAGAAACCCCAAAAATAAAGTCGCTATTTGAAAAATGAAATCCACTTTTCAGGAAAATCAAAAACAGCGTTTCATTCATAATTAGGATAAGTTCTTTGCTGTGTAATTTACTTTTTTAATTTATGCTTTCAGACAATTAGGTCTGATATTCAGGGTGAGTAAAATGGATAGTGCTGTCGATCGCCACGTTTTTTATATTTCTGATGGTACGGCGATCACCGCCGAGGTGCTGGGCCACGCGGTGATGTCGCAGTTTCCCGTCTCGATTAACAGCATCACGCTGCCGTTTGTCGAAAACGAGAGCCGCGCTAAAGCGGTGAAGGACCAGATTGACGCCATCTACCAGCAGACCGGCGTCCGCCCGCTGGTGTTCTACTCTATCGTGATCCCCGAGATTCGCTCCATCATTCTGCAAAGTGAAGGCTTCTGCCAGGATATCGTACAGGCGCTGGTGGCTCCGCTGCAGAGCGAACTTAAGCTCGACCCAACACCTATCGCCCACCGTACCCACGGGCTGAACCCCGGCAACCTGACCAAGTACGACGCGCGTATCGCCGCTATCGACTACACCCTGGCCCACGACGACGGTATTTCGCTGCGCAATCTCGACCAGGCGCAGGTGATCCTCCTTGGCGTGTCGCGCTGCGGCAAAACCCCGACCAGCCTTTATCTGGCGATGCAGTTTGGCATTCGCGCCGCAAACTACCCGTTTATCGCCGACGACATGGATAACCTGGTGCTGCCCGCCGCCCTTAAGCCGCTGCAGCACAAGCTGTTCGGCCTGACGATCAACCCGGAACGTCTTGCGGCCATCCGCGAGGAGCGCCGCGAGAACAGCCGCTACGCCTCCATGCGCCAGTGCCGGATGGAGGTCTCGGAAGTGGAAGCGCTGTACCGCAAAAACCAGATCCCGTGGCTGAACAGCACCAACTATTCGGTTGAAGAAATTGCCACCAAAATTCTCGACATCATGGGGCTTAATCGCCGCATGTACTAATATGCTAGTACATTAACTCAGATTCAGGTATCATCATCTGCAACCACGGGGCGGTGTCGCCCCGAACTTGAAATCAGCAGGGATTGGTTTAAGGTGATGCCCATCACTTCCCGGTAGTCTGCCGATGAAGCAAAAATTTTCTGAGACATTCCATGAATAAAACCGATGAACTCCGCACTGCGCGTATTGACAGCCTGGTCACGCCGGCTGAACTGGCACAGCGGCATCCCGTTTCCGCCGCCGTCGCGGAACATGTGACGGCCTCCCGCCGCCGCATTGAAAAAATCCTGAACGGTGAAGACAAACGTCTTCTGGTGGTGATTGGGCCTTGCTCCATCCACGATCTGGATGCCGCGATGGATTATGCAAAACGACTTCAGGGACTGCGGGATAAGTACCAGCATCGCCTTGAGATCGTGATGCGCACCTACTTTGAAAAACCGCGCACCGTGGTGGGCTGGAAAGGCCTGATTTCCGACCCTGACCTCAACGGCAGCTATCGCGTGAATCACGGTATCGAGCTGGCGCGCAAGCTGCTTTTACAGGTCAACGAGCTGGGCGTTCCGACGGCGACCGAGTTTCTCGATATGGTGACCGGGCAGTTTATCGCCGATCTGATCAGCTGGGGCGCGATTGGCGCGCGCACCACCGAAAGCCAGATCCACCGTGAGATGGCCTCCGCCCTCTCCTGTCCGGTCGGCTTTAAAAACGGGACCGATGGCAACACTCGTATCGCGGTTGATGCCATCCGCGCTGCCCGTGCCAGCCACATGTTCCTGTCGCCGGATAAGAGCGGTCATATGACCATCTACCAGACCAGCGGTAACCCTTACGGGCATATCATTATGCGCGGCGGGAAGAAACCCAATTACCATGCCCAAGATATTGCGGCGGCCTGCGAAACGCTGGCCGAGTTCGACCTGCCGGAACATCTGGTGGTGGATTTCAGCCACGGCAACTGCCAGAAGCAGCATCGCCGCCAGCTGGACGTCTGCGATGAGATCTGCCAGCAAATCCGCAGCGGCTCGACCGCCGTTGCAGGGATTATGGCTGAGAGCTTTATCAAAGAAGGCACGCAGAAAATCGTTGCCGGGCAGCAGATGGCTTACGGCCAGTCGATCACCGACCCGTGCCTGAGCTGGGAAGACAGCGAGTTGCTGCTGGAGAAACTCGCAGCAGCCGTGGACACACGCTTTTAACATCCTGCCGGGTGGCGCTGCGCTTACCCGGCCACGGTTCTTGCCGTTGTAGGCCCGGTAAGGCGAAGCCGCCACCGGGCTTTTCATTGCACAATATTGATCCTTTCCCCCCTTTTTTCACAAAAACGCTTGCCGTGAATTTGCAGTTTATTGATAATGATTATCATTGTTACATTGATTGTTATTTATAAACATTATGTCACGTACGGATAACAGCGCGGCAACGCCAGCAAAAACAGACACAGCACCAGCCCCTACCGAGCGTCGCATTGACAGCAAAACCCTCCTCGGCGATGAGGGACGGGTCATTATCGAGCATGACGGACAGCGCTATCTTCTGCGCCAGACCCATGCCGGAAAACTGATCCTCACAAAATAAACAACACCTAAAAATACGCCAGCCACCCAGGTGATACCCAGGCAGCCAGCGCTTTTCACTTCTTATGGAGAGTTGCTATGCCACACCTGCCTTCCGCATCTTTACGTCCGTCACTTCTGGCGCTGGCGATTGTTAGCGCCCTGCCGGGCATCGCGTTCGCCGCCACAGACGACATTACCGTCACCGCCACGGGCAACGCCCGCAGCGCCTTTGAAGCGCCCATGATGGTAAGCGTAATTGACGCCAGCGCGCCGGAGAAACAGACCGCCAGCTCGGCGGCCGATCTGCTGCGTAACGTCCCCGGTCTGACGCTGGACGGTACCGGGCGCACCAACGGGCAGGACGTGAACCTGCGCGGCTATGACCGCCGCGGCGTGCTGGTGCTGGTTGACGGCGTGCGCCAGGGGACTGATACCGGCCACCTGAACAGCACCTTCCTCGATCCCGCGCTAATCAGACGTATCGAGGTGGTCCGCGGTCCGTCGGCCCTGCTGTATGGCAGCGGCGCGCTGGGCGGCGTGATTTCCTATGACACCGTCGATGCAACAGATCTGCTGGAGCCGGGTAAAAACAGCGGCTATCGCGTGTTTGGTACGGGGGCGACAGGCGATCGCAGTCTTGGCATGGGGGCCAGCGCCTATGGCCGCACCGACACGCTGGGCGGTCTGGTCTCCTGGTCCAGCCGTGATCGCGGTGACATCCGCCAGAGCGACGGTGCTACCGCGCCTAACGACGAATCCATCAACAACATGCTGGCAAAAGGCAGCTGGAAAATCGACCCGGCCCAGACCCTGAGCGGCTCCCTGCGCTACTACAACAACGCCGCCCAGGAGCCAAAAAATCCGCAAACCACCGGGGCGGACAGCAGTAACCCGATGACCGACCGCTCCACCATCCAGCGCGATGCGCAGGTTGGCTATCACATTGCACCGGAAGGGTACGACTGGCTGGACGCCGACGCGAAGGTCTACTGGTCCGAAGCGCGCATTAATGCCCAGAACGTCGACGGCAGCGGTGAGTTTCGCAAGCAGACGACCAAAGGCGGCAAGGTGGAAAACCGCACCCGTCTGTTCAGCGACACCTTTGCAGCACACCTTCTGACCTACGGCGGGGAGTACTATCGTCAGGAGCAGCATCCGGGCGGGGCAACCACCGGCTTCCCGGACGCGAAAATCGACTTCAGCTCCGGCTGGCTGCAGGATGAGATCACCCTGCGCGATCTGCCTGTTACCCTGCTGGGCGGCACGCGCTATGACAACTACCGCGGCAGCAGCGACGGCTACAACGATGTGGATGCCGATAAGTGGTCCTCCCGCGCCGGATTAACCGTCAGCCCAACCGACTGGCTGATGCTGTTTGGCTCTTACGCGCAGGCCTTCCGCGCGCCGACCATGGGTGAGATGTATAACGACGCCAAACACTTCTCCATTGGCCGCTTCTATACCAACTACTGGGTGCCAAACCCGAACCTGCGCCCGGAAACCAACGAAACGCAGGAGTTTGGTTTTGGCCTGCGCTTTGACGATCTGATGCTTGCCAACGATGCGCTGGAGTTTAAAGCCAGCTATTTCGACACCAAAGCCAAAGACTATATCTCCACCACCGTCGATTTTGCCGCCGCGACCACCATGTCGTACAACGTCCCGAATGCCAAAATCTGGGGTTGGGATATGATGGCAAAATATTCGGCCGATCTCTTCAGCCTCGATCTGGCCTACAACCGCACGCGCGGGAAAGACACCGATACGGGCGAGTACATCTCCAGCATTAACCCGGACACCGTCACCAGCAAGCTGGATATCCCGGTGGCGCAAAGCGGGTTCTCCGTCGGCTGGATCGGTACTTTTGTCGATCGCTCAACGCATATCAGCAGTAGCTACAGCAAGCAGCCGGGCTATGCGGTCAACGATTTCTACGTGAGCTACAAAGGCCAGGAGCGGCTCAAAGGCGTGACCACCACGCTGGTGCTGGGCAACGCCTTTGACAAAGCGTACTGGTCACCTCAGGGCATTCCGCAGGACGGTCGTAACGGCAAGATTTTCGTAAGCTATCAGTGGTAATTCCCTTCGGGGCAACTATTCAGAAGGAAGAGACAATGAATCACTACACGCGCTGGCTTGAGCTAAAAGAAGCCAATCCGGGTAAGTACGCGCGCGACGTCGCGGGGTTAATGAACATCAGTGAAGCAGAGCTGACCTTTGCCCGCGTAGGTCACGACGCCTGGCGACTGCGCGGTGAAATCCGCGAGATCCTGGGCGCGCTGGAGGCGGTGGGCGAAACCAAATGTATCTGCCGCAACGAATACGCCGTACACGAGCAGGTCGGGAGATTTACCAACCAGCACCTGAACGGCCACGCCGAGCTGGTGCTGAACCCGCGCGCGCTGGATCTGCGCCTGTTCCTCAACCAGTGGGCGAGCGCGTTTCACATCAGTGAAGCCACCGCCCGCGGCGAGCGGCAGAGCATTCAGTTCTTCGACCACCAGGGCGATGCCCTGCTGAAGGTCTATGCCACGGATAACACCGACGTTTCCGCCTGGGGCGACGTGCTGACCCGCTTTATCTTTGCCGAGAATCCTCCGCTGGCGTTGAAGATGGCCGATGCCCCGGCTCATGCAGAAAACGCAAATGCTGCTCTCGTGGATAGCGAGTGGCGCGCCATGACCGACGTTCATCAGTTCTTCAGCCTGCTCAAGCGCCATAACCTCAGCCGCCAGCAGGCGTTTCGCCTGGTGGGTGACGATCTGGCCTGCCGGGTAGAAAACACCGCGCTGGCGCAGCTCCTGGAGACGGCGCGTCGGGACGGTAACGAAATCATGGTCTTCGTCGGCAACCGCGGCTGCGTGCAGATCTTCACCGGCGCGGTGGAAAAGCTGGTGCCGATGAAAGGCTGGCTGAACGTCTTTAACCCAACCTTTACCCTGCATCTGCTTGAAGGATCCATTGCGGAAACGTGGATCACGCGCAAGCCGACGGCTGACGGGCATGTCACCAGCCTGGAGCTGTTTGCCGCCGATGGAACGCAAATCGCCCAGCTGTACGGCCAGCGTACGGAAGGCGAACCGGAGCAGAGCCAGTGGCGCAGCCAGATTGACGCCTTAACGGCGAAAGGGCTGGCCGCATGAAACGGTGGCTTGCCCTGCTCAGCGCCCTGCCCCTGCTGGCGCTTGCTGCGCCGCAGGAGAAAATTGTTACCCTCGGCGGCGACGTCACCGAGATTGTCTACGCTCTCGGCGCGGCGTCCTCGCTGGTGGCCCGCGACAGCACCAGCCAGTGGCCGCAGGCGGCGAATTCACTGCCTGACGTGGGCTATCTGCGCCAGCTCAATGCGGAAGGGATCTTGTCCATGCGCCCCACGCTGGTGCTGGCCAGCGCTCAGGCGCAGCCGTCTCTGGCGCTAAAGCAGGTTGAGCAAAGCCACGTCAGGGTGATCGCTGTTCCTGCCGGTAACGACCTGAACGTCATTGACGAAAAGGTGCGGATCGTCGCTGAAGCGACGCACCGCGAGGCCGAGGGGGAGGTCCTGCGCAGCACCCTGCGCCAGGCGCTGTCGGCGCTTCCCGCGTCGCCGCTCAATAAGCGGGTGCTGTTTATTCTCAACCACGGCGGGATGACCGCCATGGCCGCCGGACAACAGACCGGCGCGGATGCTGCCATTCGTGCGGCGGGGCTGCAGAACGCGATGCAGGGGTTTACCCGCTATCAGCCGCTGTCTCAGGAAGGCACGATCGCCAGCCGACCCGATCTGGTGGTGATTTCTCAGGACGGTCTCAACGCCCTGGGCGGTGAAGCAAATCTGTGGACGCTGCCCGGCCTGGCGCAAACCCCGGCGGGACGGAACAAGCAGGTGCTGGCGATTGACGATATGGCGCTGCTGGGCTTCAGCGTGCGAACGCCGGAAGCCATCCAGCAGCTGCGTGCCAAAGCGGAGCTGCTGCCCTGATGTCCCGGCGGATCGCCTTATCGTTATGGATGCTGACCGCGATCCTGACCATCATGACGCTCGCAGCGACCGGGGTTGGGGCATTACGCCTGCCGATCAGCCTGCTGTGGAACGGCACCGACGAGGCGCTGCGTCAAATCTGGCTGACGATCCGCCTGCCTCGCGTGCTGCTGGCGCTGGCTATCGGCGGTTCACTGGCGCTGGCGGGCTGCGTGATGCAGGGGCTGTTTCGAAATCCGCTGGCGGATCCGGGACTACTCGGCATCAGCAGCGGCGCGGCGCTCGCCGTTGCGCTGTGGGTGGTTCTTCCGCTCTCGCTGCCTGCACTGGTGATGCTGTATGCCCCGATGCTGGCGGCGTTTCTCGGCGCGCTGGCCGCCACCTTCGTGATTTTCCTGCTCAGCCGACAGCGTGACGCTTCCCTGTCGCGCCTGCTGCTGGTGGGAATTGCCATCAACGCCCTGTGCGGCGCGGCCGTCGGGGTGCTGTCATGGCTCAGCAATGATGCCCAGCTTCGCCAGCTTTCGCTCTGGGGAATGGGCAGCCTCGGCCAGGCGCAGTGGTCAACGCTGCTGGCCGTCGCGTCGCTGATGGTTCCCACCGCGCTCGCGATCTGGCGTCTGGCAGGCGCCCTCAACCTTCTCCAGCTGGGCGACGAAGAGGCACATTACCTCGGCGTGGAGGTTGCCGCCGTGCAGCGGATCCTGCTGTTGTGCAGCGCCCTGCTGGTGGCCGCCGCCGTTGCGGTCAGCGGCGTGATCGGCTTTGTCGGCCTGGTGGTGCCGCACCTGGTGCGCATGTGGCTGGGAGCCGACCACCGGGCCGTGCTCCCCGGCTCGGTGCTGGCCGGCGCGTTGCTCCTGCTGGTTGCCGATACGCTGGCGCGCAGCCTGGTCGCCCCGGCGGAAATGCCGGTCGGCTTACTGACCAGCCTTCTCGGCGCGCCGTGGTTTCTGTGGCTTATCTTTCGTCGCGGAGGTGCGCATGGCTGAACGCTATTGTGCTGAAAACCTTGTTTTTCGCGCCGGGCAACGCACGCTGATTAACGACGTGTCGCTGACCTTATCTCAGGGCGAGCTGGTGGCGCTGATTGGCCCCAACGGCGCCGGGAAATCAACGCTGTTGCGGCTGCTGACCGGCTACCTTAAACCTACGGGCGGACGGTGCAGCCTGGCGAGCACACCGCTTGCGGTCTGGCAGCCGCACAGGCTCTCCCGCTACCGGGCGGTAATGCGCCAGAACACGCAGCTCGGATTTGACTGGCCGGTTGAGGCGGTCGTCGGTATGGGGCGAGCGCCCTGGACCCGCACGCCCGAAGCGTCGGTTATTGAGGAGGTCATGGACGTCACCGGCTGTTTACCGCTGGCGGGCAGGCAGTTTGCCGCGCTCTCCGGCGGCGAGCAGCAGCGCGTTCAGCTCGCCCGCGCGCTGGCTCAGCTCTGGTGCGAAGGCGCGCCGCGCGGCTGGCTGTTCCTTGATGAACCGACGTCTGCGCTGGATCTCTACCACCAGCAACATCTGCTGCGCCTGCTGAAATCCCTGACCCGTCGGGGTCATCTGCACGTGTGCGCGGTGCTGCACGACCTTAATCTGGCGGCGCTATGGGCGGACCGCATCCTGCTGCTGCATGGCGGCAGAATCGTGTCCCAGGGAGCACCGGAAGCCGTTTTGCAGGCCGACGCGCTGGCACGCTGGTACGGCGCGCAGGTTATCGTCGGCAGGCATCCGGCTCACGCCGCGCCGCAGGTGTTTCTTGCCCCCTGATTGGGCTGGTAAAAATCCTTCAGCGTTTCCAGCAGGGCATGCGCCGCCTTAGAGAGCTGCGTATGCCCTGGATGGATCGCCCCGATGCACTTTTCAATAGGCGGGTTATCCAGCGGGATACAGACCGCGCCCAGCGCCGTCATCTGCGCCTCGCAGAGCGCCGGGACGGCACTGCCGCCCAGCCCGCTCGCGACCATTCGCCCGACCGTCACCAGCTGATGACTCTCCAGCGCCACGTCCAGCTTTCTGCCGCTTCGCGCTAACTCCTCCTCCATCATCAGACGTACCGCCGACGGGCGCTGCAGGGTGATGAAATCCAGCGTCAGCAGATCTTCCCATGACAGGCGCTTCTTGCCTGCCAGCGAGGAATCTTTCGGCACAATGGCAACAAACCTGTCGAGGCCCAGCGGAGTAAACAGCAGGTTGTGCGTTGGCGCGGGCTCAAAGGCGATGCCCATCTCGACCCGCCCTTCCCGCACCATCTCTATCACCTGCTCGTTAATGACATCATGCACGGTGACGTTGATCCCGGCATGACGATCGCGAAACGCTTTTAGCACCTCGGGCAGGACATTCGCGGCAAACGACGGCATGGCCGCGACCGAGATTTTACCGCGCTGCAGGGTAAAGCACTGGTGCATCGCCTCTTCGACGTTATCCCAGTCGGCAAGCAGCTGGCGCGCCATCGGCAAAAACGTCTCTCCCTCCTGCGTCAGCGCGACCTTGCGCGTGCTCCGCTGCAGCAGCGGCCCGCCGAGCGCATCCTCCAGCGCTTTAATCGTCAGGCTCAGGGCCGGCTGGGAAAGATTTAAGCGTTCGCTGGCGTGCGCGAAATTGAGAGTGTGAGCTACCGCTAAAAACGCGCGTAACTGTTTGACACTCATTCTCATTTTTCATCCTGTTAACCAATTGAAAAGAATTAGTTAACAGGAAATTAATAAGAAAACCAAATGAGTGGGTCACAAATTCAAAATTAACAAATGAGTCGCCGCCCCTAATGATACCGGCACGGTTAACGGGAGGGATGACTATGGCAGGACTGGATAAGCGTGTCGGCAGCTATGCGCAGGCGCTGGACGGGCTGACGGACGGAATGACCTTGCTGGCGGGCGGCTTCGGCCTGTGCGGGATTCCGGAGAACCTGATTGCAGAGGTCAGACGCCGTCGGGTGAAAGATCTGACGGTGGTATCAAACAACTGCGGCGTGGACGGTTTCGGTCTCGGGATACTGCTCGAAACGCGGCAGGTTCGCAAAGTGGTGGCCTCTTACGTCGGCGAGAACGCCCTGTTCGAGCGGCAGGTGCTGAGCGGCGAACTGGAGATTGAACTCACGCCGCAGGGCACGCTGGCGGAAAAGGTGCGCGCGGGCGGCGCGGGCATTCCGGCATTTTACACGGCCACCGGCTACGGCACGCCCGTGGCTGTCGGCAAAGACGTGCGCCAGTTTGCGGGAAAGCACTACATCCTCGAGGAGGCGATTACCGGTGATTTCGCGCTCATTAAGGGTTGGAAAGCGGACTGGTACGGCAACGTTGTCTATCGCCATACCGCGCAAAATTTCAATCCGCTGATGGCAACGGCGGGCCGGATAACGGTCGTCGAGGTGGAAGAGATAGTTCCCCCGGGTGAGCTGCCCCCGTCGGCCATTCATACCCCGGGAATTTACGTCGACAGGCTGATTGTCGGCCAGTTTGAAAAACGCATTGAACAGCGCACCCTGCGCGCGGAAGGAGTCTGACGATGTTAACCCGTGAACAGATGGCCATGCGCGTCGCCCGCGAGCTGCGCGACGGGTATTACGTCAACCTGGGGATCGGCATCCCTACTCTGGTGGCGAACTACATTCCGGACGGGATGGACGTGATGCTTCAGTCCGAAAACGGGCTGCTGGGGATGGGGGCTTTTCCTGACGAGCGGAGCCTTGACGCCGACATGATCAACGCCGGTAAACAGACCGTAACCGCGCGCACCGGCGCGGCCATTTTCGACTCGGCCCAGTCGTTTGCCATGATCCGCGGCGGTCATGTGGATCTGACCGTGCTGGGCGCGTTTGAAGTGGACGTCGAGGGCAATATCGCCTCGTGGATGATCCCCGGAAAGATGGTGAAGGGCATGGGCGGCGCGATGGATCTCGTCGCCGGGGCGCGGAACATCATTGTGGTGATGACCCACGCGTCTAAAAGCGGTGAATCAAAGCTGCTGCCGCGCTGCACGCTGCCGCTCACGGGCGCGGGCTGTATCCGTCGGGTCTTAACCGACCTCGCACTACTGGAGATCGAGGACGGCGCGTTCATCCTGCGGGAATACGCCCCCGGCGTCAGCATCGACGAAATTGCGGCTAAGACGGCCGGGAAAATGATTGTGGCGGACGACGTTCGCGAGATGCGCTTCAACTGAGGACTCACGATGAAAGAGGTCATGATTGTCGGGGCAACGCGAACCCCCATTGGCAGTTTTCGCGGATCGCTCGCCCCCCTCTCTGCGGCTGATCTGGGTGCCGTCGCGGTACGTCGTCTGCTTGAAAAAAGCGGTCTTCCTGCTGAAGCGGTCGATGAGGTGATTTTCGGACAGGTGCTGACGGCGGGATGCGGGCAAAACCCGGCGCGTCAGACGGCCATCAACGCCGGATTACCCGTCAGCACGCCGGCGACAACGGTCAATCTGGTGTGCGGCGCGGGCCTAAAAGCGGTGCAGCTCGCCGCGCAGGCGATCCGCTGCGGCGACGCGGACGTGGCTATCGCTGGCGGTCAGGAGAGCATGAGCAACGCCCCCTATCTGCTGGACGGCGCGCGTTCAGGGCTGCGTTTTGGCCATACGGGCCTTCAGGACAGCATGATTACCGACGGCCTGTGGGACGCGTTCCACGATTACCACATGGGGATCACCGCTGAAAACGTCGCACGGGAGAATGCCATTTCCCGCGAGCAGCAGGACGCCTTCGCCGCCCGGTCGCAGCACAAAGCGGCCTTTGCCATCGAAGCGGGTCGGTTTGACGCCGAGATAGCGCCGGTGACGGTAAAACAGGGCAAAAAACCGCCGCTTATCGTCAGCCGTGACGAACAGCCCCGGCCTGGCACCACCGCTGAGCAGCTGGCGCAGCTGCGCCCCGCCTTTCTGCAGGCGGAAGGCACGGTCACGGCCGGAAATGCGTCAACGCTCAACGACGGTGCCGCCGCGGTGCTGCTGATGAGCGGCGAAAAGGCGCGGGAGAGCGGTTTGCCGATCCTCGGTCGCATCGTGAGCTACGCCGTGACGGGCGTTGACCCGTCGGTGATGGGCATCGGACCGGTCAGCGCCTGCCGGACGGCGCTGGCGCGGGCGGGCTGGACGCTCGATGACGTGGACCTCATTGAAGCCAATGAAGCCTTTGCCGCCCAGGCGCTGGCGGTGGGCAAGCAGCTCGGCTGGGATGAGCGTAGGGTGAACGTTAACGGCGGCGCCATCGCCCTGGGTCATCCGATTGGCGCCTCCGGCTGCCGCATCCTCGTGACGCTGCTGTACGAAATGCAGCGCCGTGACGTCAAAAAAGGGCTCGTCACCCTGTGCGTGGGCGGCGGGCAAGGCATTGCTCTGACCGTCGAGCGTTAAGCATCTCGTTGATACCCGAATAATAATTAAAGTGAGGAGTCGTAATGAGTGTGTTAATTGCCCTGGCGGCGCTGGCGCTGCTGATGCTGGCGGCCTATCGCGGATACAGCGTTATTTTGTTTGCGCCGATTGCGGCGCTCGGCGCCGTGCTGCTGACCGATCCGGGTGCCGTCGGCCCGACGTTTACCGGTCTGTTTATGGAAAAGATGGTCGGCTTTGTTAAGCTCTACTTCCCGGTGTTCCTGCTGGGGGCCGTTTTCGGCAAGCTGATTGAGCTTTCCGGTTTCTCACGCTCCATCGTCGCCGCCGCGATTCAGATCCTCGGTCGTCGCCACGCTATTCCGGTGATCGTCCTGGTGTGCGCGCTGTTAACCTACGGCGGCGTGTCGCTGTTCGTGGTGGCGTTTGCGGTTTACCCTTTTGCCGCGGAGCTGTTCCGCCAGAGCAGCATCCCTAAGCGGCTGATCCCGGCCACCGTGGCGCTGGGGGCGTTTTCGTTTACCATGGACGCCCTGCCCGGCACGCCGCAGATCCAGAATATCATCCCCACCAGCTTCTTTGGCACGAACGCCTGGGCAGCGCCGTGGCTGGGGCTTATCGGCTCTCTCTTTATTATCATCTTTGGCCTGCTCTGGCTGGAGCGCCAGCGTCGTAAGGCGTTCAATAACAACGAGGGCTACGGCACGGATCTGAAAAATGAACCCGAGACGCCGGATAACATTAACCTTCCGCACCCGCTGATTGCTATCTCCCCGCTGCTTGTGGTGGGCATACTGAACCTGATGTTTACCCGCTGGATCCCCGGCTGGTACGGCACGACCCACGAGCTGACTCTGCCAGGCCTGGCGAAACCCATTGTGACCGAGGTGGGCAAGATCACCGCCATCTGGGCCGTCGAGGCGGCGCTGATCTCCGGCATCGTGCTGGTGCTGATTTTTGGCTTTCGCAATATCCGGGGGCGTCTGGCTGAAGGCAGCCGGACCGCGGTGAGCGGTGCCATTCTGGCGGCGATGAATACCGCCTCGGAATACGGTTTCGGCGCAGTTATCGCCGCCCTGCCCGGGTTCCTGGTGTTATCCAAAGCGCTGGCGGCTATCCCGAATCCGCTGCTGAATGAAGCCATCAGCGTGACGGTGCTTGCGGGGATCACCGGCTCGGCGTCCGGCGGGATGAGTATTGCCCTCGCCGCCATGTCCGACTCGTTTGTCGCCGCCGCCCACGCCGCCAATATCCCTCTTGAGGTGCTGCACCGCGTGGCCTCGATGGCGAGCGGCGGGATGGATACGCTGCCCCATAACGGCGCGGTGATTACCCTGCTGGCGATTACCGGCCTGAGCCATCGTCAGGCCTACGGCGGCATTTTCGCTATCACCCTCATTAAAAGTCTGGCAGTGCTTTTTGTCATTGCCGTGTTCTATCTGACCGGCATTGTGTAAGGAGAGAAAGATGAATCTGAACGGTAAGAACGCGCTGGTGACGGGCTCGACCAGCGGCATTGGACTTGGGATCGCCCGCGTGCTGGCGAAGGCCGGGGCGCAGCTGATCCTCAACGGTTTCGGCGACAGCGAATCAGCAAGAGAAGAGATTGCGCAGCTGGGCAAAAAGCCGGGCTATCACGATGCGGACCTGCGTGACGTGCTGCAAATTGAAGCCATGATGCGCTACGCCGAATCGCAGTTTGGCGGCGTGGACATTCTTGTCAACAACGCCGGGATACAGCACGTGGCGCCGGTTGATGCGTTTCCGGTGGAGAAATGGAACGACATTATCGCCATTAATCTCTCGTCGGTGTTTCACACCAGCCGGCTGGCGCTGCCCGCCATGCGCGAGAAAAACTGGGGGCGCATCATTAATATCGCCTCCGTTCACGGGCTGGTCGCGTCAAAAGAGAAGTCAGCCTACGTGGCCGCCAAGCATGGCGTAGTGGGCTTTACGAAATCGCTGGCGCTGGAAACCGCGCGCACCGGTATTACCGCCAACACCATCTGCCCCGGCTGGGTACTGACGCCGCTGGTGCAACAGCAAATCGACAAACGTATCGCTGAGGGCGTGCCGCCGGAGCAGGCTCGCGATCGGCTTCTGGCAGAGAAACAGCCTTCGGGCGAGTTTGTCACTCCGGAGCATCTGGGTGAACTGGCGCTGTTTTTGTGCAGCGATGGCGCCGTGAACGTTCGTGGCGCCGCGTGGAATATGGATGGCGGCTGGGTTGCGCAGTAATTTTTGCCGGGTAAAGCGACGCGGCCACCCGGCAAAATCTCTAACTTGAGCAGCTGACCTCCAGCCGCTTGCCCCAGTCAGGCGGGCGGCTGACGTAGTCATCATCCCGGTCGGCAAACGGCGTGCGCAGCGCCACATGCAGGCGGTGTAGCTCGTCGTATTCACCCTGCTCTGCCTGTTCAATCGCCCGCTGCGCCAGCCAGTTGCGCAACACCATTGCGGGGTTCGTCGCGTTCATCTGCGTCTGGCGAGTCGCGTCATCCACATGTTCCTGCCGCAGCCGCGCGCGGTACGATGCAAACCAGTCGTCAAACGCCTGTCTGTCAATAAACTCATCGCGCAGCGGCGAGGCGGCGCTGTGCTGCTCCGTCTGTCCTAGCATCCGGAAGGTGCGCGTGTAATCGCTGCCCTCGCGCGCCATGAGGGCAAACAGGCTATTGAGGATGTCGTTATCGCCCCTCTCCTGCGTCATCAGCCCCAGCTTGTTGCGCATCAGCGAGCCGTATTCTCGCAGCAATATATCCTGATAGCTGTCGAGCGCATCATTGAGGGCATCTACGTCGATGAACGGCGACAGGGTTTGCGCAAGCCGCTGAAGGTTCCAGAGGCCAACCGCTGGCTGATTATCAAAGCTGTAACGTCCCTGATAGTCGGAGTGGTTGCAGATATAGCCAGGCTGATAATCGTCCAGGAAACCAAACGGACCGTAATCAAAGGTCAGCCCGAGGATCGACATGTTGTCCGTATTCATGACGCCATGGGCAAAGCCCACCGTTTGCCAGCGGGCAATCAGGCTTGCGGTACGGGCAACCACATCCCTGAACCAGAGAACGTATTTGTCCGCTTCGTCCTGCAAATGCGCCCAGTGGTGACGAATGGCAAAGTCTGCCAGCTGGCGCACCTTTTCCGGCTCGCGGCGATAGTAAAAGTGCTCAAAATGGCCAAAGCGCAAATGGCTTTGCGCAATACGCATCAGCATTGCCCCTTTTTCCACCGTTTCGCGCGCTACCGGCGTATCGCTGGTCACGATCGACAGCGCTCGGGTAGTGGGGATCCCCAGGGCATGCATCGCTTCGGACGCCAGGCACTCGCGAATCGTTGAACGCAGCACCGCGCGCCCGTCGCCCATTCGCGAATAGGGAGTAAGGCCCGCGCCTTTCAGGTGCCAGTCAACCGTCTCCCCGTTGGGAAGCCGTTGTTCGCCGAGTAGGATCCCCCTGCCGTCGCCCAGCTGCCCCGCCCAGACGCCAAACTGATGTCCGCTATAAACCTGGGCCAGAGGCTGCATACCGGCGAGAAGCGTTTCACCGCCCCAGACGCCTGCGCCTTCTGAAGGCTGAAACAGCTCAGGCGGAATGGCCAGCTCTTCTGCCAGCAAATCGTTATGCCAGATAAGGCGTGAATTTTGTAACGGTGTTGGTTTGAGTGCGGTGTAAAAGCCAGGCAACTCGTCATGCCAGTGAGCAGTAAAAGACAGGGTCATAAGTCCTCCTGCTTTTAGTGTAGAGGGTTTACCCGGACTTAAACACGGGCGAAAGCAAGGGTTATCGCTGCTGAACCAGCGATGTAACGTGCTCCGCAGAGACGGCTGGCCAGAGTGCGCCCTGCATGGCGCCAAAATTGAAGGATAAAACGCGTTGCAACAGGCCGTGGTCGTCAATGCCCGAGACGATCACTGACTGGCAGTGCGGTGTGATTTGCCAGAGGATGGCGCGCATAAAAGGCTCAAAAGAGAGCTCCGGTGCGCGCTGCTGAATGAATCCTTTATCGAGGATAACCCGTTTAAATAATCCATCATAGACCGCTTTGAGCGAGGCGGCGCCTGCGCCAAAGTTTGCCAGCACCAACGGGAAATGGATTGCCATTCTCGCCAGCTGCAGATCGTCCTTGCCGTTATTTAAACCTGGATAATTCTCATTAACAGTAAACTCAAGAAACGGATAACGCTCAAGAATTGAAACAGCGTTTCCATTACTTAATAAAAATTCAACTATTGCAGGTGTAATATTGATCCATGCAATTAACTGATGCTGAATAAAAAACAGTTTACAGGTATCAAGCAATTGCAATTTTTCGTTAAACAGCACTAACTCTTCAGCTGCTGAAAGCCGAGGGATAACGAGCTCAGTGGGGATCCGCACATCGCTGCCGACGCCAGTAAAGTTAACCAGAACCTCTAAACCTTTAAGCTCCCCTGCGCTATTACGAGCGGGCAGAAGCAGCAGTTCAGACTGGTAAGCATTATCTAGCGTAATAATCATTGCACTCGCTCCACATTAAAGATGAGAGAGGACATCCTGGAGCAATTGCCGACACAATTCCACTGTCTTGATTTTAATAAGATTAATTTCATTAGTTCCGTATTTATTTTCAGATTTATCCCTGAATCTAAAATAATTTTATCCTGGTTGCCGAATAATAGCCAGTTTTAGATAAAACAGACACATGCAGGATTCGCTAATTTTAGATAAATTTAACTTTAAGCATCTTATTTGAGAAAAAACGGCATGATTTATTAGATACCATGCCGTCATAAGAGAAGTGTCTGACAAAGACTATATACGTCGAGCCTGCCAGAAATTTTTACGCCAGTAAACATTATCTAGAGAAGAGCGCATCACGCCGCGGCTTGTCGAGGCGTGAATGAACTGATTGTCTGTATCATATATCCCCACATGAAGACCGCTTTCACCCGATCCGGTTTTGAAGAAAACCAGGTCCCCGGGCAGAAGATCGTCTTTATCAATTTCAGTGCCAATTTCGGCCTGCTTGCGCGTTTCGCGCGGAAGCTGTAAATCAAACTTGTCGCGGAACGTCATCAGAACGAAGCCGGAGCAATCCACGCCGCCGCGGCTCATGCCGCCGTAGCGATAAGGCGTACCGCGCCAGTTGCTCAGCTGATCGTTAAGGCTGGCAATGACGGTGATCGAATCTGAAAGCCGTGGGTTAGGCGGCGGCGCACGATGGCTACTGCATCCCGCAAGAAAAAGTGCGGCCATCAGGAGAAACCAGAATCGCATTTTCAGACGAATCCTCTGCTTTTTTTGTTCTTTTCGTAATTTAGCGTGCAATTGTGCTAAGAGGCAAGAAACGGTTACGTCTGCCCGGTAGAAATCAGCATCTTATGTCCCTCAATATCCAGCCTGCGGAACGACATGTTGTACGCGCGGGCAAGATGGGGCGGCGTAAGCACCCGATCCCGCGCGCCGCTGGCTATCATCTTTCCCTGCGACAGCAGCCACACCCGGTGGGCATGACGCAGGGTGTGATTGAGGTCATGACTACTCATCACCACGGCGATACCTTTTCGGCTCAGGGTGCTTAACAGCGTATCCAGTGCCGCCTGCTGCGCCACGTCCAGACCGCTCATGGGTTCATCGAGAAGCAGCATTCGCCCGTGAGGATTACCTGCAGGGTGGATCTGAAGAATGACTGCCGCCAGACGTACCCGCTGCCACTCTCCGCCGGAAAGCTGGCTGGCGTGCCGGGACAGTTTATCTTCCAGCCCCAGGGCCGCGGCAACGTCCGTCAGCAGTGCCGTCTGTTGTTTGTCGTGCAAATGCAGCATCAGATAGTGCCAGACCGGCATCGCAAAGGGCGGCACCTGCTGCTGCACGAGGTAGCTGCGCCGATGCGCCAGCGAGACCGGCGACCAGTCGGCGAGCGTATGCTCCAGCAGCGTTATCTGCCCTTCTCCGTCGGTCATGCCTGCCATCCGTGCCAGCAGCGTGCTCTTCCCTGCACCGTTTGGCCCGACAAGATGCAGGATTTCTCCCGCATTGATGGTACCGGTTATCGGCTCCAGACGTCCCCGCTCGGCAACGTCCGTGAGCTGCATCAGCAGCGACATTATTTCGCCAGCGCCAGCTTGATCGATTCCATAACGATCGGATCCTCAGGGGTCATATCCGGCGAAAAACGCTGAACGACCTGGCCGTCGCGGCCAATCAGGAATTTTTCAAAATTCCACAGGATATCGTCCGGGTAAAGCGGCGCGCGGCCTTTGCTGGCCATGCGTTCATAAAAACCGCTTCCTTCCGGCGCAACGGCCTTCGGCGCGGCAGCGATCAGCTTCGCATACAGCGGATGGCGGTCTTCGCCGTTGACATCGATTTTGCTGAACATCGGGAACGTCACGCCATAGGTAGTGCTGCAGAAGGTTTTAATCTCCTCTTCGCTGCCCGGCTCCTGCCCCAGGAACTGGTTGCACGGGAAGCCCAGCACGGTGAAACCGTCTTTCTCCCAGGCCTTCTGAATGTTTTCCAGCTGCTCGTACTGCGGCGTCAGGCCACATTTCGATGCCACGTTGACGATAAGCAGCACGTTGCCTTTGTAGCCTTCCAGCGTGGTGTTATCGCCATCAATGGTGGTCACTTCAGTATTCAGGATGTCTGACTGCATAGCATTCCCTCAGGTTGTCTTACGGCTTGTTGATTTAACGTCCAGCTTTTAATAGTAGCCAGATAAATACCGGCGCGCCCAGCGTAGCGGTCACCACGCCAATCGGCAGCTCTGCGGCCGTCAGGGCAAGTCGGGCGATGATATCGGCCACCAGCAGCGTGACGGCCCCGGCAACCGCCGCGGCCGGAAGCAGGGTCCGATGGTCCGTGAGGCCACACAGGCGCAGCATGTGCGGAATAACCAGCCCGATGAAGCCGATCGCGCCCGCCAGAGCCACGCTGACGCCGACCAGCCAGCCAATGACTATTACCAGCACATTACGCCAGAACCCAATCGGCATGCCGAGCTGACGGGCAGAGGTTTCACCCAGCGCGAGCATATTCAGCGGCTGCGCCTGCAGGGCAGCCCACACGATAACCGGTACCAGCAGCGCCATCAGCCAGCCCTGGTGCCAGTCAACGCCTCCAAAGCCGCCCATCATCCAGTACATCAGCTGACGCAAGTCAAAGGATGTTGAGAAGTAGACCGCCCAGGTCATCAGCGCGCTGCAGATTATCCCCAGCGCCACGCCGGCAAGCAGCAGACGGCTGGTCGATAAGTGCCGTCTGGCGAAACGAAGAAGGATCGCGGTGATTAGCAGCGCGCCGAGGATAGCGCTCAGGCTAATACTCCATCCGGAGAGTTCTCCTCCGCCGAGCATTACCGCCGCAATCAGGCCTACGCCTGCGCCGTTTGACACGCCGAGCAGCCCGGGCTCCGCCAGAGGGTTATCAAACAACGCCTGCATTATGGTGCCGCACAGCGCCAGCGCGGCGCCGACCAGAACCACCGCGACGGTGCGCGGCAGGCGAATTTGCCAGACGAAGAGCTGCCCGTCCGGCCCCCACCAGCTTTCAGGCCCGATCCATCTGTCGCCCGCGCAGAGGCTCACGCCTGCGGCGACAATGAGCAACAGCACCAGCAAAAACAGGCGACGCTTATCGGAACGGTGCTGGCGATGGGCATAATCAAGCATGTGTACGGTTTTAGTAGCGTGAGATGTAATTGATTTTACGGCGGGTTTGCCGGAGAGCGCAAAGAAAAAAGGCCGCGTGGGCGGCCTTTTTAGTTAGTTCATATTACTCTGCTTTGGGCGTTGCGTTTTCGACACGGCTTTTTAACTTCTGGCCGGGTCTGAAGGTCACCACGCGGCGGGCTGTAATGGGAATATCTTCCCCCGTCTTCGGGTTGCGGCCCGGACGTTGGTTTTTGTCTCGCAAATCAAAATTGCCAAAACCGGAGAGTTTTACCTGCTCACCATTTTCCAGAGCACGACGGATCTCTTCGAAAAACAGCTCTACCAGCTCTTTGGCATCCCGTTTGCTAAGCCCAAGCTTATCAAACAGATATTCTGACATTTCAGCTTTTGTAAGCGCCATAGGTTCAATCCCTCAATGATGCCTGGAATCGCTCTTTTAATGCCTCTACACATTTGGCGACGGTAGCGGCAATCTCCTCTTCTTCGAGTGTACGGCTGGTATCCTGAAGGATAAGGCTAATAGCGAGGCTCTTGAAACCTTCTGCTACGCCCTTGCCGCGGTACACGTCAAATAAGTTTACGCCAACTACCTGATTTACGCCAACTTTCTTACATTCGGCCAAAATATCTGCTGCAGGCACATTTTCCGCGACCACAACCGCGATATCACGGCGGTTTGCCGGGAAGCGGGAGACGTCCTGAGCCTGAGGAATAACGCGGTCAGCCACCGGGTTCCATTCCAGCTCGAACACGATGGTACGGCCGTTCAGGTCCAGCTTACGCTCCAGCTCAGGGTGAACAACCCCAATAAAACCAACGCGTTTACCGTCTAAATAGATGGCTGCGCTCTGGCCCGGATGCAGGGCCGGAATGGCTTCGGCGCGGAATTCAATTTCAGATAATTTACCGGTCAGATCCAGAATCGCTTCCAGATCGCCCTTCATATCGTAGAAATCAACCGTGCCTTTTGCCAGGTCCCAGTGCTCTTCATAGCGGTTGCCGCTGATGGCACCAGCCAGCATGAGATCCTGACGGATGCCTAAATTTGCCTGATTATCCGGTACAAAGCGCAAACCGCTTTCGAAAATTCGCACGCGGTTTTGCTGGCGATTCTGGTTATAAACGACAGTGCCCAGCAGGCCCGTCCACAGAGACAGACGCATCGCGGACATTTCGCTGGAGATTGGGCTTGGCAGGATCAGCGCCTCCTGACCCGGGTGGATCAGCTGCTGCAGCTTTGGATCAACAAAGCTGTAGGTGATCACTTCCTGGTAGCCTTTGTCGTTCAGCATGGTTTTCACACGCTTCAGGGACAGGTCGGCTTCACGGTGGGTGCCCATTACCAGACCCGCCTGGACAGGCTCGTCAGGGATGTTGTTGTAGCCGTAAACGCGGGCCGCTTCTTCCACCAGATCTTCTTCAATTTCCATGTCGAAACGCCATGATGGCGCAACGGCTTTCCACTCGTCCTGCCCTTCAGTTACTTCACAGCCCAGACGTTTCAGGATGTCGGTTACCTGCGCATCGGCAACGTGGTGACCAATCAAGCGATCCAGCTTGCTGCGGCGCAGGGTGATGGTCGCACGCTTCGGCAGCGTCGCTTCGTTGGTGACGTCGATAACCGGGCCCGCTTCACCGCCGCAGATGTCGATCAGCAGGCGGGTCGCACGTTCCATCGCTTTATACTGCAGAGCAGGGTCAACGCCGCGCTCGTAGCGGTGAGAGGCATCAGTATGCAGGCCGTGACGGCGTGCGCGACCGGTGATGGAGAGCGGGCTGAAGAACGCGCATTCCAGCAGGACGTTTTGCGTCTCGTCGTTGACGCCTGAGTGCTCGCCACCGAAGATACCGCCCATTGCCAGCGCTTTGCTGTGGTCAGCAATCACCAGGGTGTCGGCGTTCAGTTTCGCTTCGCTGCCGTCAAGCAGAACCAGGGTTTCGCCCTCTTTCGCCATGCGCACAACGATGCCGCCGTCGATACGGTCTTTATCAAACGCGTGCATTGGCTGGCCCAGCTCCAGCAGAACGTAGTTGGTCACGTCGACCACTGCGTCGATTGAGCGAATACCGCAGCGGCGCAGCTTCTCTTTCATCCACAGCGGGGTTGGCGCTTTCACGTTGATGCCTTTCACGACGCGACCGAGGTAGCGCGGGCAAGCATCCGCAGCGTCAACCTGAATAGGCAGCACGTCACTGATGGTCGCTTCAACCGGCGCGATTTCCGGCGCGTTCAGTTCTGTCTGGTTGAGCACGGCCACGTCGCGCGCCACGCCGATGATACCTAAGCAGTCGGCACGGTTTGGCGTGACGCTGATTTCAATGGTGTTGTCATCAAGCTTCAGGTATTCACGGATATCGGTGCCGATTGGCGCATCCAGCGGCAGCTCAATGATACCGTTGTGGTCGTCGGAAATGCCCAGCTCGGAGAAGGAGCACAGCATGCCTTCAGACGGCTCGCCGCGCAGCTTAGCCGCTTTAATTTTGAAATCGCCCGGCAGCACTGCACCGACGGTCGCCACGGCCACCTTCAGGCCCTGACGGCAGTTTGGCGCACCGCAGACGATATCCAGCAGACGGTCACCGCCCACGTTTACTTTTGTTACGCGCAGTTTGTCAGCGTTAGGGTGCTGACCGCATTCGACTACTTCGCCGACGACCACGCCGTTGAAGGCTCCGGAAACCGGCTCAACACCGTCCACTTCCAGACCCGCCATGGTGATCTGGTTAGAAAGCGCGTCGCTGTCCAGCGTGGTGTTCACCCACTCGCGTAACCACAGTTCACTGAATTTCATTGTTCTGTCCTGCCCTTATTTAAACTGTTTGAGGAAACGCAGATCGTTTTCGAAGAATGCACGTAAGTCGGTCACGCCGTAGCGCAGCATAGTCAGACGCTCCATGCCCATGCCGAAGGCAAAGCCGGAGTAAACTTCTGGATCGATACCCACGTTGCGCAGCACGTTTGGATGCACCATGCCGCAGCCCAGCACTTCCAGCCATTTGCCGTTTTTACCCATCACGTCAACTTCCGCAGACGGTTCGGTGAACGGGAAGTAGGACGGGCGGAAACGAACCTGCAGATCTTCCTCAAAGAAGTTGTTCAGGAAATCGTGCAGCGTGCCCTTCAGGTTGGTGAAGCTAATGTTTTTATCAACAATCAGACCTTCCATCTGGTGGAACATTGGAGTGTGGGTCTGATCGTAGTCGTTACGATAGACGCGGCCCGGCGCGATAATGCGGATTGGCGGCTCCTGATCCTTCATGGTACGGATCTGAACGCCGGAGGTCTGAGTACGCAGCAGACGCGTAGCGTCGAACCAGAAAGTGTCGTGGTCAGCGCGTGCCGGATGATGGCCAGGAATATTCAGGGCGTCGAAGTTATGGTAATCATCTTCGATTTCCGGGCCAGTCGCCACGGTAAAGCCGAGCTCACCGAAGAAACTTTCAATGCGATCGATGGTGCGGGTAACCGGATGCAGACCACCGTTTTCGATACGGCGACCCGGCAGAGAAACGTCGATCGTCTCTGCGGCCAGACGCGCATTCAGCACCGCGCTTTCCAGCTCGGCTTTGCGCGCGTTCAGCGCCTGCTGTACCTGCTCTTTGGCTTCGTTAATCACCGCACCCGCTGCCGGGCGTTCTTCTGCCGGCAGCTCACGCAGGGTTGTCATCTGAAGGGTCAGGTGCCCTTTCTTCCCAAGATATTCGACGCGGACATTGTCTAACGCGGCAACATCTGAGGCCTGATTAATGGCGGCTGTTGCACTGGCAACCAGCTCTGCGAGATGTGACATGATTTTCCTCATTATGTCGGTGCAGACACCGATTTGGTGGAGTTATTCTCTCAAATTCAGGCACAAAAAAAGCCTCCATCGGGAGGCTTATCTGGCGCTGTTTTTCGTTTCATCTTTCACGCGCTAGCCTCCTGAAATCAGGTGCTAAAGTAAAAGAAGAAGCGGAAAATAGCAGCATTCATGCTTGCGTTACCTTGTCTGGTAAAAACCGTTAAGACCTTATTGAAAAGCCTGGACGGATAAATGTCAATCTTCTGATGGTGTTAAATGAAAAGAGGGAGCAAAGCCCCCTCTTTCAACTGGCTTATGCCAGTGCTGCTTTCGCTTTTTCGACCAGAGCGGTGAACGCTACTTTGTCGAATACTGCGATGTCAGCCAGGATCTTACGGTCGATTTCAACAGAAGCTTTTTTCAGGCCGTTGATGAATTTGCTGTAAGAAATACCGTTCTGACGTGCTGCTGCGTTGATACGCGCAATCCACAGTTGACGGAACTGACGCTTACGCTGACGACGGTCACGGTAAGCGTACTGACCTGCTTTGATAACAGCCTGGAAGGCAACGCGGTAAACGCGTGAACGCGCACCGTAGTAGCCTTTAGCTTGTTTCAAAATTTTCTTGTGACGTGCACGTGCAATTACACCACGTTTTACGCGAGCCATATGTGCTCTCCTGTATCTATATTCTTAGTAAAAAAATTAAACGTTAACGGCTTATGCGTACGGCAGGCACGCGATAACCAGACCCAGATCGCCTTTAGAAACGAGGCCTTTTGGACGCAGGTGACGTTTACGCTTAGTAGATTTTTTGGTCAGAATATGACGCAGGTTTGCGTGCTTACGCTTAAATCCACCACCACCGGTTTTTTTGAAGCGCTTAGCAGCACCGCGTACGGTCTTAATTTTTGGCATCTTAATAACTTCCACTTCGCATTGTTAAATAAACGAAACATAGGCGAACAAAACCTATGAAACCCGAAGGCTCCACAGGTTTTGCTGCTTGAAGGCCTTACTGTTTCTTCTTAGGAGCGAGCACCATGATCATCTGGCGGCCTTCGATCTTCGTAGGGAAGGATTCGACTACTGCCAGTTCACTCAGATCGTCACGGACGCGGTTAAGCACTTCCATACCAATCTGTTGGTGGGCCATCTCACGACCGCGGAAACGCAGTGTGATCTTGGCCTTATCGCCATCTTCCAGAAAGCGAATCAGGCTGCGGAGTTTTACCTGATAATCGCCATCGTCGGTACCAGGACGGAATTTGATTTCCTTAACCTGGATAACTTTTTGCTTTTTCTTCTGTTCCTTAGAAGACTTACTCTTTTCATAAAGGAACTTGCCGTAGTCCATGATACGACAAACTGGCGGTTCGGCGTTAGGGCTGATTTCAACTAAATCTACTCCAGCTTCTTCAGCTTTTTCGATCGCTTCTCTCAGACTCACAATCCCCAGTGGTTCACCTTCAAGATCTGTTAAGCGAACTTCCTGGGCGCGAATCTCGCCATTGATACGATTCGGACGTGCCGTTTGAACTCGTTTTCCGCCTTTAATACCTTATTCCTCCAGTTGTTGAAGACTGCGGCTGCGAATCTCTTGTTGCAGCTTCTCAATCACTTCACTTACGTCCAGGCTGCCCAGGTCTTTACCACGGCGGGTGCGAACGGCAACTTTGCCTGCTTCCACCTCTTTATCACCACAGACCAACATATACGGGACACGACGTAAAGTGTGCTCGCGGATTTTAAAGCCAATCTTCTCATTTCTCAAGTCTGCTTTTACGCGAATGCCCGCATTTTGTAGTTTCTGCGTCAATTCTTTAACGTAATCTGCCTGAGAATCGGTAATGTTCATCACCACGACCTGCACTGGCGCAAGCCAGGTTGGGAAGAAGCCTGCGAACTCTTCGGTCAGGATGCCGATGAAGCGCTCCAGAGAACCGAGAATTGCACGGTGAATCATTACCGGTACCTGACGCTCGTTGTCTTCGCCAACATAAGAGGCGCTTAAACGCTGCGGCAGGGAGAAGTCCAGCTGTACAGTACCGCACTGCCATGCGCGATCGAGGCAGTCATACAGGGTAAATTCAATTTTCGGACCGTAGAATGCACCCTCGCCCAGCTGGTATTCGAACGGAATGCCGTTCTCTTCCAGCGCCACGGCGAGATCCGCTTCTGCGCGATCCCATGTCTCATCGCTACCGATACGTTTTTCCGGACGCGTTGAGAGTTTGACGACGATCTTCTCGAAGCCAAAGGTGCTGTACATATCGTAGACCATACGAATACAGGCGTTAACTTCGTCACGAACCTGATCTTCAGTACAGAAGATATGCGCGTCATCCTGAGTAAAGCCACGAACACGCATCAGACCGTGCAGCGCACCTGATGGCTCGTTACGGTGGCAGCTACCGAACTCCGCCATACGCAGCGGCAGGTCGCGGTAGGATTTCAGACCCTGGTTGAAGATCTGAACGTGGCCCGGGCAGTTCATTGGCTTGATGCAGTATTCACGGTTCTCAGACGAGGTGGTGAACATCGCATCTTTGTAGTTGTCCCAGTGGCCGGTTTTTTCCCACAGCACACGGTCCATCATGAACGGGCCTTTCACTTCCTGATACTGGTACTCTTTCAGCTTAGAGCGTACGAAAGTTTCCAGTTCACGGAAGATAGTCCAGCCGTCGTTATGCCAGAACACCATACCCGGCGCTTCTTCCTGCATGTGGTACAGGTCAAGCTGCTTACCGATTTTACGGTGGTCACGCTTCGCCGCCTCTTCCAGGCGCAGCAAGTATGCGTTCAGGGCTTTTTTATCAGCCCACGCGGTACCATAAATACGCTGCAACATTTTGTTGTTGCTGTCGCCACGCCAGTAGGCGCCCGCGATCTTCATCAGCTTAAAGTGATGACAGAAGCGCATGTTCGGCACGTGCGGTCCACGGCACATGTCGACGTATTCTTCGTGATGGTACAAGCCAGGCTTGTCATCATGCGAAATGTTTTCGTCAAGAATAGAGACCTTGTAGCTCTCGCCGCGCTTCACGAAGGTTTCACGCGCTTCGTGCCAGCTGACTTTCTTCTTGATGACGTCATAGTTCGTTTCGGCGAGCTCATGCATGCGTTTTTCGAGCGCATCGATATCTTCCTGAGTCAGGGTGTGGTCAAGGTCAACGTCATAGTAGAAACCGTTGTCGATAACCGGACCGATCGCCATTTTGGTGTTTGGCCACAGCTGTTTGATGGCATGGCCTAACAGGTGCGCGCAGGAGTGACGAATGATCTCCAGACCTTCTTCGTCTTTCGCAGTGATGATTGCAAGCGTCGCATCGTTTTCGATCAGATCGGAAGCATCCACCAGCTCACCGTTAACGCGGCCAGCGATAGTCGCTTTCGCGAGACCAGGACCAATGTCCAGGGCTACATCCATTGGGCTAACAGCACGGTCGAAATGGCGTTGGCTGCCATCAGGAAGAGTAATTACAGGCATTTTATATCCTTATTTGCAGTGATGCCCCACACATAAGAGCATATACAAAGAAAATAATCGTGATTTGACAATAGATTACGACACCATCTGACCAACAATCGTCAAATTGGTTCGTCATCATTCACCAGCCGAATTCAGATTAATGTGGATTTACGGCAAGCGACGTAATGTTAACACTAACGGAAAGGAGATTGCACCCTCTGCGGCCAGATTGATGGGCTGGCGCTTTCGCACGAATTTGCAGGTTGCTTCTCCCCTGCGCTCGCATTTCGAAGATGCTGGGCTACTCTTGAACAGGTCTTTAAACCCAAAGGTGCATACCATGAACGTATCCAGCAGAACGGTTGTGATATTGAATGTCCTTTCCGCCACAGGTTTATTGTTGATTCTCGCCGAACGATTCCACTGGTTCTGAGCCGAACCCTGCGCTGGCATAACCCAATCGAACCTGAGAAGGGGCATATTTCGGCCCTGTTTGGTAGACTGTGGGTATCAACCAATAAGGATTAGGTTATGCCAACTAAACGATTTGCCGTAAAACACTGGAAAATGGTGCTGGTGCTGATTGCCATCTGCGGCGCAATGCTGCTACTCCGTTGGGCGGCAATGATTTGGGGCTAGGGCGAAGACAGGTCATCAGAAGGGACGTCAAAAAACCGCAGACAATAAACGGGCCGACATTATCATCGGCCCGCTTTTATTACATTCTATAACCCAGTGAAACCGTGGTTCTGCGGTCGGTATGATCCGGCGCAGATTCTGGTGGTGAAGAGTTCCAGGTCACGTTGTAGGCGACTTTCAGGCCAAAGTGTTCGTTGATAGCCACGTTCAGCGCCGTCTCAGAGTTCAGCGTCGTGTCGTCGGCACCAAATACAGAAACACCCTGGGTAAATTTGGTGTTGTCAGTCATCTGCCAGGCATAGGTACCGGAAGCGTAACCGAGCGGTTGGGTTTTGGTATCGCCATTGGTGTACTCGTCATAACGCACACCAGGACCGAATTCAAAACGGAGGCTGTGTACCGGACCGTTCAGGAACTGGCGACCATAACCGGCGGTGAACACATCGCGCTGGCGATAACCGTTGTAACGGTCAGTTAACCAGCTTGCCTGTCCAAACAGGTAGTCATAGTCGGTCATGTTGTAACGGCTACGTCCGCCTACCGCATATTTCTCGGAAGAACGTTCGTCATTAGCGGAAGTGTTGCTGGCATTACCCCACAGAGACCAGGCGGTGGTGTTGCCGTACCAGGTAAGCGTACTGTCCGCCGTCAGAGAAGAGCTTTTCGTGTTACCGGATTGTGCCAGGTACCCGGCGTTCAGGTTACCTTCAAAAGGTTTTTTCGCGGTGGAAGGATCGTCCATGACAGTAAAAACGGTATCATCAGCGGTCGCGTTCATAGCCGCAAACACGCCACCCGCCAGCATCAGTGCAGCGGGCACTGTCTTTAAAAGCTTCATTTTATTAAGGAGTCCGTACAACAAAAAAAGAGACCACACGGTCCCGGAATCTTTCTTGAGGATCAATGACAAGGCGTCCAGAGAAAGGTAACAAATTATAAAAAGCCGCAAATAACATAGCAATGTTTTCTTATTTCATTTTTTGAATAAGAACGATCTCAAAAAGCGTTTTATTTTATATATCCCCCGCCTCAATTTTTGTCAGTATTCATATTTAAAATCATACTGTTATTTACATTGCCTTCCTGACAAATGGTGCCAGGCTAATAAGAGCCCATGCTAAAAGGAGGTAATGATGGTTTCTATTTATACTCTGACGCTCTCCCCTTCCCTGGATTCCGCCACCCTGACGCCGCAGATTTACCCGGAAGGTAAATTGCGCTGTAGCGCCCCGGTCTTTGAGCCCGGCGGCGGCGGGATCAACGTGGCGCGCGCCATTACACATCTCGGCGGCAAAGCCACGGCAATTTTTCCCGCAGGCGGTGCCACCGGTGAACACCTGGTCTCTCTGCTGGCCGATGAACAGGTGGCCGTTGAAACCGTTGAGGCCAAAGACTGGACGCGGCAAAACCTGCATGTCCACGTGGGATCCAGCGGCGAGCAGTACCGTTTTGTCATGCCGGGCGCGAAACTCAGCGATGACGAGTTTCGTCAGCTTGAAGAGAAAGTGCTGACGATAGAGAGCGGCGCGCTGCTGGTGATAAGCGGCAGCCTGCCGCCCGGCGTAAGCGCGGAAAAATTGACGGCGCTGATTCAGGCCGCGCAGCAGCGCGGCATCCGCTGCATTGTCGACAGCAGCGGCGAGGCCCTGCAGGCGGCCCTGGTACCGGGCAATCTGGAGCTGGTCAAACCCAACCAGAAAGAGTTAAGCGCGCTGGTCAACCGCGAGCTGACGCAGCCTGACGATGTGCGCACCGCCGCGCAGGAGCTGGTGCGCAGCGGAAAAGCGCGGCGCGTAGTCGTCTCCCTTGGCCCTCAGGGGGCGCTGGCAGTCGATGAATCGTCGTCCGTTCAGGTTGTCCCACCGCCGATGAAGAGCAAGAGCACGGTTGGCGCGGGCGATAGCATGGTGGGCGCGATGACGCTAAAACTGGCGCAGGGTGCGTCCCTGCTCGAAATGACACGCTACGGCGTGGCGGCGGGTAGCGCCGCCACCATCAACCAGGGCACGCGTCTCTGTTCGCTTGCCGATACGCAAAAAATCGTCGATTACCTGTCCCGAAATTAACCCCTGTTCCCCTTCGTCTTTACGGAGGGGAATGTCCTCGCTGAGTCGCCAAACGCAAGCTATCGACTATGCTAAGAAAACTTTCATGATAACAATGAGGTGAATTATGAGCAGTGGTGACATCACACGCTACGTCGTGACCATCAACCTTCATGAAGCATCGCTAACCGAGCTGAATGAGCTCAACAATGCTTTCACCCGGGCTAATTTTCTCCTCACCCTGACGGATGACGAGGGCAATATTCATGATTTAGGCACCCTGACATTTGGTCTGATCGGCGCCCTGAGCCAGGAAGAGATTCATGCGCTGGCCGCCAGTCTGGTGGAGAGCGTGACCGACAAGCCTGCCGAAATTGACGTGGATACCTGGGAAAGCTGGCGGAAAAAAGAACAATAAGTGCGCTGTATGAATTTAAACCGCTCAGGTGTGCGTTAGTTCGTATTTTTTTACCGCAGTTATGCGCTAACTTTATGATCTGGCAGACAACATGGGAGAGACAACATGTGGCAGGCTATCAGTCATCTTTTACGTGAGCAGCTGGGTGAAGGTGAAATTGAACTGCGTAACGAACTGCCAGGCGGTGAGATCCACGCCGCGTGGCATTTACGCTACGCAGGGCGCGATCTTTTCGTTAAATGCGATGAGCGAGAGCTGCTTCCAATATTTACTGCCGAAGCCGACCAGCTGGAGCTGTTGTCCCGCAGTAAAACGGTCACAGTCCCGCAGGTTCTGGCCGTGGGGAGCGACCGCGACTACAGCTTCCTGGTGATGGAGTATCTCCCCGCCCGGCCGCTGGATGCCCATAATGCGTTCATCCTCGGCCAACAGCTAGCGCGCCTGCATCAATGGAGTGACCAGCCGCAGTTTGGTCTCGACTTTGACAACGATCTCTCCACCACGCCACAGCCCAATGCCTGGCAGCGTCGCTGGTCGACATTTTTTGCCGAGCAGCGCATTGGCTGGCAGCTTGAGCTGGCCGCCGAAAAAGGACTGGAATTTGGCAATATCGACGCCATCGTCGAGCACGTTCAACAGCGTCTGGCATCCCACCAGCCTCAGGCGTCGCTGCTTCACGGCGATTTGTGGTCCAATAACTGCGCGCTGGGTCCCAACGGCCCGTACATCTTTGACCCGGCCTGCTACTGGGGTGACAGAGAGTGCGATCTTGCCATGCTGCCGCTTCATCCTGAGCAGCCGCCGCAAATATACGACGGATACCAGTCTGTTTCCCCCCTGCCGCCCGGTTTCCTCGACCGCCAGCCGGTGTATCAGCTTTATACGCTGATGAACCGTGCCATTCTTTTTGGCGGAGAACACCTTGTTAACGCGCAGCGGGCACTCGAGCGTATGCTTGCCGCCTGAGTAGAGAACGGGTGGCCTTGCCGCCACCCTTATCGCTTACAGAAAACCGAGCAGTGAGAAGAAGAAGTATCCCGCCACAATGATGATGACGGGAAGGATATAGAGCGGGAAGATTTGCAGGAAAATGGTGTGACGCGGCACAACGATGCGGGATTCAATCTGCTCACGACTCATTCCTTCCGGGCCCTTGGCCTGCTCCAGAATCAACTGATCCTCAACGCCTTCGCGTAAAAAGCGCGTCTGGCGACTCATTCTCGCACCAGAGGCCTGCAGTGCCAGCGCGACAAAGATCAGGGCATATATCACCCAAAAGCCGATATTCAGCTGTTGATGAAAATCCGGAGTGGGTGAGTTAAACCAGAAGACATTCAAAAATGGCGTATTAAAACGCATCATCTCAATCATGACATGAGCGAAATCAAGCATTACCGCATTGATACCCGGCTGTTTTTCGCTGTGATCGTACATAAATTTGAGTACAGAAATCAGCGTAGAAATGACGGCAGGAATAAAAATCACCCAGCCAGCAATACGTTTTAAGACCGCAATGCGTCCAGCTTGTTGATACGTCATCAGTTCCTCTTCATAAAGACGCGTTATTTGTGCCTAAGTCTACCTGCTGACCATCAATTTCGCCCGCTCTTTAAAAGCAATATGCTAAATTGCAGATTGTGCTTAGCACGTATCGTCTGTCGAACACCCTGGATAAGGAGACGTTGTGATGTCGACACCGCGCCAAATTCTTGCCGCAATTTTTGACATGGATGGATTACTGATCGATTCCGAACCGCTGTGGGATCGCGCCGAACTGGACGTTATGGCCAGCCTCGGCGTGGATATCAGCCGCCGTAATGAACTTCCCGATACCCTGGGCCTGCGCATCGATATGGTGGTTGACCTGTGGTCTGCCCAACAGCCTTGGGTAGGTCCCAATCGCGATGAGGTGACCGCACGCATTATCAGCCGCGCCATTTCTCTGGTGGAAGAGAACCGGCCGCTGCTGCCCGGCGTACGTGAGGCCGTCGCGCTGTGTAAAGCCCAGGGGCTGAAGGTCGGACTGGCCTCGGCTTCACCGCTGCACATGCTGGAAAAAGTGCTGACGATGTTTGAACTGCGCGACAGTTTCGACGCGCTGGCGTCCGCTGAAAAATTGCCTTACAGCAAGCCGCACCCGCAGGTCTATCTGGACTGCGCCGCTAAGCTCGGCCTGGATCCCCTCAACTGCGTTGCGCTGGAAGATTCCGTTAACGGTATGGTGGCGTCGAAGGCTGCACGGATGCGCTCCATTGTGGTGCCCGCAGAAGAAGGCCGTCACGACCCCCGGTTTGCCCTTGCCGATGTGAAGCTTAATTCACTGGCAGAACTGACGGCGCATCACCTGCAGGGCGGTTAACGCCCTTCTCTGGTTTGTGACAAACAGTTACACCGTCACCTCTTCCGCCTACTGTATAAAAACCCTATACTGTATGAATTGACAGTTTTGTGGGTTTTATCATGACGGCGGAAGGCCACCTGCTTTTTTCTATTGCGTGCGCGGTATTTGCCAAAAACGCTGAACTCACCCCCGTGCTGGCACAGGGGGACTGGTGGCATATTGTCCCTTCCGCCGTATTGACCTGTCTGCTGCCCGACATTGACCATCCCAAATCTTTCCTCGGACAGCGCCTGAAGTGGGTGTCGAAACCCATCGCCCGCGCGTTCGGCCACCGGGGGTTTACGCACAGCCTGCTGGCCGTGTTTGGCCTGCTGACGTTGTTCTATTTAAAAGTGCCCGAAAGCTGGATAGTCCCCGCCGATGCCATCCAGGGGATGGTGCTGGGATATTTAAGCCATATTCTGGCCGATATGCTGACACCCGCGGGCGTACCGCTGCTGTGGCCCTGCCGCTGGCGCTTCCGTTTTCCCATCCTCGCACCGCAGAAAGGGAACCAGCTGGAGCGCGTCTTGTGCATGGCGCTGTTTGCTTACGCCGTCTGGATGCCGCAAACCTTGCCCGAAAATAGTGCAGTTCGCTGGTCATCCCAGATGATTAATTCGCTGCAATTTCAGTTCAATCGCTTTATTCATCACCAGATTGAACAGTAAACCGACAAAATTATCCCATTTGTCATAAACCATTCCATTTGGATATAAGCGCTACATCACACTTCTGCTAACCTTCCGCCAACAGGATCGGTAAAAACCGACCCAATAATAAATCAGGAGAACGGGGATGAATTTTCCACTCATCGCGAACGTCGTTGTGTTCGCTGTATTGCTATTGCTTCTCGCGCAGGCGCGCCACAAACAGTGGAGCCTGGCGAAAAAGGTGCTGGTTGGTCTGGCCATGGGTGTCGTATTTGGTCTGGCATTACAGGCAATTTATGGCTCCGATAATCCAGTTCTGAAAGATTCCATTCAGTGGTTCAACATCGTCGGTAACGGCTATGTTCAGCTGCTGCAGATGATCGTTATGCCGCTGGTGTTCGCCTCTATTCTGAGCGCCGTTGCTCGCCTGCATAACGCGACTCAACTGGGAAAAATCAGCTTCCTGACCATTGGTACGCTGCTGTTCACCACGCTGATTGCCGCGCTGGTGGGTGTGCTGGTCACCAACCTGTTTGGCCTGACCGCAGAAGGTCTGGTTCAGGGTACCGCTGAAACGGCGCGTCTGACCGCGATTCAGACCAACTACGTTGGGAAAGTGGCTGACCTGACCGTGCCGCAGATGGTGCTCTCCTTCATTCCGAAGAACCCGTTTGCTGACCTGACCGGTGCGAGCCCAACCTCGATCATCAGCGTGGTTATTTTCGCCGCGTTCCTGGGCGTAGCGGCGCTGAAGCTTCTGAAAGACGATGCGCCAAAAGGCGAACGCGTGCTGACCGCAATTGACACCCTGCAAAGCTGGGTGATGAAGCTGGTCCGTCTGGTCATGCAGCTCACTCCTTACGGCGTGCTGGCGCTGATGACCAAAGTGGTTGCCGGTTCTAACCTGCAGGACATCATTAAGCTGGGCAGCTTCGTTGTCGCCTCTTATCTGGGCCTGGGCATTATGTTCGTGGTGCACGGCATCCTGCTGGGCGTGAACGGCGTCAGCCCGCTGAAATACTTCCGTAAGGTCTGGCCGGTGCTGACCTTTGCCTTCACCAGCCGTTCCAGCGCCGCGTCTATTCCGCTGAACGTGGAAGCGCAAACCCGTCGTCTGGGCGTGCCTGAATCCATCGCCAGCTTCTCTGCCTCCTTTGGTGCCACCATTGGTCAGAACGGCTGTGCGGGTCTGTACCCGGCGATGCTGGCCGTGATGGTTGCCCCTACCGTTGGGATTAACCCGCTGGATCCGGTCTGGATCGCCACGCTGGTCGGGATTGTTACCGTAAGCTCCGCAGGCGTTGCGGGCGTTGGCGGTGGCGCAACCTTCGCCGCGCTGATTGTGCTGCCCGCGCTGGGCCTGCCCGTGACGCTGGTCGCGCTGCTGATCTCCGTTGAGCCGCTGATCGACATGGGCCGTACCGCGCTGAACGTAAGCGGCTCCATGACAGCCGGTACGCTGACCAGCCAGTGGCTGAAGCAGACCGACAAAGCGATTCTGGAAAGTGAAGACGACGCCGAGCTGGCGCACCGTTAATCTCGGTAGAAATAAAAAAACCGCCTGATGGCGGTTTTTTTATGGCTGTTATTCTTCGACCTCTTCATCCTGGCGGATCTGCATCGCCCACCGCTGCGCTGACTCCGGCACCGTAAACGTGGGCGAGCGGCGGAAATGTTCGCCGATCAGCACGAAGGCCACGTATTTCCCCCGAAGCTGCCAGACATCGCGAAAACCCTCCACTTTCAGGGCATGGTCAGGCGGCGCGGGCTCAACGCGGGGCACATAGCTAATAACCTGGCGGTTTTGTTGACGAAGAGGTTTCATAAGCGACTGGTTCACTAAAGCAAATTCTTGAAGCAGGAAAATTTTATGATAGCCGATCCTGCTGCCTTCCGTCGCGCTCCGAGTGGGTGAGATGGCTCCTTTCGCTAATCACGGCATATGAAAACTCTTAGTTCGCGAACCATGTCGCGACATTGTTCTATCCTTAATAGGGTTTTTAGCAATGGATAAAGGAGAAGCGTGCAATGTCGAACAAAGATAAAACTCATCAATCACCGATTCATGGCACTGAGGAATCTCAACCGGGTATGGACTCTCTCGCCCCTGCTGACGGCTCTCACCGCCCCTCACCTGGCCCTTCAGCACCGGGCGAACAGCCTACCGCACCGGGAAGCATGAAATTGCCGGAGACGGGAAACGAGAAGCTGAAATCGCTTGAGCCGCACCGCAAAGGCGGCGAAGGTTTTGCACTGACCACCAATCAGGGCGTGCGCATTGCTGACGATCAGAACTCCCTTCGCGCAGGCGCGCGCGGGCCAACCCTGCTGGAAGATTTTATCCTGCGGGAAAAAATCACCCATTTCGACCACGAACGGATACCGGAACGCATCGTCCACGCGCGCGGTTCCGCTGCGCACGGCTACTTCCAGCCCTACAAGAGTCTGAAAGACATCACCAAAGCGGACTTCCTCTCTGACCCGGATAAAATTACCCCGGTGTTTGTGCGCTTCTCCACCGTGCAGGGCGGCGCCGGTTCGGCAGATACGGTTCGGGATATCCGCGGCTTTGCCACCAAGTTTTATACCGAAGAGGGTATTTTCGATCTGGTGGGCAATAACACCCCGGTGTTCTTCATTCAGGATGCGCATAAATTTCCTGACTTTGTCCATGCGGTAAAACCGGAGCCCCACTGGGCCATACCGCAGGGACAAAGTGCGCACGACACCTTCTGGGACTATGTTTCCCTGCAGCCTGAAACCTTACACAACGTGATGTGGGCGATGTCAGACCGCGGCATCCCGCGCAGCTACCGCACCATGGAAGGGTTTGGTATCCATACCTTCCGCCTGATCAATGCCGAGGGGAAAGCCACGTTTGTGCGCTTCCACTGGAAGCCGGTGGCGGGCAAAGCCTCGCTGGTGTGGGACGAGGCGCAGAAGCTGACCGGACGCGATCCGGACTTCCATCGCCGCGAGCTGTGGGAGTCAATTGAAGCGGGCGACTTCCCGGAGTACGAGCTGGGTCTGCAGCTCATTCCGGAAGAGGACGAATTTAAGTTCGATTTCGACCTGCTTGACCCGACGAAGCTGATCCCGGAAGAGCTGGTGCCGGTACAGCTGGTGGGTAAAATGGTGCTCAACCGCAACCCGGATAACTTCTTCGCCGAAAACGAACAGGCCGCATTCCACCCGGGGCATATCGTGCCGGGGCTGGACTTCACCAACGATCCGCTCCTGCAGGGACGGTTGTTCTCGTACACCGATACGCAGATCAGCCGTCTTGGCGGGCCGAACTTCCACGAAATCCCGATTAACCGCCCAACCTGCCCGTACCACAATTTCCAGCGCGACGGGATGCACCGTCAGGATATTGATACCAACCCGGCTAACTATGAGCCGAACTCGATCAACGATAACTGGCCGCGCGAAACGCCGCCGGCGCCGAAACGCGGTGGATTCGAATCGTACCAGGAGCGTATCGACGGCAATAAAATTCGCGAGCGCAGCCCGTCGTTCGGCGATTATTACGCCCACCCTCGCCTGTTCTGGAACAGCCAGACGCCGATTGAGCAGCAGCACATCATCGGCGGCTTCAGCTTTGAGCTGAGCAAAGTGGTGCGCACCTACATCCGCGAGCGCGTGGTCGATCAGCTGGCGCGCATTGATATTCAGCTCGCCCAGAGCGTTGCGGATAACCTGGGCATTACGCTGACCGACGAGCAGCGCAACCTTGCCCCGCCGAAAGAGGTTAACGGCGTGAAGAAAGATCCGTCGCTGAGTCTGTATGCCGTGCCGGGTGGCTCGATTAAAGGCCGCGTGGTCGCCATCCTGCTGAACGACAAAACCCGCGCCAGCGACGTGCTGGGGATCATGCAGGCGCTGAAGACCCAGGGCGTGCATGCGAAACTGCTTTATTCCCGCATGGGGGAAGTGACCGCCGATGACGGCTCCGTGCTGCCGGTGGCGGCGACCTTTGCCGGGGCGCCATCGCTGACCGTTGACGCGGTGATTGTGCCGTGCGGGGATATAGACAGCCTGCTGACCAACGGTGACGCGGTGTATTATCTGCTGGAAGCCTACAAGCACCTGAAACCGATCGCGCTGTCCGGCGACGCGCGACGGTTTAAGGCGCAGCTGAAGGTGGCCGATCAGGGTGAGGACGGCATTGTCGAGGGAGACAACGTTGACGACGCCTTTATGACGAAGCTGTTTGATTTGCTCGCCGCGCACCGCGTCTGGTCGCGCAGCAGTAAGATTGACCAGATCCCGGCGTAAAAAATACCCTCACCCCGGCCCTCTCCCACGGGAGAGGGAGAAAACAATAAAAACGGTAACCCTGGTTACCGTTTTGCTTTTACCTCGCCACCGGGCTTTGTCTTAAAGATCCCCGAACGTCCCCAACCGATACCCACGCTCGGCAATAGCATACTTCAGCGACGCCGACGTCAGCACGTCCAGCTCCGCCAGGCGCGGCCAGCAGTAGGCGCTCTTACGTACGGTGTTATCGACAAAAGCAGGATGCGCCATGACCTCCAGCGATCGTTCCCCCCGCGCGGCGGAATCATCCAGCACCTTCAGGAACAGCGCTTCGTCGATCTCGTCGCCGTAAAATGCGCTGCTGAACCCCTCAGTGGTGGTCACGGCGCAGTCGGGCACGCCGTGCGCCTCCCTGTCCACGCGCATCGCCACGCCTTTACGCTGCGCAAACTCCGCGACAATCGGGAAAATCGCCGGGATCATATGCACGTGGTGATGGCTGTCGATGTGCGTCGGCGCCTTACCAAACGCGTCAATAAAGCGGTTGAACTGACGCTCCAGCTCGCGGGCAATCTCTTCGAGCGGCAGAGCGCCCTGCTCCGCCTGTTCCCAAATCCATTTGCCCAGCTGGCCGTCGCGCGTCAGGCCCGGCATTGGCGAAAGCGGCATCCCGAGCGTCAGCACAAAATGCATGCCGACGCCCAGCTCCGGCACCTCGCAGCTCAGCTGCGCCGCGTGTTCAACCGCCTCACCATTCACCAGTGCCGTGGTCGAGGTCACAACACCCCGGCGACAGGCTTCAATAATGCCGTAGTTCTGACCTTTCGAGAGGCCAAAATCATCAGCATTAACGATCAGCAGGTTTTCCATTGTGCGTCCTCTCAGTGGTGTTTGAACTTCAGCTTCTCGATCGTGGCGGCAAAGTTCGGCAACCATTTTTCATGCGCCAGGATCATCTCGCCGGCCAGCTGCTCCGCATCGCGGTCGGAATGTACCAGCGGGCTGAGGTTCAGCGCCAGCAGCACGTCATTGAGCTCGCCGCTCAGCGCCGCGTTGCTTGCCGCCACTTCAAAGCCTTTGATGGTGTGGATCAGGCCCATGACCTTATCATCGAAGTGGGTGATGCGTGGATGCGGTTTAGCGCCATCGCGTCCCAGGATGCAGGTCATCTCAACCGCCCAGTCCGCCGGGATATTGTCGATATGGCCGTGGTGCGGCACGTTGACATAGTGCTCCGCCTGCTTGTCGTTGTAGATGGCGTTAATCACCTCGCACGCCGCATCGGAGTAGTAGGCCCCGCCGCGCTGCTCCAGCTCTTTCGGTTTGACGTTCAGGTTCGGATCTTTATACAAATCGAACAGCTGCTTCTCGACTTTCTGAACGATCTGCGCGCGCGCGCCGCCCTTATAGTACTCTCCCATTTCGATGGCCAGCATCTCTTTCTGCTTGAAGTAGTAAAGCAGGTACGAGCACGGCAGCAGGTTCAGCGAGCGGATCAACCCTTCGCTGAACGGCAGGTCAAAGATGTTTTTCACCGATGCCGCCGTCAGGCGACCGGAAGCCACGCCGTCGAGCAGTTCGGCAAACCGTGATTTACCGTTCACGATCACGTCTTTAATGAATACCATGTGGTTCAGGCCGAACAGGTCGATGGAGAGATCGTCGCTGTCGGTCAGCGCCAGCACGTCGCGGATAAACATCTTCATGCCGATCGGAATGTTACAGACGCCGATAAAGCGTTTGAAACCGGTATGACGATAGACCGCCTCGGTCACCATCCCGGCCGGGTTGGTGAAGTTAATCACCCACGCGTTCGGGCAGATCTCCTGCACGTCTTTGACGATGTCGAAAATCACCGGGATGGTACGCAGGCCTTTGAACAGACCGCCCGCGCCGTTGGTCTCCTGCCCGAGATAGCCGTGGCTCAGCGGGATACGTTCGTCCAGCTCGCGCGCCTTCAGCTGGCCCACGCGCAGCTGGGTGGTGACGAAATCCGCATCTTTCAGCGCCAGACGGCGATCGAGGGTTTTATGCACGGTCAGAGGCACGCCCGCTTTCTCCACCATGCGCTGGCACAGGTCGAAAATAATATTCAGCTTTTCCTGACCTTCCTCAACGTCAACCAGCCATAATTCGCTGACCGGTAATTCATGATAACGTTTCAGAAAACCTTCAAGTAATTCCGGGGTATAGCTGCTGCCGCCACCAATGGTTACGACTTTTAATTTCTTCTGCATAATATCTCCCTTAGCGTATCAGGTTAATCGCCTGCAAGGTATAGCGTACTCTTCCCGCTATTTTGGCAAGCCATTAAAGCAATATTTGTGGCGGGTAATCCGCCGAAAGTTAATTAATTACCGTTAAATTCTTCCGGTAACTGTTCGGTGTGAATGAAGTCAATTTTTTAAAGGTCTTAATAAACAGGCTTGGACTACTGTATCCTGACTCGTAAGCAATATCGGTGACAGAGTAGTTGGTAATTTCCAGCTGTTTCTTGGCAAAATTAATGCGGATTTCATTAATAATTTGCACGGGTGTTTTACGATAATAGCGCTGCGTCGCGCGGGTCAGATATTCCTGGGATTTCCCCGACAGTGACACCATATTTTCCAGCGCATTTTCGCTGAACTGGCCTTTATCGTGCATCAGCTCAACGGTGCTGCGCAGCCACTGTGGAATATCATCCGTCACCTGCTGCTCCTCACGATGATGGCGCAGCCTGTTCATCACGTAGAAGGTCACCGTTTCAATAAACTCATCAAATTCATTGTCGCGGAAGTTAAGCGAGGCGATAACCGTTTCAATCCAGGTCATAAACTCGTTTTTGACCCGATAGACCTGGGAGGCCACAAAGCAGAACGGCACCAGCGGCAGATAGTGCTTCTCAAAGAAGCGTCTGCTGACGCCCACGTTCAGAATACGGGTGGCACCAAATTCGTAAAAGCTCTGGTGATAAGACCCCATCGGCAGGAAGACAAAATCTCCTCGCTCAAGCAGGACGCGCTTACCGTTGATCTCCTGGTAGTAGCGGCCGGTCAGAACAATCGTGAACTCGTAGTAGTCATGCTGGTGCAGACCGCTGGCGCTCTCCGTCTTGTTGTAGATAACCACGTGAAAATTTTTGCCATTAAACAGCTGCTGTTCAAGTGCGGTTTTAATTTCCATCGTGCTGACCTCCTGCTGCGAAATCCGACTCAGTGCATTTTCTCGTGAAGCTCGATGAGCTCCGCCACCAGCTCACGCGCCAGCATCGAGGTCATCAGGTGATCCTGCGCGTGGACCAGCACCAGGCTGACCTTCATCTTCCCTTCGCCCTGATCGCCTTCAATCAGCTTTGTCTGCACCAGGTGCGCTTCGTTGAGCGCCGTGCGGGACTGGTCCATCATGGTTTTCGCGGCGGCGAAATCCCCCTGTTTAGCCTGCTTCAGTGCGGCATAGGCCAGGCTGCGGGCCTGTCCGGAGTTGATGATAAGCCCCATCACCACTTCTTCGAGATCGTTCTCGACGGCTTCGTCTGCGACAATACTATCCAAATCTAACATGTTTAAGCTCCTTGTGGCTGGCGCGGGCTTCCCCGCGCCGGTCAATCTTAGAATTTCAGTGAGAGGGCAATATCCTCTTCGCTCTCTTCTTCATCAATAATGGTGGCGGCTTTGTTGGCAATCGCCACGAAAGGCATGTACAGCAGGGTGGCAATCCCAAGGTTGAATATCGCCAGCAGGAAGGCTGCGACACTGCCGTTAGTGTTGAAGAAGGCGCCCAGACCCGCCGGCATGGTCCACGGTGCAATGTTGGTGACCGGTGGAATGATGCCCATGTAATACGCCGTCAGGGTGATCGCGGCCAGCAGCGGCTGAATCAGGATGAACGGAATGAACATTACCGGGTTCATGATGATTGGCAGACCGAACAGAATCGGTTCGTTAATCTGGAAGATGCCTGATGGCAGCGCCAGCTTCGCGACCTGACGATAGTCAGCACGACGAGAGACAATAAAGACCGCGATGATCAGACCCAAGGTCGCCCCGGTACCGCCCAGGAAGATATAGGAGTCAAGCATCGGCTTCGCCCACACATGGAAGGTTTTACCCGCTGCCAGCGCCGCGTCAACGGAGCCGTACTGCTGGTAAAGCGCAACGTTTTCCAGTGCCCAGGGGGTCATAATCCCGCTGTCCAGCGCGGCCAATGCCAGTGAACCATGCACGCCAAAGAACCACAGCAGAGAAGTGAAAATCACATACGCCCAACCGACCACGCCACCCATCGACGCCAGCGGCGTAGAGATAGAGTCCATGATGATCTGGTGGAAGTTTGTGCCCCAGTGGGAGAGCGCCCAGGCGATAATCCCCATGATGGAGAGAATAATGAAGCCTGGAATCAACGCGGAAAATGAACGAGAAACGGAAGCCGGTACGCTATCCGGCAGGCGGATAACCCAGTTGCGGCGGATAATAAAGGTGAACATTTCTGCCACCACCAGGCCGATAACAATACCGGAGATGATGTTGGCCCCGCCCAGCCAGTTGGCACCAACGGCATAGGCTTCACCCACGCTGTAAGGCGTCACGGTCATAAAAGCGGCGACGGATAATAACCCGGCAGCCAGCGGATCCACTTTACGCTCTTCTGCCAGTGCCATCCCAATAAAGAAAGGCGCCATCAGCGACATAATCCCTAACGTACCGTTATAGACGTTGCCGCCAATGGCTTTAAAACCATTAAGGGTTTCAATAGTGGAAGCGTCTAACCGAATTCCTAATGAATAAAAGAAGGAACCTTCACCAAAGCTCAGAAAAACGTTGTTAATTAAAACGAACATGGCCCCGGCCAGCGTCAACGGCATTAATTTAATAAAGCCGTTTTTGATGGCATTAACGTGAGGCTGCTTTCCTATTTTAACAGCAAAAGGAAGGAGTACCTTTTCAAGTGAAGCGATGACTTTACTCATAGGAAAATACCCTTAAATGCCGTAACGCATGTTACGGCGTATTGTGTGTGAAATAACTCTTTGACGGGAAAAATAAAAATTAATTAGCAGCTTTTTTAATGGCTGCCACAGCAGCTTTAAGAACACCTAAACCATCAATCTTGCCGTACAGCCCCGAGTCGATCACTTCGACCGGTTTATTGGGTAAAAGTCGTTGAATTTCGGGCAACATATAGGCAATTTGTGGCCCCAGTAAAACAACATCGGCTGTCTGGCCTTTTTCGCCCGCCAGCGTCTCTGGAAACGCTTCAATCACCACAGGGACTTCATACTTTTCAGCCTGCGCACGCATCTTTGACACCAGAAGCGACGTTGACATGCCCGCTGAGCAGAACAGGTAGATATGTTTCTTTTCCATCGTGATTTCCCTCTTATATAACTACCTGCCATCGCGCTATCACTCGACTCGCTGTCCCGGCAGACAGGTAGCTTGCGTACTGTTGTTTATCGTTGGAGTGAGTATACGCAATGGTACAGACAGGGGATAATTCTGGATACACTAAAATTGTCTCTCATTGACCTGGCTTGTTGACTCCCTTCACATTTCGGGCAAATAATTCGCGCAAAGAAATAAGATTTTCTGATGCATAAAAAAACCGGCCCATGGGCCGGTTTGTTAACATCCTCAGGCAAGCAGGGTTACTGCGCCTTAGGTGCCTGCGGATCGGTGTCGTATTCAGCACAGGTCTGATAGCCGGAGTTGATCACATGACCGGTATCATCCAGGGCGACGAAGTAGGTTTCTGCCTTACCATCACGTTGACCCAGGATATAGGTCTGGCAGGTCCCCTTCGCATGAATCATGGTCACTTCAGAAGAAGGTTTACCGGCAATCGCAGCTACCTGCGAACGGGTCATGCCTTTTTTAACGTCTTTTACTACGGGCTGCGTAAACTGATCCTTGGTGCGATCGTAAGCCGTACACCCTGCCAGCATAGTCAGTACCGCCGCTGCGCTAAGAATTCCTGCTACGTTCTTGTTCATATTCCGTCCTCTTGTTTATCAGCGTGTTATCTAAGCATGGGATAAAAAGTACTATTGTTCAACTTTGTGGATTACGCCAGACGAATTTCGGAAAATTCTAATAAAACAACGATAACCTGCTAAATCGGCGCAAATTAGCGCACTCGAAACTGTGATCCTTGTCGTTTCTCGCCCAAAGGGTTAGTTTTAACAGCTAACACATTCTGTTTATGTACTGCATATGGAGGGCGTGATGGCTCTGCAACAAGAGATTATTCAGGCACTGGGCGCGAAGCCTACGGTAGATGCACATGAAGAGATCCGCCGCAGCGTGGATTTTTTAAAATCGTACTTAAAAAAGAACGCGTTCCTGAAATCCCTGGTGCTGGGCATCAGCGGCGGCCAGGACTCTACCCTGACCGGTAAACTCTGCCAGATGGCGATTTCAGAGCTTCGCGAAGAGACGGGTGATGAGAAACTGCAGTTTATCGCGGTGCGTCTTCCTTATGGCGTACAGGCGGACGAGCAGGATTGCCAGGATGCCATTGCCTTCATTCAGCCTGACCGCGTGCTGACCGTGAATATTAAAGGCTCGGTGCTGGCAAGCGAGCAGGCGCTTCGCGAAGCGGGCATTGAGCTGAGCGATTTTGTTCGCGGCAACGAGAAAGCCCGCGAGCGCATGAAAGCGCAGTACAGCATCGCAGGGATGACCAAAGGCGTTGTCGTCGGCACCGACCATGCGGCAGAAGCGATCACCGGTTTCTTCACCAAATACGGCGACGGCGGCACCGACATTAACCCGATCTTCCGTCTCAACAAGCGTCAGGGTAAGCAGCTGCTGGCCGCGCTGGGCTGTCCTGAGCATCTGTATAAGAAAGCGCCGACAGCGGACCTTGAAGACGATCGCCCTTCCCTGCCGGATGAAGCGGCCCTTGGCGTCACCTATGACAACATTGATGATTATCTGGAAGGCAAAAAGCTGGATGAAGGTACCGCGAAAATCATCGAAGGCTGGTATCTGAAAACCGAGCACAAGCGCCATACGCCAATTACGGTGTTTGACGACTTCTGGAAAAAATAAAGCAAAGCGGTAACCAGGTTACCGCTTTTAATGTTTGCGCCCTCTCCCGTGGGAGAGGGTTGGGGTGAGGGCATCAGGCCGCACGTCCTGGCCGGGTAAGGCGTAGCCGCCACCCGGCTCTTTTTTAACCACCACACTCCTGCTACACTGTATACCTGAACAGTATATGGAGCAGTATGTGAGCAGGCGTCAATCCGCCCCGCGTCTTGAGTTTGAAGCGGCGGCTATCTACGAATATCCCGAACACCTTCGCCCCTGGCTTGAGGCGCTGCCTAAACAGCCGGGCGTGTATATCTTTCACGGTGAAAGTGACACCCTGCCGCTCTATATCGGCAAGAGCGTTAACATTCGCAGTCGGGTGTTATCCCATCTGCGTACGCCGGACGAGGCCGCCATGCTGCGTCAGTCGCGACGCATTACCTGGTTCCAGACGGCGGGAGAAATGGGGGCGCTGCTGCTGGAGGCGCGGTTGATCAAAGAACAACAGCCGTTGTTCAATAAGCGCCTGCGCCGCAACCGTCAGCTCTGCTCCCTGCAGATAAACGATGGCAAGCCGCAGGTCGTCTACGCGCGCGACGTCGATTTTTCTCATGCCCCAAATCTCTATGGGCTGTTTGCCAATAAACGCGCCGCGCTCCAGGCGCTGCAGACGCTGGCGGACGATTTACAGCTTTGCTACAGCCTTTTAGGTCTGGAGGCAACCACCCGCGGACGCGCCTGTTTTCGATCAGCGCTGAAGCGCTGCGCCGGTGCCTGCTGCGGGAAAGAGAGCGTTGAGGCGCATCACGCCCGGCTCCTCACCGGTCTGGCGGCCATCAGCGTAAACTGCTGGCCCTGGGAAAGCGCCGTTGCGCTAAAAGAAGTGGGCGAGGCAATGACCCAGTATCACATCGTCAACAACTGGCTCTGGCTGGGCGCTGTCGACGACATCAACGACGCGGCAACCCTGCTGCGCACGCCCGCCGGATTTGACCACGATGGCTATAAAATTCTCTGTAAACCGGTCCTGGCAGGAAAGTTTGAGATCATTGTGCTCAATGACCCGGCAGCCACGTGATTTCGCTGAACAATAAGGTACCCTGAGCCTCCAGCAGACGCAGCGTATGGGTACCCTCCTCCCAGCTGGCACCCTGATCGGCCGTCAGCAATTTATCGCCCAGCTGCCACGCCCCGCTTAGCACAAACACCACGCCCCCGCGTGAGCCAAAGGTGGTAAAGGTTCGGTCAGCAACGCGCACCTTCGCCCGGCAGCAGTCGCGCCGGGTCATGATATTAAAGTCCATCGCCATCCGCCCGTCTGAAAGCAGCGCTTTCACCGGCAAATCGCCGGCAAAACTGTAGGGCTGATGATGCTTGAGGGTATGGGAGAACGCCTGACCCGCGTCCAGCGTCACCTCTCCCCCTTCCAGCAAGGTAATCACCCGGTCAACACCGGGAAACGAGGAGAATTCGCCGTTGCTGGCAATCGTCGCGATACTGGCGCGCCAGTGAAAATCGCGCGTCGCGGGAGGGAAGCAGCAAATCTCACGCGTTTCGCCAGCACCATTGCGCCAGAGGCTGACCGGCATCTTACGGATATCAAAGAACTCCATCACCACTCCTGAATGGCACAACCCGTGCCAGGGCAAGGATATCGCTATCGTTGCTGTCTTGTTTGTTATCGTTGGGTATTCACAGAAACAGTATCGGCAGCAGAGCGGGCAGGCCTTAACGGAACGTTAATAAAAATTCTAACGCCATGACTCTGCAAACATTCTCTGAAGCGACTACAGGAGGATACCGCGCTGGCGGCGGCAGGCAAGAGGGCAGGAAAGAAAAACCGCCGGTCCTGTCCACAGCGGTTGCGCTTTTGTGGACAGGATCCCGGCGGTCTTAAGAGTGTGAACCGATTATTCGGTTGGTGCTGGCATTTTACCTTCCATCGCCGGACGTTCTGTCAGACGCTTCTCAAAATTCGCATTAAATTGTTTTTTCTGTTCCGGGGTCAGAATGTTGTAGATCTTGTTCTGGGTTTCCATGTGAGCCAGCATGCGGGCTTTGTGCTGCTCGGCCATTTTGTCGATCTGCGCTTCGGCTTTCGCCTTATCGAAGCTGTCGCTGGCGATGATGTCATGCATTGCACGACGCTCTTCAAGCGGAGGACGTTTCATCTGGTCGCGTTCCCCTTTTCTGATGTCGCGGATCTGCTGCTTCTGCGCATCCGTCAGGTTGAGATCCTTAAACATCATCATCTCGTTGTGCATACCCGGACCTTTATGATGCATCATCATTTTGCCTTCAGCAGGCGCGGCAGTCGTAGTGGTCGCAGTATCTGCGGCGAACGCCATGCTGGTAGCGCCCAGAGCCAGGGTAGAAGCAACAAACAGTGCAGTAAACTTACGCATAATTTATTTCCTTTCTTTCAGTTATTCTTCGGCGCTATGCCGTGTTGACGAGATTAACTTTACGGGGTTTATCGTCAATTAGTCAGAGCAACGGTAAAACAATGAAAGTGTAAAAAACAAATTTTCGCCAAATGTGGAGGAAATAAGGATAAAGCGTGGAGAGTTGCAACAAAAATATTCAATTCTATGATTTTAAAGAGATTTATCAGAAGTATAGCGAAGTGCAGATCAATAATAAAGCAATTCACCAGGAATATTCTGCAAAATAATCGCAAGCGATTTAATCGTTAAGAAAAGTTTTTTACCCCCCTCCCGGATGATGAGAGGGGAAAGGTTCAGGATATTTTTTCCAGCATCAGCCCGGCCCGCAGGCCAAACGCGACGGTGGGGTTAGGGAACAAGACATACTCGGTGGTGTTCTGCACCTCGTAACGTTCCTCGCCATCCTCAGCCAGCAGCGCCCCTTTGCGGAACGGGGTGAAGTTCAGGGTGTGCGCGGCCATGTGGAGCTGGAAAGCATCGCTGCGGCGCGTGATCTGCTGCACGACCCGATACCGCTCAACGGGCTGATGCGCGTGCTCGGGAGCCGTTCCTCCCAGCAGCGCCCGAAGGGCGAGATGCGTAGGCGCAAAGCGGGTCAGATCGTTCTGGCCGAACGGCAGCGCTTTTCCCAGCTCCAGCGTGCAGGCCAGCGCAGAGAAACGTTCACAGGTGAAATGGGTAAAGGTTCCGCCCGGCGACTGATGAAATACCAGCGCCTCCAGCCCGGCGTCACCCAGCCAGCTCAGGAACGCTTCATCCCACGGCTGATTGCGCTGCGGCAGAACGCCGAAGCGAACGTGGTAAGACGCGCGGATTGCCGTGTGCAGATCCAGATGCCAGCGCGCCGGCCCCGCGGCGGCAAAAAACGCGGTCACGACGTTCTCCAGCCACTCGGCCCGCGCCGTTTCATCGCTCTGGGGAAACTGCGACCAGCGGCCGCCGAACATGCGGTTAATGTCGCTCACCAGATACCGTTTGTTTTGCGCCAGCGCAGGGGGATTGCCGAGCACCACCAGCACGCGGCACTTTAGTTCGATCTCATTGCGATACAGCGCACGCAGCAGCAGATCAACAATCTCAACGGGCGCGGTTTCATTCCCGTGGATACCCGTTGAAAGCAGCAGCGAGAGATCGCTTTTTACGGTCGGCGTCAGCTCAAGCACCCCGCGCCCCAGCCACCGCCAGCGAAATGAGGGGCCGTCCCCCTCTTTCTGTTCCGGCGTCTCATCGGCCAGGGTCAGCGCCAGTAAATTTTCCATATCCACTCCTTTAGCGCTGGAACGGGTAAACCGATCCCAGCTGCAGGATTGTCGATAACGCGTCCAGCGCCTCGCGTCCTTCACGCAGAAGCTGCGGGTCAACCAGATCCGCCTGCGTCAGACGATCGCGATAGTAGCGATCGACCCAGTCATTCAGCCGCGTAAAGAGCGTATCGTTCATCATGACCGCGGGGTTCACCGCCTGCATTTCGTCCTGAGTCAAGACCACACGCAGACGTAAACAGGCTGGCCCGCCGCCGTTGGCCATGCTTTCGCGCAGGTCAAACACGCGCAGTTCGTCAATCGGGTTATCGGCCTTCACCAGATCCGTCAGGTAGCGCCACACGCCTTTATGATCCCGGGACTCCTGCGGCAGGACCAGCATCATGCTGCCATCGTCACGGCTCAGCAGTTGGCTGTTGAACAGATAGGTTTCTACCGCGTCCTGCACGCTCACCGCCTCCGTTGGCACCTGGATTGGCGTGAAGCCGCGCACGCGCTCATGCAGCGTGGCGAGCAGCTTCTCCTGATGGGCAAACGCCTGCTCGTGGCAGAACAGCACCTGGCGGTTAGAAACGGCAATCACGTCGTTATGGAACACGCCCTGGTCAATCACATGCGGGTTTTGCTGGGCAAAAACCACCTGGGAAGGATTGACCTGGTTCAGGCGGGCAACCGCCTGGCTGGCCGCCAGCGTCTGACGAGCAGGATAACGGGTTGGCGCGGCGTGGCCCCCCTCTTCTCGCCCATAGATAAACAGCTGCAGGCCCGGGTCGCCATAGTCGCCTCCCAGGCGGTTATGGTTAGCCGCGCCTTCGTCGCCAAACATCGCCACCTGCGGCAGAGCCTGATGCACCTCAAAATGGGCGTCATGGTTGAAAATGGCGCGCAGCACGCGCTCGGTGGTTTCCGCTTCGGTGGCGCGGTGGAATTTATTGTTCAGGTTCGCCACCGTCAGATGAACTTTGCCATCCAGCGTGTCGGCTGACGGTGCGACGGTCGCGGCGTTTGCCACCCACATCGAGGAGGCGGAGCTTGCCGCGGAGAGCAGATGCGGCGTCTGCGTACCCGCTTTTTCGACGACCTGCTCATCGGTACCGCTAAAGCCGAGCTGACGAAGGACAGCCACGTTCGGGCGTTCCTGCGGCGGGATCACCGCCTGCGGGAAACCGGCATCCGCCAGCGCCTTCATCTTCAGCAGCCCCTGCTTCGCCGCCAGCTTCGGGTTCGACACCTGAAAACGGTGCTTCGTCGAGGCTTCATTACCAAAAGAGAGACCGGCATAGTGGTGCGTCAGCCCCACCAGCCCGTCAAAGTTAACCTCACGCGCTTTCATGACGATCCCCTCCGGTAAAATCCAGCCCCGGGTTAAGCGTCTCCGGCAGCGTCAGCGCCGGGGTTTCCAGGCTCGCCATCGGCCACGCGCAGTAATCGGCGGCATACCACGCGCTGGCGCGATGGTTGCCCGACGCGCCTACACCACCGAACGGCGCGGTGCTCGCGGCCCCGGTCAGCGGTTTATTCCAGTTCACAATCCCGGCACGCGCTTCCAGCAGCAGTTGGTCAAACTTCTCGCGATGCGGCGAAATCAGCCCGCTCGACAGGCCGTAGCGGGTGTTGTTCGCCATCGCAATCGCCGCATCGAAATCGTCGTAACGCCAGACGCACAGCAACGGGCCAAAGACCTCTTCATCCGGCACGTTGCTTGCGCCGCTCATCTCTACGATGCCCGGCGTCAGCAGCGAAGCCCCCGGCTGAACCTGCTTCGGCTCCAGCAGGGTTTTCGCGCCGCGCGCGACGTGGTCCTGCCAGGCCATAAGCACGTTCAGCGCGGCCTGTTCGGAAATCAGCCCGCCGATAAACGGCTGCGGGTCGGCATCCCATGCGGCAGGCACCAGACGCGCGCTCACTTCAACCAGACGCTTCAGGAAGGCATCCCCCTGTGCGCCCCGTTTCACAAGCAGGCGGCGGGAGCAGGTACAGCGCTGTCCGGCGGTAATAAAGGCAGACTGAATCGTCAGGTGCACCGCGGCGTCGATATCATCAGGGTCTTCCACAATCAGCGGGTTGTTGCCGCCCATCTCCAGCGCCAGGATTTTCTCCGGCTGCCCTGCCAGCTGGCGGTGCAGCTGATAGCCCGTACCGGCGCTGCCGGTAAACAGCAGACCGTCGATATCGCTCAGCGCGCTCAGCGCCTGACCGGTTTCCCGCGCGCCCTGAACCAGGTTCAGCACGCCCGGCGGCAGGCCGGCCTGTTCCCAGAGTTTGACCACCGCCTCGCCGGTGAATGGCGTGAGCTCGCTCGGTTTGAAGATGACGGTATTGCCCGCCAGCAGCGCAGGCACAATATGGCCATTCGGCAGGTGTCCCGGGAAGTTATACGGGCCAAACACCGCCAGCACGCCGTGCGGACGGTGACGCAGCGTGGCCGCGCCGTCCGGCATGTCGGTGTGCTGTTCGCCGGTGCGGGTGTGGTACGCCTTGACCGAAATGGCGATTTTGTTGATCATCGCCGTCACTTCGGTTGTCGCTTCCCAGCGCGGTTTACTGGTTTCAGACGCGATGATGCGCGTCAGTTCGGCCTTGTTTGCCTCCAGCAGCCCGGCAAACTTTTCAACAATTTCCTGGCGCACGGCGAAAGGCTGTTTTGCCCACGCCGGAAACGCGCGGCGCGCGGCACGGCAGGCTTGTTCCACCTGCGCGGCGCTGGCGTCATGCCCCTTCCAGAGCACCTCTTTTCCAACCGGATTGGTCTTTACGCGCTCTTCGCCTTCGCCCGTGACCCAGTCACCGTTAATCCATAATGTCATGCTGTTTTCTCCTCAGGGCAGAGACGCACCAGGCGAACCGTATCGCCGGCGTTACATTTCAGGGCATCCAGTTCTGCAGCCGTCAGCACCAGACGTTCACATTTCGGGTTGGTACGCACCAGCATGGCGCGGAAATTGGCGTAATTTTCGTTCGATACCAGACAGGCGGGCCAGTCACCCGGCGCGGGCTGACCTTCAGAGACCTCAACCAGACGGCTTTTACGGATCGCGCGCACGCGGTCGATATCGCACTCAAGCGTTGGGCCGCCGTCAAAGATGTCGACATAGTTCCGGTAGCGAAACCCCTCTTTCTCCAGCACCGCGCGGGCAGGCGCGGTCTGCGGATGGACTTCGCCAATCACCGCCTGCGCTTCCGGGCTGAGGAAATGGGTATAGATAGGATGCTTCGGCATCAGTTCGGCGATAAAGGCTTTCTGGCCGGTGCCGCAGAGATAGTCCGCCCGGCTGAACTCCATCGAGAAGAAGCGCTCGCCCAGGCTCTCCCAGAATGGCGAGTAGCCGGTGTCGTCGATCACGCCGCGCATCTCCGCGACCACTTTTTCGTTAAAGCGATCGCGGAAGGCGGCCATAAACATAAAGCGCGATTTGGAGAGCAGATAGCCGTTGCCCTCTTTGCGCCACGCCGGGTCGAGGAACAGCGTGCATAGCTCGCTGGCGCCCGTGTGGTCATTGCAGAGAAACAGAGTGGGCAGCGCGTTATAGACGTTCAGCTCTTTCGAGGCGTGAACCATGGTGCCGACGCGGTAGTTGTACCAAGGGTCGTTAAGCCCGACGGCCACTTCAATGGCGCAGATCCCGGCCACGGTCCCCGTGTCGGTGTCTTCCAGCACGAACACATACCCCTGTTCGCTTTTTGGCAACGTCCCCTGCCAGGTTTGCAGGGCGCGCTCAATGCGCGCCGACAGCGTTTTTTCATCGGCAGGAAGCGAGGTCAGCCCGCCTCCCGTCTTACCGGCAAGCTGCATGAGCCCGGCGAGATCGCCGCGCTCAACGGGACGGATGACCATCATGATGACACCCCGGATTTCACTTTTTCACACGCCAGCGCAAAACGGTCCAGACCGGTTTGCACCTCTTCCTCGCTGACGATCAGCGCGGGCGCAAAACGCACCACGTTGGCACCGGCAATCAGCACCATCACGCCCACTTTTGCCGCTTCCTGTGAAATAAGTTTAGCTTTACCGGCAAACTCAGCGGTGAGCTCGCAGCCGATTAACAGCCCCAGGCCGCGAATTTCTTTAAACAGCCCCGTTTTGCCGTTGATGGCATTCAGGCGCTCGACAAACCAGTCGTGACGCTGCTTAACGCCTTTCAGCACCTCAGGCGTGTTAATGATGTCGAGAACCTGCCCGGCAACGGCGGTGGCCAGCGGGTTGCCGCCGTAGGTGGTGCCATGGGTGCCGACGGTCATCACGCTGGCGAATTTATCGGTGGTCAGCGTCGCGCCAATCGGGAAGCCGCCGCCGAGCGCTTTGGCGGTCGAAAGCACGTCCGGCGTCACGCCGTAGTGCATATAGGCATACAGCTCGCCGGTGCGGCCCACGCCGGTCTGGACTTCGTCGAAAATCAGGACCGCGTTGTGGCGATCGCACAGCTCGCGCAGCCCCTGCAGGAAGGCTTTTTGCGCCGGAAGCACGCCGCCCTCGCCCTGCATCGGCTCGACGATCACCGCGCAGGTGGTGTCGTTAATCAGCTCGCTGGCGGACTGCAGATCGTTATAGATACCGTGGCGAATATCCGGCGGCAGCGGGGCAAAATCCTGCGAGTAGGAAGGCTGGCCGCCCGCGCTGACGGTAAAGAGCGTGCGCCCGTGGAAGGCGTTTTTAAACGCCACGATGCCGCTCTTGTGGGTACCAAATTTATCGTGCGCATATTTGCGCGCCAGCTTCAGCGCCGCTTCGTTGGCTTCCGCCCCCGAGTTACAGAAAAAGACCTTTTCGGCAAACGTCGCGTCGATCAGTTTTTTGGCCAGGCGCAGCGCGGGCTCGTTGGTAAAGCCGTTGCCGGTATGCCAGAACTTCGCCGCCTGGTCATTCAGCGCCTGACGCAGCGCAGGGTGCGCATGCCCCAGCGCGTTGACCGCAATCCCACTTGCAAAGTCGATATACTCTTTACCCTGCTGATCCCACAGGCGCGAGCCTTCCCCACGAACCGGAATAAAAGCCGCCGGAGCGTAAACCGGCATCATCCATTCATCGAAATTTTCACGCGTAATTGACAGAGACATAGCGACCTCATCCGGTAAATAAAAAGTTATTTGAATGTTAAATAATTGAGTGTTTGCACTGTGAATGTAGATTGCAGCCTTCGTGCCAGCCAGCGATAAAATTGCATAAACGGGTTGAGGTAACAGAATATCAATAAGTTACAATATGGAGTTATTCACTTTTAGTGCATAAAAAGTGAATATTTTTACGACAAGCGGCGCTTTGCCGCATGAAAATCAGAAAGAGTATGCACAAGCCAAATATAATTCTGGAATTGTGATCGCTCGCGAAATTTATCGGTCATTTACGCCCTGTTTGAGGGCGATGCGCGTCAGAATGGTGCAAATATTGCACCACCGGCATTATCTGTCGCAGTTATTGGCCGAACCCGGTAACAGTTGACGCAAATTCTGCTACCATCCATGCACTATTCACCTTGCACTGGCAGCGACTATGAAATTTGTCTCTTTTAATATCAACGGCCTGCGCGCCCGCCCTCATCAGCTTGAAGCTATCGTTGAACAACATCAGCCAGATGTGATCGGCCTGCAGGAGACCAAGGTTCACGACGACATGTTCCCCCTCGAAGAGGTGGCTAAGCTCGGCTACAACGTCTTCTATCATGGGCAGAAAGGCCATTACGGCGTTGCGCTGTTGACCAAAGAGACGCCAGTTTCAGTCCGCCGCGGGTTTCCCGGCGATGACGAAGAAGCACAGCGCCGCATCATCATGGCGGAACTGCCTTCCCCGCTGGGGAACATCACCGTGATTAATGGTTACTTTCCCCAGGGCGAGAGCCGCGACCATCCGACCAAATTCCCGGCTAAGGACAAGTTTTATCAGGATCTGCAGAACTACCTGACCACCGAACTGAACAAAGACAATCCGGTGCTGATCATGGGTGATGTGAATATCAGCCCGACCGATCTGGATATTGGCATCGGTGAAGACAGCCGCAAACGCTGGCTGCGTACCGGCAAATGCTCCTTCCTGCCGGAAGAGCGCGAGTGGATGCAACGCCTGCTGGACTGGGGGCTGGTGGATACCTTCCGTACCGCCAACCCGGACACGCAGGATCGTTTCTCGTGGTTTGACTACCGCTCAAAAGGCTTTGACGACAACCGTGGCCTGCGTATCGACCTGCTGCTCGCCAGTTCACCGCTGGCAGAGCGCTGCATCGAAACTGGGATCGACTACGAGATCCGCAGCATGGAAAAACCGTCTGACCACGCGCCGGTGTGGGCTAAATTCAAGCTGTAATGACGCGTGAACATTCGAAAACTCGCTTTCCTGTGCGCCCTTCTGGGCGCATTTATTCTGACGTTTGTCATGCTTCCCCCAGGCACACTCTCCCTGGAAGGGATTAAAACCCACCAGCAGGCACTCCTCTCCCATGTTGACCACGCGCCGCTGCGAAGCGCGCTGATCTTTTTTGCCCTCTACGTGGCGGTTTCCGCCCTGTCGATCCCCGGCGCGGCTATCCTCACCCTGCTGGGCGGGGCGTTATTTCCCCTGTGGGAAGGCACCCTTCTGGTCTCGTTTGCCTCCACGCTCGGGGCGACGCTTGCGATGATCGCCAGCCGTTATCTGCTGCGCGAATGGGTCCAGCGGCGGTTTGCTCAGCAGATGAAAACGGTGAACGCCGGTATGGCGCATGACGGCGCGGGCTATCTTTTTGCCCTGCGCCTGATGCCGCTGTTCCCGTTTTTCCTGGTGAATTTGCTCATGGGGCTGACCCGCATTGGCGTATATCGCTACTGGTGGGTCAGCCAGGTCGCCATGCTGCCCGCGACGGTGGTCTTTCTGAACGCCGGACGCGAGCTGGGGAAAGTGGCGTCGCTGCGCGATATTTTGTCGCCGGGCATGCTAATCGCCTTTACACTACTGGGGTTATTGCCGCTGGCGACACGCCGGCTGTTTTCCCGTTATCTCCCGTCTGTTAAAAAGTGAGGCATTATGCGCCGTGTGCGTTTTTGCGCGTTCCTGACCGGTCTGCTGCTGGCAGCCCCCCTCTGTGCCGCCGAAAGCTGGCACGCTATCCAACAGCAGGCCAAAGGCCAGACCGTCTGGTTTAACGCCTGGGGCGGCGATCCGGCGGTCAACCGCTACCTTGAGTGGGTCAGCGGTGAGATGCAAACGCACTACGCCATTACCTTAAAAATTGTCCCGCTGGCGGACGCCGCCGATGCGGTAAAACGGATCCAGACGGAAGCCGCCGCGGGGCATAAGGCCAACGGCTCGGTTGACCTGCTGTGGGTCAACGGCGAAAACTTCCGCACGTTAAAAGAGGCGAACCTGCTGCAAACCGGATGGGCGCAGACGTTGCCAAACTGGCGCTATGTCGATACCCGTAAACCCGTCACGGAAGATTTTGCGATTCCAACCGACGGGGCGGAATCCCCGTGGGGCGGCGCGCAGCTAACCTTTATCGCCCGCAAAGCCAGCATGCCGACGCCGCCGGTGGATCCGCAGGCGCTGCAGGCCTACGCGCAGCAGCACCCGGGTAAGATCAGCTATCCCCGCCCACCCGATTTTACCGGCACGGCATTTCTTGAGCAGCTGCTGCTGACGCTCACCGATCGCCCTGAGGCTTTACAAAAAGCGCCAGATGCAACGTTTGCTGAGGTTACGGCGCCGCTCTGGGCCTACCTCGATAAGCTGCACCCACTGCTGTGGCGCGAAGGAAAAGATTTCCCTCCCTCGCCTGCCCGAATGGATACCCTGCTTGCCAGCGGCAGTCTGAACCTGTCGCTGACCTTTAACCCGGCGCATGCGCAGCAGAAAGTGGCGAGCGGCGAACTGCCCGCCGACAGCTACAGCTTTGGTTTCCAGAGCGGGATGCTCGGCAACGTCCATTTTGTGGCGATTCCGGCCAATGCCGGCGCGAGCGCGGGTGCAAAGGTGATTGCTAATTTCCTGCTGTCACCGCTGGCGCAAATCCGCAAGGCCGACCCGGCCATCTGGGGAGACCCGAGCGTACTGGATGCGAAAACGCTGCCCGAAGAGGAAGCGAAACAGCTGCTGGCCCATACGCCTCAGGGGCTGCCGCAGGTGCTTGCAGAGCCGCAGTCCGCCTGGGTGAACGCGCTGGAGCAGGAATGGCTGCGTCGTTACGGCACCCGCTGAGCGGGCTCGTCTGGCTGGCGATGGCGGTGATTTATCTGCCGATCCTGCCCGCCGGCGTGATGCTGTTCGCGCCGGCGCTTTCTGCGACAAACTGGCAGCTTCTGCTGGACGATCCGCAGCTGCCGCAGGCGACCGTCGCCACGCTGGTCTCAACCTTCATCGCCACGCTGGGGGCGTTGCTGATTGCCCTTTTCTTCGTCTGCCTTTTGTGGCCCGGTCAACGCTGGCGACGCCTCACGACCCGGCTGCCCTGGCTGCTGGCGATCCCCCATGTGGCGTTCGCCACCAGCGCGTTGCTGCTGTTTGCCGAGGGCGGTCTGTTTTATCAGCTCTGTACCGTCTGTACGGCTCCGTTTGACCGCTACGGCGTCGGGCTGGGCGTGACGCTCGCGGTCAAAGAGAGCGCGTTCGTGCTGTGGGCCATTTACGCCGTACTGCCGGAACAACGGCTCGCACAGCAGAAGATCGTCCTGCAGACCTTTGGCTACGGGCGTTATCAGACGCTCAGCTGGCTGATCCTCCCGGCGATCGCGCCTGTCCTCGGCGCGGTGATGCTGGCGGTGCTGGCATGGTCGCTCTCGGTCGTGGACGTGGCGATCGTTCTCGGGCCCGGCAACCCGCCCACCCTGGCCGTGCTGGCCTGGCAGTGGCTAAGCCAGGGCGACGCGCAGCAGCAGGCAAAAGGAATGCTGCTGTGCCTGTTTCTTCTTATGCTGCTGGCCGCGCTTGCCGCCCTCGGATACGGCCTCTGGAGGGTATGGCGTCGCACAATTCCGGAACTCGCGGGAACGCGCCGAAGGTCTCAGCGCATCCTGCCTGAGCGGGCATTCAGCGGGTTACTGCCCGCGTGCGGCATCCTGTGCGCTGCGGTACTGCTGATGCTGGCGCAAGGGGGCGACGTGGGTTCCGTGGGGACCAGCCTCTCCTTCGGCCTGCTGTCGAGCCTGATCGCCCTCATCGTCATTTTTCTCTGGCTGGAATGGGGACCGCAGCGCGGCGCAGCGTGGGTGTGGTCACCGCTCGCCCTTCCGGCGCTGCCGCTCGTCACCGGGCAATACTTTATTGCATTGCGTCTGGGGCTCGACGGGCGCTATGCCGCCGTGCTCTGGAGCCATCTGCTGTGGGTGTTGCCGTGGATGCTGCTGGTTCTGCAGCCCGCCTGGCGGCGGATCGACCCCCGGCTTATCCTTACCGCCAGAACGCTCGGCTGGCGACGGGCAAAAATATTCTTACTGCTGAAATGCCCCCTGCTGGTGCGCCCGGCGCTGCTGGCCTTTGCTATTGGTTTTTCCGTCAGCATGGCGCAATACATGCCGACGCTCTGGCTGGGCGCGGGGCGCTTCGCCACGCTGACCACCGAAACCGTCGCGCTCAGCAGCGGGGGCAGCATCCCTGTTCTCGCCAGCAGGGCGCTGGGATTACTGCTGGTCACGGGCACGGTGTTCGGTCTTGCCGCACTGTTATCCCGGCTCGCGGGCCGCTACCGTCAAGGATTACGTTAATGCTGAAGGTTAAAGATCTCACCATCGAACCGCTTTTCCGCGAGGTCAATTTTTGCGTTCCTCGCGGGGAGATCGTTACCCTGATGGGGCCGTCCGGCAGCGGCAAATCGACCCTTTTTGCGTGGATGGTCGGCGCGCTGTCAGACGATTTCCAGGCGCGGGGCGAACTGTGGCTCGACGCGCGTCGCTGCGATAGCCTCCCTGTTGAAGCCCGCGGGCTGGGCATTCTCTTTCAGGATGCGCTGCTGTTTGAACAGTTCAGCGTCGGGCAAAATTTGCTGCTGGCCTTGCCTGAGCGGATCGTCGGGAGAGCGCGTCGGGAAGCGGTCGAGCAGGCGCTGGATTCCGCCGGCCTGAGCGGTCATTACGCCAGCGATCCGGCCACCCTCTCCGGCGGGGAGCGTGCCCGTGTCAGCCTGCTGCGGGCCCTGCTCGCAGAGCCGCAGGCGCTGCTGCTGGACGAACCGTTCAGCCACCTCGATAAAACGCTGCGCACAACGTTTCGGGAATGGGTTTTTGACGCCGTCCGCGCACGCAATATCCCGGTGGTGCTGGTCACGCACGATGAGGACGATATTCCGCCCGGCGGCGAGCTGATTGAGATTTCTCGCTGGCAATAATGTGCTAACGCAATGTTTTCCGTTTCGGGAGAGACGACAATGCCCCCCTCTTTTACTGACGTCAGGTTATTCGATGAAACGTGTTTCTCAACTGACCGCGCTGGCCCTGCTCTGCGGCCTCGCTTCCTTTTCCTCTCTGGCGGCTGATATGGCCAACGCGATGACGCTCTCCCAGCTTCAGGCGCAGCACGGCACGCCTGTCGACACCCGTCCCAGCGCGTTTTACAACGGCTGGCCGCAGACCCTCAGCGGCCCCTCCGGGCACGAACCCGCCGCCCTCAACCTGGCTGCCGCCTGGTTGGGCGCAATGAGCGACGAGCAGATTGCGAGCTGGGCAAAACAGCATCAGCTTACGCCCGCGACGGCCATCGCCCTCTACGGCGACGAGAACGATAACCTGGCGGTGAAATCCCGCCTGGAGAAAGCCGGATACCGCAACGTCTCGCTGCTCAGCGACGCTCTGCAGACGCCCGACCGCCTTCAGCGCCTGCCTCACTTTGAACAGCTGGTTTACCCACAGTGGATCCACCGCCTCCAGCAGGGTAAACCCGTGACCGCCGCGCCGGCGGGTAACTGGAAAGTGATTGAAGCCGCCTGGGGCGCACCAAAGTTTTACCTGCTGAACCACATTCCCGGCGCGGGCTACATCGACACCAACGAGGTGGAAAGCGAGCCGCTGTGGAATAAAGTCTCCGACGACACGCTGAAAGCGATGCTGGCGAAGCACGGGATCCGTCACGACACCACCGTCATTCTGTATGGCCGTGACGTTTACGCCGCCGCGCGCGTGGCGCAGATCATGCTGTATGCGGGCGTGAAGGATGTGCGTATTCTCGACGGCGGCTGGAAGGCGTGGTCCGATGCAGGCCTGCCGGTTGAACGCGGCACGCCCGGCAAAGTGACGCCAGCCCCCGATTTCGGCGCGCCGATCCCCGGCCAACCGCAGCTGATGGTTGATATGGAACAGGCGCGCGGGATGCTGCACCGTCAGGATGCCTCCCTGGTCAGCATTCGTTCCTGGCCGGAGTTCATCGGCGAAACCAGCGGCTACAGCTACATCAAGCCAAAAGGTGAAATAGCCGGTGCCCGCTGGGGTCATGCGGGCAGCGACGCGACCCATATGGAAGATTTCCATAACCCGGATGGCACCATGCGCAGCGCGGACGATATCGCCGCCCAGTGGAAGCGCTGGAATATTCTGCCGGAACAGCACGTCGCGTTTTACTGCGGCACCGGGTGGCGCGCGTCAGAAACCTTTATGTACGCCCGGGCGATGGGCTGGAAGAATGTCGCCCTCTATGACGGCGGCTGGTACGAATGGAGCAGTCACCCGCAGAACCCGGTCACCACCGGAGAGCGCGGGCCAGAGAGCGCTCTCTAAGGGCTGAGTGACTTCAGCGTCACATAGCCGCTCCAGACGCGCGTTGTGGTGGTCAGCCAGCACAGCGCGCCGAATACCCATGCGAACAGCGTAAAGTGCGCCGGGAGCAGGCAGCACAGCACGAACAGCGCGATGGTCTCCGTCCCTTCCGTTAACCCACCGATGTAATAAAACGACTTGTGCGCATAGCCGGGGTTGTCGATGTCGTGCTTCGCCGCCAGCGCCGCAAACGCCAGAAAGCTGCTGCCGGTACCGATAAACGCAAACAACAGCCAGGCGGCCGCAAGCGCATTCTCTGCGGGAGCCGCGAGCGCAAAGCCAAACGGCACCAGGGCGTAGAACAGAAAATCGAGCGCGATGTCGAGAAATCCCCCCGCATCGGTCAGCCCTCTCCGGCGCGCCAGCGCGCCGTCCAGACCATCCAGCAGGCGGTTAAGCACGATGGCGGCCAGCGCCGCCGGATACCAGCCGAGGGCCAGAAACGGCAGCGTCAGCACGCCGATGGCAAACCCGGTCAGGGTCAATCCGTCGGGCGTGATGCCCGGCTTATCCAGCACGGAAACCAGACGATTCAGAACGGGCTTTACACGCGGGTGCAGGTGACGGTCAAGCATGGGGAGTCTCGTTAAACGTGGCGCACAGCCCCTGCGCCGGAATATCCAGCGCGGCATTAAAGCGGGCGGAGAGATTCTGAAACGCAATCAGCGCCGTCATCTCGGTAATGGCATCATCCGTGAAGTTGCGTTTCAGCGCCGTTCTCACTGCCTCATCTGCCCGGGGCGGCGTGGCGGTTATCGCCTCGGCGTAGGCCAGGGCCGCGCGCTCTTGCTCGGTGAACAAGGCGGAATCCTGCCAGTCGCTCACGGCCTGAACCTTATCCAGCGCGCCGCAGCGCTCGGCCAGACGCAGGCTGTTGGCATCAATACAGAAAGCGCAGTGACAGAGCTGGGATACCCGCGTCATGAGCAGCGAACGCAGCGCGGGCGTCAGGCGCGCGTGACGACGCTCCAGAAAGCCGACGAACAGCGCCACCAGCCAGAAAAGACGCGGCATTCGCCCCCACCAGCGGGTGGGATTCAGCACCGCGCCAAAATGCTTTTTCTGCATGGCGGCTATCGGTTTTAGGCTGGCGGGAAGGGTTTCGAGGGGGGCAACCCAGGCGGTGGTCTCTTTCACCTGATTCTCCTGATTACTGGACTCTGAGAAAGGGCACGATAATATGTCTTTTTTCGCTATTAATTATTGACGACCATGCTGAAAACACTCGATGTCGTTGCCGCCATCATCGAAAAAGACGGCAACATTTTACTGGCGCAGCGCCCTGCCCACGCCGACCAGCCGGGAATGTGGGAATTTGCAGGCGGTAAAGTCGAGGCCGGAGAAACCCAGCCAGAAGCGCTTATCCGCGAGCTGCGTGAAGAGTTGGGCATTGACGCCCTGCCGGGACAATACGTGGCAAGCCACCAGCGGGAAGTCTCCCAGCGGTTGATTAACCTGCATGCCTGGCACGTTCCTGCTTTCCGCGGCGATATCACGGCGCACTACCACAGCGCGCTCGCGTGGTGTACGCCGGAAGAGGCGTTTGGCTACGCCTTAGCCCCCGCGGATATTCCGCTGCTGGAAGCGTTTATTGTTTTACGCGACGCCAGACCAGCGGGTTCGTGCTGATGGCGCGCTCGTCGCGCTGGCACTGCAGCAGAATGCCGTCCGCTTTCACAACGGCCCCTTCCGAGTAGTTCTGATTCTGATAGATACAGCACTGATTGCAGGGCTGCACCGTTTGATTCTGGCCGCTGGAGCTAAACACTTCCGGCGGCACATTCACTTCCACATCTGGACGAATGCGGTCAGCCTGAGCGCCAGCGGTAAACATCAAACATAACGCGGTCATCACATAACGGTTCATCGACTTGTCTTCCTGTTGTGTCCTGATATTGACTATAACGGTAAACCAGAGCCGAACCTTTAATTTATCTCTTCATCGCTTTTCGTTATGACGCCCGCCCTCTCATTAATTTCCCTTTCGTTATAAATTTCTGCTTGCCTCACAAAGCGGTACGGGTGGTATAGTCAAAAAAACAACACAAATCGCATAAGTAATAAACATAAAATACGATAAGAGGTTCTTATATCTATGGATCAGACACGCTCTCTGGAAAGTTTCCTTGCCCATGTTCAGCAGCGCGACCCGCACCAAAGCGAGTTCGCTCAGGCCGTGCGTGAAGTTATGACCACCCTGTGGCCCTTCCTTGAACAAAACCCGCGTTATCGCCAGATGTCTCTGCTTGAACGCCTGATCGAGCCAGAGCGCGTGATCCAGTTCCGCGTGACGTGGGTTGACGATCGCAACCAGGTACAGGTTAACCGCGCGTGGCGCGTTCAGTTTAACTCTGCCATTGGCCCGTTTAAGGGCGGCATGCGTTTTCATCCGTCCGTGAACCTGTCGATTCTGAAATTCCTCGGCTTCGAGCAGACCTTTAAAAACGCCCTCACCACGCTACCGATGGGCGGCGGGAAAGGCGGCAGCGATTTCGACCCGAAAGGCAAAAGCGAAGGGGAAGTGATGCGCTTCTGCCAGGCGCTGATGACCGAACTCTACCGCCACCTCGGCCCGGATACCGACGTTCCTGCCGGTGATATCGGCGTGGGCGGACGTGAAGTGGGCTTTATGGCCGGGATGATGAAAAAGCTCTCCAACAACAGCGCCTGCGTCTTTACCGGCAAGGGGCTGTCGTTTGGCGGGAGCCTGATCCGCCCGGAAGCGACAGGATACGGCCTGGTTTACTTCACCGAGGCGATGCTCAAGCGTCACGGTTTAGGCTTTGAAGGCATGCGCGTCGCGGTGTCCGGCTCCGGTAACGTGGCGCAGTACGCTATTGAGAAGGCGATGCAGCTTGGCGCTCGCGTGGTGACCGCCTCAGACTCCAGCGGCACGGTGGTGGATGAAGCCGGCTTCACGGCAGAGAAATTGGCGCGCCTGTGTGAAATCAAAGCCAGCCGCGACGGGCGCGTGGCGGATTATGCCCGGGAGCTTGGCCTGACCTACCTGGAAGGAAAACAGCCGTGGGGCGTGCCGGTGGATATCGCCCTGCCGTGCGCAACACAAAACGAGCTGGATGTGGACGCCGCGCGTACCCTGATTAGCAACGGCGTAAAAGCGGTGGCCGAAGGGGCGAATATGCCTACCACCATCGATGCGACGGACCTGTTCCTTGAGGCGGGCGTGCTGTTTGCGCCGGGCAAGGCCGCTAACGCGGGCGGCGTGGCGACCTCCGGCCTCGAGATGGCGCAAAACGCAGCGCGTCTCGGCTGGAAGGCGGAGAAAGTGGATGCGCGCCTGCACCACATCATGCTGGATATTCACCATGCCTGCGTGGAGTACGGCGGCGAGGCGTCGCAAACCAACTACGTGCGCGGGGCAAACATCGCCGGGTTCGTGAAGGTGGCGGATGCGATGATTGGTCAGGGTGTGATTTAAGGTTTATCGCGTGCGGCCGGGTGCCCTCACCCCGGCCCTCTCCCACGGGGAGAGGGAGAAAAACGTGTGTCAGGCCGCGCTCTTTTTCTTCTTGAACGGTTTCTTCGCGCCGCCACCGGGCGCAACCATGTCTCTGAACGTTTTCACCGGCGTGCTGCGCGCCTGATCGATCAGCTGATAAAGCGTCCCGACCAGCGGCTGCATAAAGTCCTGATAGCGGCACTGCTTCTCGCTGATCTGCGTCAGCACCGATTCCCAGTGCGCGGTCATGTCCGGCCTGGCGGCCAGCTCCGGCAGAGAGTGGATTAGCGCCCGGCCCGGTTCCGTTGAGTGGATGTAGCGTCCCTTTTTCTCCAGGAAGCCACGCTTAAAGAGCAGCTCGATGATCCCCGCTCGCGTCGCTTCCGTCCCCAGACCGTCGGTGGCGCGCAGGATCTTCTTCAGATCTTTATCCTGCACAAACCGGGCGATCCCGGTCATCGCCGACAGCAGCGTCGCATCGGTGAAATGGCGCGGCGGCTGGGTCTGGCGTTCAACCACTTCACCCTTCTCGCACAGCAGTTCGTCATCTTTGGCGACCACCGGCAGCGGCGTGCCGTCGTTCTCCTCGTCGCGCTCTTTGTTACCGAGCAGCGTGCGCCAGCCAGCTTCTGCGAGGAAACGCGCTTTGGCGATAAACTTGCCTTTGGCAATCTCAAGCTCAATCACGCACTTACGGAATACCGCGTCCGGGCAGAACTGCATCAGGTACTGACGGGCGATCAGGTTATAGACCTTCGCTTCGTTCTCGGTCAGGTTGACGTTGCTGGCGCGCGCCGTCGGGATAATCGCGTGGTGGGCATCGACTTTTTTGTCGTCCCAGCAGCGGTTATGGGTATCCGGGTTTACCGCCGGCTGCGGGAGCAGATCCGGCGCGTGCACGCTAATGGCGTTCATCACCGAGTGGCGACCGGCAAAGTGCTCTTCCGGCAGATAGCGGCTGTCCGAACGCGGATAGGTGATGAGCTTATGGGTTTCGTAGAGCTTCTGGCAGATATCCAGCACGTTCTGCGCGCTCAGTCCAAACTTTTTGGCCGCCTCAATCTGAAGTGCAGAAAGCGAAAACGGCAGCGGCGCGGGTTCTGATTCCCGTTTATCGTTATAGCTGGTGACGATAGCCGGCTGCCCGGTAATGCGGTTAACCACGTGATCCGCCAGCGGACGATGGAGCAGACGCCCCTCTTCATCCTGATACGATTCACAGGCATCGCTCGGCTGCCAGACGGCGGTAAAGCGCTCGTCCTTAGGCGTGACGATATGCGCTTTAACCTCAAAGAAGTCTTTGGCGACGAAGTTCTCAATCTCTTCGTCACGACGCACGACCAGCCCCAGCACCGGCGTCTGCACGCGCCCCACGGAAAGTACGCCCTGATAGCCCGCGTTGCGCCCGAGGATGGTGTACGCGCGGGTCATATTGATGCCGTACAGCCAGTCGGCGCGGGCGCGGGCTAATGCCGAGACGCACAGCGGAATAAATTCGCTGTTGGCACGCAGGCGCGAAATCGCCCGCTCGACGGCCTGCGGGTTGAGGTCGTTTATCAGGCAGCGCTGCACCTGCTGGCGCTTTTCCGGCGCCAGCTCCAGGTAGTCCAGCACCTCATCCACCAGCAGCTGCCCTTCCCTGTCCGGGTCACCCGCGTGCACGATTTCAGCGGCGTCATGCAGGAAGCGCTTGATCACGTTGAGCTGTTTGGTGACTGAAGGTCGGGGCTGCAGGCGCCATTTTTCCGGCACGATGGGCAGATCGTTTAAATTCCAGCGGGCGTAGCGGCTGTCGTAGACGTCCGGCTGCGCCTGCTCAAGCAGGTGACCAATACACCAGGTGACCACCTGCCCGTTACCGCATTCGATAAAGCCGTCACCTTTGCGATGCGGCTTAGGCAGCACGTCGGCGATAGCACGGGCCAGGCTCGGCTTTTCGGCAATAAACAACCGCATCGAATTAACGGATCTCAATCATCGGTCGACCGCCGCGCGCGGTCACCAGCTCGCCGATCGCCGTCAGGGTGATGCCGAACTCGGCGGCAGTGGCCTGAACCTCGGCTTCGGATTCCGGCGTGACCGCCAGCAGCAGGCCGCCGGAGGTTTGCGGATCGCACAGCAGGTTGCGCCACTCCTCAGGCATTTCGCCCATCAGGTGACCGTAGCTGGCGAAGTTGCGCTGGGTACCGCCCGGGACCGCGCCCTGCGCAATATACTCCTCCACGCCCGGCAGCTTCGGCACGTCCTGATACCAGACCTGCGCCTGCACGCCCGCGCCCTGACACACTTCAGAGAGGTGTCCCAGCAGACCAAAACCGGTGACGTCGGTCATCGCTTTCACGCCGTCGATATTGGCAAACGCCGCACCGGCAAGGTTCATCTGGCACATGACTTCGGTTGCTAGACCTTTGTGCTCCGGTTTCAGCAGGGATTTTTTCTCGGCGGTGGTCAGCACGCCAATGCCCAGCGGCTTGGTGAGGAACAGTTTGCAGCCCGCCTGCGCGGTGCTGTTGCGCTTCACGCGTTCGGTCGGCACTACGCCAGTAACGGCCAGGCCGAAGATAGGCTCCGGCGCATCAATAGAGTGACCGCCGGCCAGCGCAATCCCCGCCTGCTGGCAGGCAAAACGACCGCCATCAATCACTTCACGGGCCACTTCCGGCGGGATGGTGTTGATCGGCCAGCCCAGAATGGCAATCGCCATGATCGGCTTACCGCCCATCGCGAAGATATCGCTGATGGCGTTGGTGGCTGCAATGCGCCCGAAGTCGAACGGGTTATCGACAATCGGCATAAAGAAGTCGGTAGTACTGATAATGCTGGTGCCGTTACCTAAGTCATAAACTGCAGCATCGTCACGCGTTTCGTTGCCGACAAGCAGGTTCGGGTCGACAAACTTCGCCTGTTCACTGTGCAGGATAGTCTCCAGCACTTTCGGGGAAATTTTACAACCGCAACCGGCTCCGTGGCTGTACTGCGTTAAACGAATGGTTTGCTCGCTCATGGACGTCTCCTGTCATCTCAATCGCGCTATGGTAGCGCTCATTCCATAAAGAGGTAAGTATGACTGTCTGAATTCTGCGGCAGATGCTCAGAATCCAGACAGTTTAGGTGCGTTATCAGAAACGGCTGACGAAAGGCGTGGTGTCCGGAATGCTGATGTTGCTGGAGGCTTTAAGCTGCGGGGTGCCGAGATAGAGGAAACCGACAATTTTGTCATGCTCACCGCAGCCAAAACCGTCACGGACCGCCGGGCTTTCAGTCAGCGCACCGGTACGCCAGATACCGTTAAAGCCCTGCGCGACGGCGGCCATCTGCATCGCCATCACCGCACAGCCTGCGGACATTTCCTGCTCCCAGACCGGCACCTTATGGTCAGCCTGGCATTTCGCCACGACGGCGATAATCATCGGGGCGCGGAACGGGGCATTGCGCGCCTTGTCGATACCTTTCTCATCCTGCCCGGCGGCAACCGCGCCCTGCTCCAGCAGCTGACTGAAACGATCGCGGCCTTCGCCTTCAATCACAAAGAAGTGCCACGGCTGCAGCGTGCCGTGATCGGGGGCACGCATGCCGGCACGCAGAATGTTCTCCAGCTGCTCGCCTGCCGGGGCAGGTTCGGCCAGACGGGAAGCGCTACGGCGGTTAACAAGCAGTTCGAGTGCGTCCATTGGTTAACTCCTTTCTTGAAATTTACTCACAAAATTAACACGACGGCAGATTTTGTTACAGCCTGGCAGGCGATTCCTGCTGACAAGTGGCGGTTGGGTCATTACGATAACCCAACATTACCGTCCAGTGGCGACGGAAACAGTCATTTTCTGGTTAGGGAGAATACATGCGAACCCTTTGGCGAATCATTGCCGGTTTCTTTAAATGGACGTGGCGACTGCTCAACTTCGTCCGCAACCTGGTGATGAACATCTTCTTCATTTTTCTGGTTCTGGTTTGCGCGGGAATCTGGATGCACATCAGTAACGCAAATCAGGCGCAGCATTCGACCCGCGGGGCGCTGTTACTCGATATCACCGGCGTTATTGTTGATAAACCTTCCGCCAGCAGCCGTCTGGGCGTAATCAGCCGTCAGCTGTTTGGCGCGACATCAGACCGTCTGCAGGAAAACTCCCTGTTCGATATCGTCGATACCATCCGCCAGGCCAAAGACGACCGGAACATCACCGGGATCGTGCTGGATCTGAAAGATTTTGCCGGAGGCGATCAGCCGTCGATGCAGTACATCGGTAAAGCGCTGCGCGAATTCCGCGACAGCGGCAAGCCGGTGATTGCCGTGGGCGACAGCTACAGCCAGGGGCAATATTACCTGGCGAGCTTCGCCAATAAGATCTGGCTCTCACCGCAGGGGACGGTGGATCTGCACGGCTTTGCCACCAACGGTCTGTACTACAAATCCCTGCTCGACAAGCTGAAGGTCACCACCCACGTCTTCCGTGTCGGCACGTACAAATCCGCCGTCGAGCCGTTTATCCGCGACGACATGTCTCCAGCCGCCCGCGAAGCGGACAGCCGCTGGATTGGCGAGCTGTGGCAGAACTATCTCGGCACCGTTGCCGCTAACCGTCAGATTACGCCTGAGCAGGCATTCCCTGGCGCGCAGGGCGTGCTCGAAGGCCTGCGTAAGGTTGACGGTGATACCGCAAAATATGCGCTCGATAACAAACTGGTCGATGCCCTGGGCACCAGCGCCGAGATTGAAAAATCCCTGAGCAAACAGTTTGGCTGGAGCAAAGAGGACAAAAATTACAGCGCCATCAGCATGTATGATTACTCGACGAAAAAGCCGGATGAGAACGGTGACAGCGTCGCGGTGGTCTTTGCCAACGGTGCGATCATGGACGGTCAGGAGACCCCGGGGAACGTGGGCGGCGATACTACCGCGTCGCAAATCCGCGATGCTCGCCTCGATCCGAAAGTGAAGGCAATTGTCCTGCGGGTCAACAGCCCTGGCGGCAGCGTCAGCGCCTCCGAGGTGATCCGCGCTGAACTTGCCGCGGCCCGCGCCGCAGGCAAGCCGGTCGTCGTCTCAATGGGCGGAATGGCCGCCTCCGGAGGTTACTGGATCTCAACACCAGCCAACTACATCGTGGCTAACCCTAGCACGCTGACCGGTTCGATTGGCATCTTCGGGGTAATCAACACCGTGGAGAACAGCCTGGATTCTCTTGGCGTGCATACCGATGGCGTGGCCACCTCTCCGCTGGCGGATGTGTCGGTGACCAAATCCCTGCCGCCGGAAGTCTCTGAGATGATGCAGCTCAGCATTGAGAACGGCTATAAGCGCTTTATCACCCTGGTAGCGGACTCGCGTAAAAAGACGCCTGAGCAGATCGACCAGATCGCGCAGGGCCACGTCTGGACCGGCCAGGATGCGAAGAGCAACGGTCTGGTGGACAGCCTGGGCGACTTCGATGACGCGGTGAAGAAAGCCGCCGAACTGGCGAAGCTGAAACAGTGGCATATCGAGTATTACCAGGACGAACCGTCGTTCTTCGATATGGTCATGGACAGCATGTCCGGCTCGGTACGTGCCATGCTGCCGGAGGCGCTGCAGGCTTACCTGCCTGCGCCTGTCGCCACGGCGGCAAAAGCGATGAAGGCGGAAAGCGATAAGCTTGCGGCCTTTAACGATCCACAGAGTCGTTACGCGTTTTGCCTGACCTGCGCTAACGTCCGTTAAAACCGTCCCCTCTTCTCGCGAAGAGGGGATTTTTTTCTTTTGAAGAACAAGAACTCACTACCATGCAGAAGAAATCGATTTATGTAGCCTACACTGGCGGTACCATCGGTATGCAGCGCTCTGAAAACGGCTATATCCCCGTCTCCGGCCACCTGCAGCGTCAGCTTGCACTGATGCCAGAATTTCACCGTCCGGAAATGCCTGACTTTACCATCCACGAATACGAGCCGCTGATGGACTCCTCTGACATGACGCCGGAAGACTGGCAGCATATCGCGGATGATATTAAAGCCCATTACGACCAGTACGACGGCTTCGTGATCCTGCACGGCACCGACACCATGGCGTTTACCGCCTCGGCGCTCTCCTTCATGCTGGAGAACCTGAGCAAGCCGGTTATCGTCACCGGGTCGCAAATCCCGCTGGCGGAGCTGCGCTCGGACGGGCAGATCAACCTGCTAAACTCTCTCTACGTGGCGGCGAATTACCCGATTAACGAAGTGTCGCTGTTCTTTAATAACCGTCTGTATCGCGGCAACCGCACCACCAAAGCCCATGCTGACGGTTTTGACGCCTTCGCCTCCCCTAACCTGCAGCCGCTGCTGGAGGCCGGAATTCATATCCGTCGTCTGGGCACGCCGCCTGCGCCGAACACCGCCGGCGAGCTGATCGTGCATCCGATCACTCCGCAGCCGATTGGCGTGGTCACTATCTATCCGGGTATCTCTGCCGACGTGGTGCGTAACTTCCTTCGCCAGCCGGTGAAAGCGCTGATCCTGCGCTCCTATGGCGTAGGTAATGCCCCGCAGAACGGCGAATTCCTGAAAGAGCTCCAGGAAGCCAGCGAGCGCGGAATTGTGGTTGTGAATCTGACCCAGTGTATGTCCGGAAAGGTCAACATGGGCGGCTATGCCACCGGCAACGCGCTGGCGCATGCGGGAGTCATCAGCGGCTTCGATATGACCGTGGAGGCAACGCTGACTAAACTTCACTATTTACTGAGTCAGGATCTGGACATTCAGTCCATTCGCAGCGCGATGATGCAAAACCTGCGCGGCGAGCTGACCCCGGACGAATAAGGAGTGCTCATGAAGCAACGCGCCCTGCTACTGGTCGATTTGCAAAATGATTTCTGCGCGGGCGGTGCGCTGGCCGTCGCCGAAGGTGACAGCACCGTTGACGTGGCAAACACGCTGATTGACTGGTGCAAAGCCCGAGGTGTAGCAGTTGTCGCAAGCCAGGACTGGCACCCGGCGAACCACGGCAGTTTTGCCAGCCAGCACAACGTCGAGCCTTTCACTCAGGGGGAACTCGACGGGCTGGCGCAAACCTTCTGGCCGGATCACTGCGTACAGCAGACGGAAGGCGCGGAGCTGCATCCGCTCCTGAATCAGAAAGCCGTCGACGCGGTGTTCCATAAAGGTGAAAACCCGGCTATCGACAGCTATAGCGCGTTTTTTGATAACGGGCATCGCCAGAAAACGGCGCTGGACGCGTGGTTACGCCATCACGAAATCACGGAGCTGATCGTGCTGGGCCTGGCGACGGATTACTGCGTGAAGTTTACCGTGCTGGACGCGCTCCAGTTGGGGTATACCGTCAGCGTCATCACCGACGGCTGTCGCGGGGTGAACATTCACCCGCAGGACAGCGCTCAGGCGTTTATGGATATGGCTGCGGAAGGCGCAACGCTGTATACGCTCGAAGACTGGCTGGAAACGCAGGCGTAGTCTTTTACGCCCTCTCCCTGTGGGAGAGGGTATCAAGCTGCACCGTTATTGCATTTTCATCGTCGCAATTGGCTTCGGCGTGATGCCAAAGTCTTCTTTCAGCTCACGCTTGCTCTTCATGACCATCTGGCCTTTGGTGTCGATCGTCATGTGCTGCGCGTCGGTGTTATTGCGCGCCTGCCACAGCATCACCAGCTGCAAACTGTTCTCTTTTTGCTCCGGCGTCAGCGCAACGCCGTCGGGCCATTTTCCCAGTTCTACGGCGGTCACCAGACGCTGATAAATCTCCGGCGTCATGCCGTTAATCATGTCATCAATATTCACTCTCGCGCCCTTTCAAAGGAATAATTTGCTGAATCGTTTTTTCAACCCTTAATCTGGTCACCGTTTTCATCATCGGTGAAGCTCATTGAGGCCGAATTTACGCAGAAACGCTCGCCCGTAGGCTGTGGGCCATCCGGGAAGACGTGCCCAAGGTGCGCATCGCAGTTGCCGCAGCGAATTTCCGTACGCACCATGCCGTGCGACGAGTCGGTCAGGTAGCGGATGGCCTCATCGCTCACCGGCTCGTAGAAACTCGGCCAGCCGCAGCCAGAATCAAATTTCGTTTGTGAATTGAACAGGGGCGCATCGCAGACCAGGCAGTGGTAGACGCCGTCTCGCTTGTTGTGCAGTAAACGCCCGGTGAACGGCGGTTCCGTTCCGTGATTCTGCGTCACGTAAAACTGCATTTCTGTGAGGTTTTTTTTCAAATCGTCAGGGTTACGTTGGTTCGACATATGCTTACATCTCGCTGTAGAAACAGACATCTTTCAACCCGGATTCTAACAAAACATTAACACCCTTGCGTGCACTTTTGATCTAAACTTATGTGTCGCGAATAAGCGGTCAGGCAATTGTGATCATGTTCACATTTTTATCCTGCGATGACTTTAAAATCCCGGCTCAGCCCCCATATGGGTGCAAGCTCAAAGGGAAAGTGAGGCGAGTCAGTCGCACAAACGTTAGTCACAGGATTGATTTGTCGCAATGATTGACACGATTCCGCTTGACGCTGCGTAAGGTTTTTGTAATTTTACAGGCAACCTTTTATTCACTAACAAATAGCTGGTGGAATATATGACTATCAAAGTAGGTATCAACGGTTTTGGCCGTATCGGCCGTATTGTTTTCCGTGCTGCTCAGAAACGTTCTGACATCGAAATCGTTGGTATCAACGATCTCCTGGACGCTGAATACATGGCGTACATGCTGAAGTACGACTCAACTCACGGTCGTTTCGACGGCACCGTTGAAGTGAAAGACGGCCACCTGGTTGTTAATGGCAAAACCATCCGCGTTACTGCTGAAAAAGACCCAGCTAACCTGAAATGGAACGAAATCGGTGTTGACGTTGTTGCTGAAGCAACCGGTATCTTCCTGACCGACGAAACTGCGCGTAAACACATCACCGCGGGTGCGAAGAAAGTTGTTCTGACTGGTCCTTCCAAAGACAACACCCCAATGTTCGTTCGTGGTGCAAACTTCGAAACTTACGCTGGCCAGGATATCGTGTCTAACGCATCCTGCACCACCAACTGCCTGGCACCGCTGGCTAAAGTTATCAACGACAACTTCGGCATCATCGAAGGTCTGATGACTACCGTTCACGCAACCACCGCTACTCAGAAAACCGTTGATGGCCCGTCTCACAAAGACTGGCGCGGCGGCCGTGGCGCGGCTCAGAACATCATCCCATCCTCTACCGGTGCTGCTAAAGCTGTAGGTAAAGTACTGCCAGAACTGAATGGCAAACTGACTGGTATGGCGTTCCGCGTTCCAACTCCTAACGTATCCGTTGTTGACCTGACCGTTCGTCTGGAAAAAGCTGCTTCTTATGAAGAAATTAAGAAAGCAATCAAAGCTGCTTCCGAAGGCGCAATGAAAGGCGTTCTGGGCTACACCGAAGACGACGTTGTATCTACCGATTTCAACGGCGAAATCTGCACTTCAGTATTCGATGCTAAAGCAGGTATCGCACTGAACGACAACTTCGTTAAACTGGTTTCCTGGTACGACAACGAAACCGGCTACTCTAACAAAGTACTGGACCTGATCGCTCACATCTCCAAATAAGTTGAGATGAGTGTTTGATCCAAAAAGGCGACTTCGGTCGCCTTTTTTATTGTTTTTAGACAGAGGATTGCTTAATGATTAATAAAATTTTTGCACTTCCGGTAGTCGAACAACTTACCCCTGTGCTCTCCCGCCGTCAGATTGACGGTGCCGACGTTATCGTCGTTGATCATCCGCGCGTCAAAGCGTCCGTGGCGCTGAACGGCGCCCACCTGCTCTCCTGGAAACCGGAAGGCGAAGCCGAAGGTTTGTGGCTGAGCGATGCGACCTCCTTCAAAAAAGGGGCGGCTATTCGCGGTGGCGTGCCGATCTGCTGGCCGTGGTTCGGCCCGTCCACACAGCCGGGTTTGCCGTCTCACGGTTTTGCCCGCAACCAGCAGTGGACGCTGAAAGCGCATAACGAAGATGACAACGGCGCAGTGCTGACCTTTGAGCTGCAGGCTAATGATGAAACCCGCGCCCTCTGGCCTCACGATTTCACCCTGTATGCCCGCTTCAAACTGGGTAAAACCTGTGAAATCGAACTGGAAGCTCACGGCGAGTTCGAAACCACCTCTGCCCTGCACACCTATTTCAACGTGGGTGATATCAGCGCAGTGAAGGTGAGTGGCCTGGGCGATACCTATATTGATAAAGTCGATAACGCGAAAAAAGGCAAACTGAGCGACGGCGTTCAGGCATTCCCTGACCGTACCGACCGCGTTTACCTGCACCCGGAAGCGTGCAGCGTGATCCACGACGGCGCCCTGAACCGCGGCATCGAGGTGGTACATCACCACCATAGCAACGTGGTGGGCTGGAACCCGGGTCCGGCGCTGTCTGTCAGCATGGCCGACGTGCCTGACGACGGTTATAAAACGTTCGTCTGCGTGGAAACCGCCTGCGTGACCACCCCGCAGAAAGCGAGTGAAGAAAAACCGTCTCGTTTAGGGCAGACGATCCGCATTGTTAACCGATAATCTCGCCGCACCACGCTAAAGCAAACGGGGCCCAAGCGCCCCGTTTTAATGCATCAATTGCACGATATTAGTGCGCAATCAGAACTTGTAGCTCACACCCACAGAGAAGATGCCTGCCCAGGACTTATCGACCATCGGGCTATCCTTCACTTCGTCGCTCAGACGCTCATAGCGGCCGGTACCGTACACGCTCCAGTCGCCAAGGAAGTTGTAGCTCGCGGTCAGCTCCAGGTAAGGATCCCAGCCGTCATCTGCACTGTAGCTTTTCAGACCACTGCGGCGGGACTCGTTTTTAGAGACGCCGTAATAGTAGTCGTTGTAGTTCTCGCTGTTGTACTGCACACCGATTCCCGGCGTCAGCGTGAGCCCACCGTTGGTGTAGCGGTACAACCAGGCCAGATCCCAGATAAAACCGTTGCTGTTGTCCAGCGTGTCACCCGCCAGGGCCGTACGCAGGAAGCCATACTCGGTGTTATGTACATACGAGAGCCCGGCCATCATGGTGCTTTTACGCTTGTCGAGCTGGCGAAGCGCATGGCTGTCGCTGTCACCCGGCTTGAAGTGCGTTGGGTCGTAGTAGGCCATGATGGAGAGCTTATCGGCCTTATCGTTCCAGAGATAGTAGCCGCCGCCGAGCCCGCGGAACCAGACGTTGTCGCCTTCATAGGTGATAACGGGAACAGGATAAACATCACGGTCATACTGTTTATACGGGCTGTTAATGACGCCAACACCCGCGCCAACCGTCCACTGACTTTCCGCCTGTGCGGTGCTTACTGCGGTCGCGGCAAGGATGCCTAATGCCAGAAGTTTGAGTTTGGTCACAATCCATTCTTTCCTGTAGTCAAATAATCAGCGGGTGAAGTGTAACCGCCATTCCCGTACATCCCAAAATTTTTTGCCTGCTAATCAGTCTGATTAACCCGTTATTTTTAACTTTTCAGATGACAACCCGCTTTCATTTATATGACCGCTGAATGAAAAACGTGCATTTGTCTTATAGCGACAGTGGAAATTTTTGGATGAGTTATTGATATGTCATTGAAAGTAGATTTTCTGGGCATGCAAGTTTTGCAAATGCCATCTACGCTTTAATTTAAGAAGAGTTTTCCTGAACACCCTGCGGTTCTTAGCGTCTGACCTGGCACACAGGTTGCTGCTCTGGCAGTGAGGTGCGAGAGATTCTCTTCCGGGAGCCTCCACTACTCATACGAACGGCTCTTATCCTGTGCTAAAAAACGAAAGGACGGCATGCCATGAATATATTCGATCACTATCGCCAGCGCTATGAAGCTGCCAAGGACGAAGAGTTCACACTGCAGGAGTTTCTTACCATCTGTCGGCAAGATCGCAGTGCCTATGCCAATGCGGCAGAACGGCTATTGATGGCTATTGGTGAGCCAAACATGGTTGACACTGCCCTGGAGCCTCGGCTTTCCCGTCTCTTTTCGAATCGGGTGGTCGCCCGATACCCGGCGTTTGAAGAGTTCTATGGTATGGAAGATGCCATCGAACAGATTGTCTCCTATCTGAAGCATGCCGCTCAGGGTCTGGAAGAGAAGAAACAGATCCTCTATTTACTCGGCCCGGTGGGTGGCGGTAAGTCCTCGCTGGCTGAACGCCTGAAGTCGCTGATGCAGCGCGTCCCTATCTATGTGCTGAGCGCCAACGGTGAACGCAGCCCGGTGAACGACCATCCGCTGTGCCTGTTCAATCCGCAGGAAGACGCGCAGATTCTGGATAAAGAGTATGGCATCCCGCGTCGCTACCTCGGGACCATCATGTCGCCGTGGGCGGCAAAACGCCTGCACGAGTTTGGTGGCGACATCACAAAATTCCGCGTGGTGAAGGTCTGGCCGTCTATCCTTGAGCAGATCGCCATCGCCAAAACAGAACCCGGTGATGAGAACAACCAGGATATCTCGGCTCTGGTAGGTAAAGTCGATATCCGCAAGCTGGAAAACTTCGCGCAAAACGATCCGGACGCCTACGGTTACTCAGGCGCGCTGTGCCGTGCGAACCAGGGGATTATGGAATTCGTCGAGATGTTTAAAGCACCGATTAAGGTGCTGCATCCCCTGCTGACGGCTACGCAGGAAGGCAACTACAACGGGACGGAAGGTATCTCCGCCCTGCCGTTTAACGGGATTATTCTCGCCCACTCGAACGAATCTGAATGGGTGACCTTCCGTAATAACAAAAACAATGAGGCCTTCCTTGACCGCGTGTACATCGTCAAGGTGCCTTATTGCCTGCGGATCTCCGAAGAGATCAAAATTTACGAGAAACTGCTTAACCACAGCGAGCTGGTGCACGCCCCCTGCGCGCCCGGCACGCTGGAAACGCTGTCGCGCTTCTCCATCCTTTCGCGTCTGAAAGAGCCGGAAAACTCCAGCATCTACTCGAAAATGCGCGTCTATGACGGTGAAAGTCTGAAAGATACTGACCCGAAAGCGAAATCGTATCAGGAGTACCGCGATTACGCTGGCGTCGACGAGGGGATGAACGGTCTGTCCACGCGTTTCGCGTTTAAGATCCTCTCCCGCGTCTTTAACTTCGACCATGCGGAAGTGGCGGCCAACCCGGTTCATCTGTTCTACGTGCTGGAGCAGCAAATCGAACGCGAGCAGTTCCCGCAGGAGCAGGCTGAACGCTACCTTGAGTTCCTCAAAGGTTACCTGATCCCGAAATACGCCGAGTTCATTGGCAAAGAGATCCAGACGGCCTACCTGGAATCCTATTCAGAATACGGGCAGAACATTTTCGACCGTTACGTCACCTATGCTGACTTCTGGATCCAGGATCAGGAGTACCGCGACCCGGATACCGGCCAGCTGTTTGACCGTGAATCCCTGAACGCGGAGCTGGAAAAAATCGAGAAGCCTGCCGGGATCAGCAATCCGAAAGACTTCCGTAACGAGATTGTGAACTTCGTCCTGCGCGCCAGAGCGCATAACAACGGGCGCAATCCGAACTGGACCAGCTACGAGAAACTGCGCACGGTCATTGAGAAGAAAATGTTCTCCAATACCGAAGAGCTGCTGCCGGTGATCTCGTTTAACGCCAAAACCTCAACCGATGAGCAGAAAAAGCACGACGACTTTGTCGACCGTATGATGGAAAAAGGCTACACCCGCAAGCAGGTCCGCCTGCTCTGCGAATGGTATCTGCGCGTGCGTAAATCGTCTTAAAAACAAGTGCCCGGTGGCGGTTAGCGCTGACCGGGCCTACAAAATGCAAGTTGGCAAATGCAGTACGGGGGGTATATGACCTGGTTTATTGACCGGCGTCTTAACGGCAAAAACAAGAGCACGGTGAACCGCCAGCGCTTCTTGCGTCGTTATAAAGCGCAAATTAAACAGTCTATCTCCGAGGCCATCAACAAACGCTCGGTGACCGACGTCGACAGCGGCGAGTCTGTCTCCATCCCCACCGATGACATCAGCGAACCGATGTTTCATCAGGGGCGAGGCGGCCTGCGCCATCGCGTACACCCAGGTAATGACCACTTCGTTCAGAACGACAGAATTGAGCGTCCTCAGGGCGGCGGCGGTGGTTCAGGAAGCGGTCAGGGACAGGCCAGCCAGGACGGTGAAGGTCAGGACGAATTTGTCTTCCAGATTTCGAAAGACGAATATCTCGACCTGCTGTTTGAAGACCTGGCGCTGCCGAATCTGAAAAAGAATCAGCATCGTCAGCTTAATGAATACAAAACCCATCGCGCGGGCTATACCGCCAACGGCGTGCCCGCCAATATCAGCGTCGTGCGTTCGTTGCAGAATTCGCTGGCGCGACGAACGGCCATGACGGCGGGCAAACGGCGCGAACTACGCGAGCTGGAGAGCAGCCTGAAGGTCGTGGAGAACACGGAACCGGCGCAACTGCTGGAAGAGGAGCGCCTGCGTAAAGAGATTGCGGAACTAAGAGCGAAGATCGAACGGGTACCGTTTATCGACACCTTCGACCTGCGCTACAAGAATTACGAAAAACGCCCCGAGCCCTCCAGCCAGGCGGTAATGTTCTGTCTGATGGACGTGTCCGGCTCGATGGACCAGGCCACGAAGGATATGGCGAAACGTTTTTATATTCTGCTCTACCTGTTCCTGAGCAGAACCTATAAGAACGTGGAGGTGGTTTATATTCGTCACCATACTCAGGCGAAAGAAGTAGATGAACATGAGTTCTTTTACTCGCAGGAGACCGGCGGGACCATCGTATCAAGCGCTCTGAAGCTGATGGATGAAGTGGTCAAAGAGCGTTACGACCCGGCGCAGTGGAATATTTATGCCGCGCAGGCGTCCGATGGCGACAACTGGGCCGATGACTCACCGCTGTGTCACGAGATTCTGGCGAAGAAAATTCTGCCGGTGGTTCGTTACTACAGCTATATAGAAATTACCCGTCGCGCGCACCAGACCCTGTGGCGGGAGTATGAACATCTGCAGGCAATGTTCGATAATTTTGCCATGCAGCATATCCGTGACCAGGATGATATTTATCCGGTGTTCAGGGAGCTGTTCCACAAGCAATCTGCTACCAGCAACGCATAACCCAACAGCCAGCGAACGCGCTGGCTGTTTTCTTTCGACCCCGTTCATCCCGTGCTAATGTAGAACGCTGCATACTGGATTATCACCGGGAAAATCGTTATGACTGACGACGTTATTGGAACAGGCACCCACCAGCAGCTTATTACCTTACTCACAGAGCAGGGCGCGCGGTTTCGCGTCATGGAGCACGAGGCGGTCGGGAAATGTGAAGCGGTAAGTGAAATTCGCGGGACCGATCTGCGACAAGGCGCAAAGGCCCTCGTCTGCAAGGTGAAGGGAAACGGCGTAAAAAAACACGTTCTGGCGATCCTCGCCGCCGATCTGCAGGCCGACCTGGGCCAGCTTGCCAGCCATTTTGGCGGGCTGAAGGCCTCCCTCGCCAGCCCGGCTGAGGTCGATACCCTGACCGCCTGCGTTTTCGGCGCGATTCCGCCCTTTAGCTTCCATCCTGATTTGGCGCTGGTTGCCGACCCGCTGCTGTTCGAGCGCTTTGACGAAATCGCCTTTAACGCCGGTTTACTGGAGAAATCCGTGATAATGGATACCCAGGATTATCTGCGCATCGCCCGTCCTGAGCTGGTGACCTTCCACAAAGCGTAACCGCTATGGCTGGCGACCCCGTCACCCTTTTCTTTCCAGAAACAGCACGGAGGCGACGAGAATAACGGCAATAGCGAAAAACGATGAGGAGATAATCAGCGTTTCAACAAACATGTGATCGTTCATGATGGCGACCCCTTTTGCGATATCTGCCTCCGTTTTAATCAGCGTAAATGACAAGGTTATGACAACAATAAAATCTTTTTAAAACTACCCTGCGTCGCGTTTGCGCGTACTGTAAGCAGGTTAATTATTTTGGCAAGGATTCCCTATGTTTGACCCTACTCTTCTCATTCTTCTGGCACTCGCCGCGCTCGGCTTTGTCAGCCATAACACCACCGTCGCCATCTCGATTCTGGTGCTGATTATTGTTCGCGTGACCCCGTTAAATAGCTTTTTCCCGTGGATAGAAAAACAGGGCCTCACCATCGGGATCATCATCTTAACCATCGGGGTAATGGCGCCCATCGCCAGCGGCACGCTTCCCGCCTCAACGCTGCTGCATTCGTTTGTAAACTGGAAATCGCTGGTGGCGATCGCGGTGGGAATTTTTGTGTCATGGCTGGGCGGACGCGGCGTTACGCTGATGAGCAGCCAGCCCTCGCTGGTGGCGGGTCTGTTGGTGGGCACCGTGCTGGGCGTGGCGCTCTTTCGCGGCGTGCCGGTCGGCCCGCTGATTGCGGCGGGCCTGGTCTCTCTGTTTATTGGGAAGTCGTAGTCAGGCTGGCCATATAACGCGCCGGCGTCTGGCCGAGTCCCTTCCTGAACATGGTGATAAACGCGGTGGTAGAGTCATAGCCGAGTGACTGTGCCACCTGCTGTACCGATTTCCCACCAATCAAATGCTGTAAGGCCACAATCAACTGCAGCTGGTGGCGCCAGCGGCGAAAGCTTAAACCGGTCTCTTTCACCACCAGCCGCGCCAGGCTGCGTTCGCTCATGGCAAAGTGGCTCGCCCACTGAGTCAGCGTCTGCCAGGCGGCGGGCTCTTCCGCCATTTTCTCGCTCATCAGCCGAATTTTAGGATGGGGCGAGACGGGCAGCTGCAGATGCTCCTGACGCTGGAGCGGCAGCTCGTCAAACAGAACGTCCACCAGGCGCGACGTGGTCGCAAGAGAGAGCTGTTCACGCGATTTTTCCGCCAGGGATAAAATCAGTTCCCGCACCAGAGGGGAGATTTTCAGGGTGCAGCAGCGGTCGGGCAAGCTTGCCGCCCCCGGCTCAATGAACAAAAAGCAGAGCTGCGCCCCCGGGGTAGCCCTGTTGCTGTGCGGCATTTGCCCGGGGATCCAGACGGCGTACTGGGGCGGAACCATCAGCATGGCATTTTCCACTTCGCAGGTGATCGCGCCGCCGAGGGCGAGAATCAGCTGCCCCTTACGGTGATGATGTCGGGGAATATACTGTTCCTCCGCCACCACGCGGATGCGAAATGCGACGGCCGCATCGTGCTGGCTATCGGGATCATAGCCGTCCAGTCCCAGACCAATCATCAGTTTGTCCGATTTTAGCGATAAACTGTCATTTTAGCCTGATTTCAACCGCCGGGAAAATCGGTATTGTGTGCGCTCGCTTGAACGTATGAGAACATAATGACTACTGCTATTCGCACCTCAGGAAAACACGGCGCGCTGTTGATTGCAGGCATCCTGATGATTGCCACTACGCTTCGCGTCACCTTTACCGGCGCAGCCCCGCTGCTCGACACTATTCGTCTTGATTATGGCTTAAGCACGGCGCAAACCGGTCTGCTGACTACCCTGCCCCTGCTGGCTTTCGCCCTTGTCTCACCGCTCGCCGCAGGCGTTGCCCGACGTATCGGCATGGAGCGCAGCCTGTTTGTCGCCCTGCTGCTGATTTGCGCCGGAATTGCACTTCGCTCGCTACCTTCCGCCGCGCTGCTTTTCATCGGAACCGCGGTCATCGGCTGCGGGATTGCGCTCGGTAACGTGCTGTTACCCGGATTAATTAAGCGTGACTTCCCGGGTCAGGTAGCCCGACTCACCGGAGCCTATTCCCTGACGATGGGCGTCTCGGCGGCCTTCGGCTCAGCGATGATTGTTCCCCTGGCGCAGGGTAGCGCGGGCTGGCATGGCGCGCTGCTGATGCTGATGGCGTTTCCGCTGGTCGCGCTGCTGCTCTGGCTGCCGCAGTGGCGTCAGAAACACGTTGCGACGGTAACGGGCGCTGGCGCGCTGCATAATCGCGCCATCTGGCGCTCGGCCCTCGCCTGGCAGGTGACGCTCTTTTTGGGGATTAACTCGCTGATTTACTACGTCATCATCGGCTGGCTGCCGGCGATATTGCTCAGCCACGGCTACAGCGAAGCGCAGGCCGGCTCGGTGCACGGGCTGTTGCAGCTGGCCACGGCCGTGCCGGGGCTTGCCGTTCCTCTGGTACTCCACCGTCTGAAAGATCAGCGGGGGATCGCAGGTGCGGTGGCGCTGATGTGCGCGGTAAGCGCGGCGGGGCTATGGTTTATGCCTGACATGGCGGTGATGTGGACGCTGGTGTTTGGCTTTGGCTCCGGAGCAACGATGATCCTCGGCCTGACGTTCATCGGCCTGCGCGCCAGCTCTGCGCACCAGGCTGCGGCGCTGTCCGGCATGGCGCAGTCGATTGGCTATCTGCTCGCCGCCTGCGGCCCTCCGCTGATGGGGAAAATTCACGATAGCGCGGGAGACTGGCAAATCCCGCTTCTGGGCTGCGCCCTGGCCGCCGTGATAATGGCGCTCTGCGGCGTGCTTGCCGGGCGAGACCGGGAGATCGCGCCCCGTTAAACAGTGTGGCAGACCCTCGGGTCTGCCTTTTTTACCCACGAGCGGCGCGCAGCATCGCCTGCACCAGCACGACCGGACGGCCTTCCAGCGCGGCACGCTCGTGCTGGAATAAGGTAATCACGAAGAACGGATGCGTAACCAGCTCTGCGGCGCGAATTTCCCCCTGTTCGTCCCACCCCGTAACGTGCATATCACCGCTTTCCAGCGCCTGGGAAAACGCCGGCGACACGCCATAGCTACAGTGATAGCCCTCTTCAATTTCCGGCTTGCCGTACGCTTTCGCGATCAGCGTATTTTTGCGCAGCTCAATGGCATCGGTTTTTTCCACCAGCGAACAGGCCAGCGGCGCAATCACCATGGTGCCTTCGGTATCCGTCTCGGCATGTGCCGCATCGGCCCAGCCCAACACATTGCGGGCATACTCAATCAGCGCGTGCTGGAATCCGCCGCAGGTGCCAAGGAATGGAATGCCGTTTTCACGCGCATAGCGCGCGGCGATAAAAGCCGCCTCGGTGTTTTTATAGGGGCTGGCAGGCACCAGCCAGATGGCATCGTAGCCCACCAGATCTTCAGGGCTTGTCAGCTCCGTGGTGGCAAGCCAGTCGTAATCGGCGGTGAGGTCAAGGACTGCGGCGGCGTCGTCAATGGCTAGCGGGATCGCCTGATGCGCAATAACACTGGGATTGTAATCGCCAACCAGCGCAATGCGCAGCGTCGTTTTAACCGGGAGGTGTTCCATGAAAGGTTCCTTATGCCAGAGTATTATCAGATAACATAAGGAACCTCAGACTACCGATCTTCTGCAATTATCACAATACCTTAAATTGGGAGGGTGGAATTATGATTCAATGCAAACGCGTATACGAGCAGGCTGGCCCGGACGACGGCTATCGGGTGCTGGTGGACAAACTGTGGCCGCGCGGGGTTAAAAAGACGGACCTCGCGTATGATGAATGGTGTAAAGCGCTCACGCCCTCGAATGAATTACGCAAGGCCTTTCATAGCGAAACCATTGATTTCGCCGCCTTCCGTAAGGCCTATAAGGAAGAGCTGGCGCAGCATGCTGACGAGGGAATGCGTCTTGCGACGCTGGCGAACAGGCAGACCGTCACCCTGCTCTTTGCTGCCAAAGACACGAAGCAAAATCACGCCCTGGTATTAGCCGACTGGCTGCGCCATCTCTGATCAGCCGATCGCCAGCTCGTCAAGCATTTGCGGCGCTTCATCGGGGGTGAGCGGCATCAGATGTTCGGCGCGGACAAAGGCAAAGCCGTGCTGATTGTCAAAGGCATAAACATCGCCAGTCACCAGCCAAAGCGCGCGATCGGCGGTAGCGGGTAATTGCGTCATCACGCCGTTGACCGGGTTAACGAAACGCAGGCCGGGCTGACACAGGCCAAACAGCTCAACAGATTTACCAATATTGCGACGGCCTGACGCCGTGCGGGCACCGATGATCATCGCCATGCTGCCCGGTTTAAGCTGAAACATACTTCTCTCACGGTAACGGTAGCCAGGGTCTGGCTAAGAATAATCCTAAAGAGAAGTGTATCGCAGGCAATATACGTCTGTCACCTGGTGGGTTGCGGACGATCGCGACGGTAGAGCGTCCATTCATCAATCACTTCGCCGCCCGGTAGTTTGCACTCCGTGCGTACGCCCTGCGGGCTTTGAACCGGGATCTGTTCCCCGCCTTTCTCCAGGCAGTAGACGGAAGCCGGGTTCGCCATACCGATAACGTGCGGCGGTTTCGGCGCATCGGGTGGCGTAGTTTTTGCGGTGCAGGCGGCAAGGGGAAGCGCCAGCGCCAGAAGCAGAAATCTCATCTCATTGATCCTTTTGACGTCATTACAGTCTAAGGGTAACGGGTCATCGCCCCTTTCTCCATGATTTCTCCATTTTAACTGCACTTTTCAACACTATAGTGTGGCATGTTCTCGATATGACCAGAGAACATCATTCCGTAATCAAGATGTCTTTGCCCCGGTCTCAACAACGGGGCCTTTTTTCTATCCTGCGGCCCCCTCCCTGCATATATTAAATTTTTTATATTCATGTTTTACTATGCCTGAAGTCTAAAAACTCAGCATAACATGCAGATGCAGACGTCTTCTGCCTGGGAGTCATTCTACGTCATGTCGGATATTATCCTTGCCCGTGTTTCAGAAACCCTCGCCACTGAACAATCCCTTGAAGGTCTCGTTCGTCAGCTGCTGGAGATGCTGGAGATCGTGACTGACATGGAGTCGACTTACCTCACCAAGGTAGATATCGAAGCCCGACTGCAGCATATCCTCTACGCCCGCAACAGCAAGCAGATGACAATCCCTGAGGGGCTGAGCGTCCCTTGGGATGAAACGCTGTGTAAGCGCGCGCTGGATAGCGACACCGTATTCAGCAACGACGTTCCCGAACGCTGGCCGGAGTGCGAGGCGGCGAAAGCGCTCGGCATTACGACCTACATGAGTATTCCTGTCCATCTTGCGGATGGTTCACTTTACGGAACGCTCTGCGCCACCAGCACGGCCAGAAAGCCGCTAAGCGAGCGCGGTGAACAGGTTCTGAAGTTATTCGCCGGACTGATTGCCCAGTCCATTCAGAAAGAGTCGCTGGTAACCCAGCTTCGCGAAGCCAATGCGGCCCTCATCGCGCACTCTTACACGGATGCCCTTACCGGTTTACCAAACCGTCGCGCCATTTTTGAAGATCTGACCACGCTGTTTTCCCTGGCGCGGCACCTTAAGCGTAACACCGTCATCGCGTTTATCGATCTGGATGATTTCAAGCTGATTAACGATCGTTACGGCCACGAAGCTGGCGACCAGTTCCTGATAGAAGTGGGCAAGCGTTTGACCGAAGAGAAACAGCAGGACGATATTATCGGTCGTCTGGGCGGGGATGAATTTCTGGTCGCGTCATTGAGTACATCCCACAGCGAAGGAGATAACGCGCAGGTCACGCTGCTCAAAACGCGCCTCAGCGCCTGTATTGCCGGTGAATACTGGCTGGGTAGCGTCAACCTCATTTACCCCGGGGCCAGCGTCGGCGTTATCGAAGTGAACCCTCGGGTAACCGATCCGGACAGCGCATTACGCGACGCGGATGTCGCGATGTATCAGGATAAGAAAGGAAAAAGCAAAACACGCTTTCTCACTATGGATTAACCCCGTACACTCTACGGCGTTATAGAAACCGAAACAGGTGATGGTATGAGAATAGGGATCCTCTTCCCGGTCGTTATTTTTATAACGGCGGTGATTTTTTTAGCATGGTTTTTTGTCGGTGGTTACGCGGCGCCTGGGGCATAAATGAGAAAAACGACCCTCATTATGCTGATCGTAGCCATCGCGGCGTTTGCCGGCGCGCAGCTTGGCTGGTGGTAAACCCGCCACGTAAAAAAGGCCGCCATCTGGCAGCCTTTTTTAACGCTTTTAAGCCTTAGCTTTTGATTTTTCTGTAGATAAACAGAACAACCAGCGCACCAATCACCGCGACGGCAAAGCTGCCGAAGTTAAAGCCATCGACTTTGCCAAAACCGAACAGCGTACTGATCCAGCCGCCGACTACTGCGCCGACAATACCCAGTATTACGGTGACGATAAACCCACCGCCATCTTTGCCCGGCATGATCCACTTCGCCAGAATACCCGCAATAAGCCCAAAGATAATCCAGGATAAAATTCCCATAACTTTCCTCTCTGTATGGTTTTTGTCATTAAATCAACGACACAAAAAAGAATAGCACAGGATTTCAGAAAGGAAATTTGTGACAGGCATCACAATGAGAGAGGGAGTAATTATTCATCAACAAAAAGAGCGTGCCACATAAACTGTGGGGTTGCATCTTTTGTTGAGAAAGATTATCTTTCTCAACACTGAATAGTTGAGCGAAACACTCAGGTATTCAGTACGACATTGCTCACATTGCTTCCAGTATTTCTTGCCCACTCCTGAGTGGGCTTTTTTTTCTGCTCATACCCCAACAAATGCGTAACGGTTACGTCCCGCGCGCTTTGCCTGATAGAGCGCCTGGTCAGCGGCAATAATGATATTTTGCTGGCTGCCAGCGATGTCGACGGCACGTGCGGTAGAAATCCCGACGCTGACCGTTACCCGTCCGAAGGGGCTAAAAGCATGCGCGATTTGCAGGGAAAACACGTTGCGAATAATCGTCTGCGCCAGTCGGAGCGCATCCTGAATATCCGTATCCGGCAATATCAGCGCAAATTCCTCTCCGCCGTAGCGCGCCACAATCTGATTATCACGGGTAAGGCTCTCCCTGAGACTGTTTCCCAGCAGCGCCAGACAACGGTCCCCTTCCGGATGGCCGTAGTTATCGTTGTATTTTTTGAAGTAGTCCACGTCCACAATCAGTATCGAAATCGCTGCGTCATGCGCGGCACAAGTCGCGATTTCCGAGAGGATTCTTTCATCAAAAATGCGGCGGTTATACAGCCCGGTCAACGCATCCTCGGAAGCGATAATCTTCAGCGCCTTATTATCTCTGGTTTTTCTGGATAAGTCGGAATACAGGAAGTACGACGCGACGATAAGTATCGCAGTGAAAACGAAAATGAGTAGCGCCAGCTGAATGGCCTGCTTGCGCCACGGTGCGAGGGCTTCATCAATGCTGACGGCCACGGTGGTCACCAGCCCGTAGCGTCGGTTTTTTTCATAGGCGTAAATGCGTTCGATTTTATCAAACCGCGAAACGGAACTGGCTATCCCGGTATTTTGTACCTTTAGGTATTTCCTGAAGAGGGGTGAATCAGAAAAAATCGTGCCGACGTAGGTATTTTTAAAGGGGTGACGGACCAGCAGCACGCCGGATTGCGTCGTTAAGCCAATGACGCCCAGGTGACCAATATTAATCTGCCCGTAAAGCGCGAGAAAATTCTCGATACCCAGCGTCACCACCACGACACCGTTAAATGCCCCGGTGTGGGTTTCAAGGCGACGACTAATGGTAATGACCCATTTGCCATTGGTTCTGCTTACCACGGGCTCACCAATAAAAATCTGCTGATTTTTATTTTCCTTGTGATAGATAAAAAATGACCTGTCCGATCCTTTGCGTGGGCCTGTAAAAGTTTCGTGCAACGCGGTAAAGATATCGCCCTGAGCGTCGTAAACAACCACATTATTAATCTGGGTAAGAAGATTATCCTGATCATTTATCATCCGCTGAATATTGGTCGCCTGTTGCGGCGTCATGCCATAAATTTCGATTATGTCGGAAACGGTAGTAATTAACATTTCGCTTTGGCGCATGATCCCCTCGGTGTAGACATCAAGGGTATGGCTCAGGTTAGCAACGCTGGTATTAATTTGCTGAATTGACTGCTGTCTGGACGTGGCAATTTGGACGGCAAGCGACAGCGAGATGATCAATGAGACAATGATGACGGTAATGGTTGTTGTGTAAAAAGTATTTTTCACATGCACGAGCTTTTCCACCTTATCACGCCTGACATCCCTGGCTGACAACTCTTGTCACTGTAACAAAGCTCGGGATAAGAGGAAAATGAATTGCACTTAAGCATGCAACAGAAGCTCGTCTTTATTTCGTGTTACAAACTAACGGTCTCCCTGGGTTTAGATAAAATGACTTTAATAAAATCGATATAGGAGACGGGCTTACCAAAATAATATCCCTGTAACAGGGTTATCTCATTACGGTTGAGATACTCCAGTTGCTCTTTTGTTTCTACGCCTTCAGCAACAATGCGTAAAGAGAGTTTTTTCGCCAGGTCAATGACGCAGTCCAGCAGGATCGTTGAGTCCTTTTCCTCTGAAACCCGGTTTACAAAGCTTTTATCAATTTTAATATAATCAATGGCCAGCGCATTAAGGCATGACAGCCCGGAATAACCCGTACCAAAATCATCCAGGGCAATAACAAAGCCGGCGTTATGCAGCATGTTAAGGTTTTCCACGAGGTGGGGATTATCGATCAGCGGTTCACGCTCGGTCACCTCGAGAACCAGTTTCACCTCTTTACCCTGAAACCCCTTCCCGAAGACGCGACAGTCACCGATAAATGAAGGCGCATTAATATGTCTGGCGCTGATGTTTACCCCGATATGAAACCCGTCCGGTAGCTTAGGCAACAGCGGCTTAAGCTGGGTCACCACTTTTGCCATTAACCCTTTGGTCAGCGGTATAATCAACCCGCTACGTTCGGCAATCGGAATAAAGACATCCGGCGGGATAAAGCCTGACTTTGGATGCTTCCATCTTGCCAGGACCTCAACGCCATATAACCCGCCGGTATCGCCGTTCACGATCGGCTGGTAATATGGCACGATCTCCCCCTGCAAAATGGCCTTACGTAAGTCGTCTTCAAATGAGGTACTTTTCCCCTTGTATCGGCGGATCAAAATACCCACCGCCACCGATAGCGCAAGAATAAGCAGTATCAGGCTCCATCCCTGTTGCAAAAGCCGCGTCAGGCTGAAAAAGGCAGGAGGTTGCCAGGCGAGACTGAAGGGAAATTGCGTTGATGCCGTAAGCGCTCCCGCCCAGGAGGCCGCTTTCCAGCCCCTCACGGCACCGTTGCGAACAAGCATGCTTTCGCCGACAACCAGCCCCAGATCCATGCTGTTCGATGCGCTTGCAATGACGTCCTGCAAATGCGCGTCACTGATGCTGACGATGACGCGCCCTCCCGCGATGGGCATTTGAAAGACAAGCACCGGAATGCCGTTCACCAGTCGACTGCCCGGTAACAGCAGCAATTTTTCGGCAGGTAACGTCTCAGGATGAATAATCAACACGCCATTCCCGGGAAGGGAAGTACAGATGATTTTACCCTGCTGCTCAATCATGATGGCGCGCAGATGCGGTTTTAGCGCTGCCTCTGTCCCCAGCGCCAGCTGTCCGCTACTGGTACACCCTTCGGCCGCAACGCGCTTCGCCGTGCTGGCCGCACTGACTGCTTCAGCCAGAATGTTTTCTATTTTTTGGGTGCTGGCCGTGGCGGTATGACTATTACTCAGCTTCTCCATCTGCCATAGCTGCCAGTTAATAATCAAAATGCCGCTCAGAAAAAGAAACAGAGCGCTAAGAATAGGGATCATCACGTTGCGCACGATGTTTTCCTTAATAGAAAAATCAAGCATGGGTGTTCTGGTTGAAGAGCCTGTGCTAACCCGGTATTGCTTATAACAATGAAAATAGCTTAGCTGAGAATTGTCTTAAAAAACTGATACTTTCGTATGACTTCACCTGCCGTCATTTACTCACATGACGTGACTATCAGGCTTGTTCCTTGCCCTGGCTGTGTTAAGATTTGTGAAATCAGGGAGCGGACTGGATAACTGGAAAATGAAAAAGCTCATTGCCGTTGCTATCGTTTCGACGCTTCTGGTTTTCCTGTCTCTTTATGCGGTCAATGCTGTAATCATTGGTCAGCAGAAGAGCAAACAGCGTGAAATATCCCGTACCCTTTTACATTATTCAGAAGACGTATCCCAAAGCGTGGCGCTGGGTCTCAAAAGCATCACGACGCAGGGATGTGATAAAACCAGCCTCGATCGCTACAGACAAATTAAGCTTAATAATCTTTATTTTGCCGATATCGGCTTTATTGAGAAGGGGAAAATTGTCTGTACCGCTTTTTGGGGAAAACTCGCGACGCCCGTTGCACTTCCTGCAGAACTGCATAAAACGCCGAGGGGCTTTCTCCTGGCCCAGTTTTCGAGAAAAGACTTTTTCACGGGCAATGCGGCAATTTATAATAATATTATTATCTTCACCTCCCGCTATGCTTACGATAAATTCACACCGGTCACCGCAAGCTATTCGCTCAGTGCTACCACCAAAGATTTCGGAAGAGTCTTTTTTTCGGCCGCCACGGAGCTAAATCAGCAGAGCTGGCTGCATTCGACGTTGTTTACCCTGACTCTGACACAGTGCAGCGCCTTCTGGGACCTGTGCGTCATCGTGAAGCATCACGACGCCGGGCTGGCCTCGTTACCTCCATTTATCTTTGCGCTTCTCGCGGTCATTCTCTGTTTTATCTGGACTGCGATAACGTTATTTATCTTCCGTATCTATGAAGACCGTTTTTCTCTGGAACGTACGCTGATAAAAGCCGTCATCACGAATACCATCAGCGTTAACTATCAGCCCATTATTCGCATTCACGATCAAAAAATCGTGGGCGTCGAAGTTCTGTCGAGATGGCGCGATCAAAAGCACGGGGACGTCTCTCCGGAGCTGTTTATCCCATTAATTAAGAAGATCGGTCTGTATAAAAAATATTACAGTAATATTATCGAAAAATCCCTTTCCGAAATTGCCCCTCTGGCGATAAAACACCAGCTGATAGTCTCAATAAACGTTGGGCACAAGGAAATTGAAGATGGACAGTTCATTACCATTTTGCGCCGTGCGTGTTTTGCCAACCACCTTCCCCTTTCCCTGATGAAGGTCGAACTCTCCGAAAAAGCCGTTTCCACGGCAGATATCCTCGAGGGATTCTGTCAGGAGCTGAAATCGCTCGGCGTTAAAATATCAATAGATGATTTTGGCGTGCAAAACTCGAATCTCGCCCGCCTGTCGCTGCTTGAATATGATGAAATCAAAATCGATAAGTCGCTGGTGGACGGCATCAGCGAGCATTATAAGCAAAACATCTTTGTAATCTTCAGCGATGCCCTTGCAAGATTGAATAAAACGCTTGTTTTCGAGGGCGTGGAAAATGAAATTCAATATCGGTTTATTGCAAGCCGATATCCTGATGCGTTGATTCAGGGATGGTATTTTTCAAAAGCACTCACCCGAAGCGAGTTGGCGAAGCGACTCACCGGGGTCGCACCGTAATCCGAAGCCTTGCGCGTCCGTTTTTTTCCAGTCGGGCATTTCTATTTTTTACGCAAAAACATATAGTCGTCACATTCAGACGGTAGATTACCCTGAAGCACACTCATATTTTGGTTAAAAACGTGAAATTATCCTTACTATTACCAGTGGTACTCTTTTGTCTTACCGTTATTTTCGGGCTGTTTATAGACGCCCCCGCGTCGCATATTCTGCGGAAAAAATGCATGTGGTCCGATAGCGTGATGCTGAGCTGTATCGCCAAGCATCAGCATAACGGCTTTTGAAGCAGACTATTCATTTCCCCACTGATTGAGGAAGTTCGCAATATCATCGATGCGACCCGCACGGATCCCGGCCTCAGTGGCCATCTCCTGCTGAGCTTCCTCGCTAATCTCCTCATTATTCGATAAACGGGTGAGCAGCAGCTGGAAATAATGTGCCAGCGCGTCGCGCTCTGACTCAGCGACCTGCTCAGCGGCTTCCGTCGCGTACTCATCGGCAATGTCATAATATTTCAGTGGGATATCGTTGTTCATAACTGTCTCGTCGCTAATCTTTACGGGTAAAGCCATCAGTATATCGGACGCCTAATCTCAACCAAAGCATTGCTTCAGATGAGTAACGCAAGCAGCGCTGCGAGAGCGGGCGCGGCCTGTACATACAAAATTTTTCGGCTGGCGGTGGCTGCGCCAAAGAGCCCGGCGATCAGTACACAGGTCAGGAAGAAGATGGCTACCTGAATCCCCTTTTCGCCGAGCCAGAGGCTCCAGAGCAGACCGGCAGCCAGAAAACCGTTATACAGCCCCTGATTCGCGGCCAGCACGCGGGTGTCGCGCGCAAAATCAGGACGCAGATTAAAGGCCTTGTGCCCTGTTTTCGTATCCCACAGGAACATTTCCAGCACAAGAATGTAAAGATGGATGAATGCAACGACAGCGATAAGGACGGTGGCTAACATCGTGTTGTCTCCCGCAGGCAGAGGCAAAAAAAACGGGAACCCTCAGGCCCCCGCTCTTGTTTAACCCAGAATCTGGATTACATGTTCGCGATAATCGCGTCGCCAAACTCTGAACATTTCAGCAGCTTAGCGCCTTCCATCAGACGTTCGAAATCGTAAGTTACGGTTTTCGCGTTGATCGCGCCTTCCATACCTTTAACGATCAGGTCTGCGGCTTCGAACCATTCCATATGACGCAGCATCATCTCTGCGGACAGGATGATAGAGCCTGGGTTCACTTTGTCCTGACCCGCGTATTTTGGTGCAGTGCCGTGGGTCGCTTCGAACAGAGCGCACTCGTCACCGATGTTCGCGCCAGGGGCGATACCGATACCGCCAACCTGAGCTGCCAGGGCGTCAGAGATGTAGTCACCGTTCAGGTTCATACAGGCAATTACGTCGTATTCTGCAGGACGCAGCAGGATCTGCTGCAGGAACGCATCGGCGATCACATCTTTAATGATGATCTCTTTGCCGGTGTTCGGGTTCTTAATTTTCTGCCATGGGCCACCGTCGATCAGCTCACCACCGAACTCTTCTTTCGCCAACTGGTAACCCCAGTCTTTGAACGCGCCTTCGGTGAACTTCATGATGTTGCCTTTGTGAACCAGGGTCACAGAGTCACGGTCGTTGGTGATCGCGTATTCGATGGCCGCACGCACCAGACGTTTAGTACCCTCTTCAGAGCATGGCTTGATGCCGATACCGCAATGCTCAGGGAAGCGAATTTTCTTCACGCCCATCTCTTCGCGCAGGAATTTAATCACTTTTTCTGCGTCAGCAGAGTCCGCTTTCCATTCGATACCCGCGTAGATGTCTTCTGAGTTTTCGCGGAAGATAACCATATCGGTCAGTTCAGGGTGCTTAACCGGGCTTGGGGTGCCCTGATAGTAACGAACCGGACGCAGACACACGTACAGGTCCAGCTCCTGACGCAGTGCCACGTTCAGGGAACGGATACCGCCGCCAACTGGCGTCGTCAGTGGGCCTTTAATAGCAACGCGGTAGTCGCGGATCAGATCCAGCGTTTCTGCTGGCAGCCAGACGTCCTGGCCATAAACTTGCGTCGATTTCTCACCGGTGTAAATTTCCATCCAGGAAATTTTACGCTCGCCTTTGTAGGCTTTCTCAACAGCGGCATCAACCACTTTCAGCATCGCCGGGGTAACGTCTACACCGATACCGTCACCTTCGATGAACGGGATAATCGGATTGTGAGGAACGTTAATCTTGCCGTTTTGCAGGGTGATCTTTTTACCTTCCGCCGGAACAACTACTTTGCTTTCCATTAACCTCTCCTTCGAGCGCTTCTGGTTGTTACTGATCTTATGTTAATAAATTGTAATGAGCCCTTCGATAGTACCTGATTGTCCTGCGCCATGAAAGGTCTTCGTTATTAGGCTATAATGCGGCAATTGATAACGCCTGAAAATACCATGAAGAAAACTTCTTTTACAAAACACCGGGTTGAGCGATTCAGCTCGCGACAAGCCGCCAGAAGACCGCAGGAAACCCAGCCGAAGCGGGTTATTTTGTTCAATAAACCCTACGATGTTTTGCCTCAGTTTACCGATGAAGCCGGACGCAGCACGCTGAAGGATTATATCCCTGTTCAGGGCGTCTACGCGGCCGGGCGCCTGGACCGCGACAGCGAAGGCCTTCTGGTCTTAACCAACGACGGCGCGTTGCAGGCGAAGCTCACGCAGCCGGGCAAACGCACCGGCAAAATTTACTTCGTCCAGGTGGAAGGCGAGCCGGATGACGCGACGCTGGCAGCGCTACGCAGCGGCGTGACGTTGAACGACGGCCCAACCCTGCCGGCGGGTATTGAACGCGTGAATGAACCGGAGTGGCTGTGGCCGCGCAACCCGCCGATTCGCGAACGCAAATCCATTCCAACAAGCTGGCTCAAAATAACCCTTTATGAAGGCCGCAACCGCCAGGTTCGGCGCATGACCGCACACGTCGGCTTCCCTACCCTGCGTCTGATTCGCTACGCCATGGGCAGCTACACCCTGGAAACGCTGGCAAACGGCGAATGGCGCGACGTTACCCCTTAAGGAGTCACTATGTTTAAACCTCATGTCACGGTTGCCTGCGTGGTCCACGCCCGGGGTAAATTCCTTGTTGTCGAAGAGAGCATTAACGGCAAAGCGCTGTGGAACCAGCCTGCCGGACACCTTGAAGCCAATGAAACCCTGCTGCAGGCAGCGAAACGCGAGCTGTGGGAAGAGACCGGCATTCACGCTGAGCCTCAGCACCTCATCCGCATGCATCAGTGGATCGCACCTGACCACACGCCCTTCCTGCGCTTTTTATTCGCCGTTGAGCTTAGCGAAACGTGCGCCACAGAGCCGCAGGATGACGATATCGACCGCTGTCTGTGGGTCACTGCCGACGAGATCCTGAACGCGCCAAACCTGCGCTCGCCGCTGGTTGCGGAAAGCATTCGCTGCTGGCAGTCAGGCGCACGCCTGCCGCTGGATGTTATCGGCGCATTTAACTGGCCGTTTACAGAGGGTGCCAATGGTGGGGGGGCGTGATAGAATACGCCGCCTTGAAGTTCAATGTCGTGAGTATTCCATGTCAGATAACAGCCAGAAAAAAGTGATCGTCGGCATGTCCGGCGGTGTCGATTCCTCCGTTTCCGCCTACCTGTTACAGCAACAGGGCTATAAGGTGGAGGGCCTGTTCATGAAGAACTGGGAGGAAGATGATGGCGAGGAATACTGCACCGCCGCAGCGGATCTCGCCGACGCGCAGGCCGTATGCGATAAGCTCGGCATTGAGCTGCACACCGTTAACTTTGCCGCAGAATACTGGGATAACGTTTTTGAACTCTTCCTCGAAGAGTACAAAGCGGGCCGCACGCCGAACCCGGATATTCTGTGCAACAAAGAGATCAAATTTAAGGCCTTCCTGGAATTCGCCGCAGAAGATTTGGGCGCAGACTATATTGCGACCGGTCACTACGTGCGCCGTGCAGACGTGAATGGCAAAAGCCAGCTGCTGCGCGGTCTGGACGGCAACAAAGATCAAAGCTACTTCCTCTATACGCTGAGCCACGAGCAAATCGCCCAGAGCCTGTTCCCGGTCGGCGAGCTGGAAAAGCCGCAGGTGCGTAAAATCGCCGAAGAGCTGGACCTGATCACCGCGAAGAAAAAAGACTCTACCGGCATCTGCTTCATCGGCGAGCGCAAATTCCGCGATTTCCTGGGACGTTACCTGCCTGCACAGCCGGGTAAAATTGTCACCGTCGACGGGGAAGAGATTGGCCAGCATCAGGGGCTGATGTACCACACGCTCGGCCAGCGTAAAGGCCTGGGTATTGGCGGGACCAAAGAAGGTAGCGAAGATCCATGGTATGTTGTCGACAAAGACGTCGAAAACAATATTCTGGTTGTTGCCCAGGGCCACGATCATCCGCGTCTGATGTCCGTTGGCCTTATCGCGCAGCAGCTGCACTGGGTCGATCGTGAGCCGCTGAAAGGCACGCTGCGCTGCACGGTGAAAACCCGCTACCGTCAGACCGATATTCCTTGCACCATTACCGCGCTCGATGACGATCGCATTGACGTGCGTTTCGACGAGCCGGTCGCGGCCGTCACCCCGGGCCAGTCTGCTGTCTTCTACAGCGGCGAAATCTGTCTGGGCGGCGGGATCATTGAACAGCGCCTGCCGCTGCCTGCTGTTTAATACGATTCACACCTAAAGGAGACCGTGTGGCGAAGAACTACTATGACATCACCCTGGCGCTGGCGGGAATTTGCCAGTCAGCCCGTCTGGTGCAACAGCTGGCGCATCAGGGTCATTGCGACGCTGACGCCCTGCACGTTTCGCTGAACAGCGTTATCGATCTCAACCCCGGCTCGACCCTGGGCGTGTTCGGCGGCAGTGAAACCAATCTTCGTCTCGGTCTTGAAACTCTGCTGGGCGTGCTTAACGCCAGCAGCCGTCAGGGATTAAACGCGGAGCTGACCCGCTACACGTTGAGCCTGATGGTGCTGGAGCGTAAGCTGAACGCCGCAAAAGGTGCAATGAATACGCTGGGCGATCGCATTGCCGGGCTGCAGCGTCAGCTCGATCATTTTGACCTGCAGTCGGAAACGCTGCTGAGCGCTATGGCCGGCATTTATGTTGACGTCATCAGCCCGCTGGGGCCGCGTATTCAGGTCACCGGATCCCCTGCCGTGCTGCAAAGTCCGCAGGTACAGGCAAAAGTGCGCGCGTCCCTGCTGGCAGGGATCCGCGCCGCCGTGCTGTGGCACCAGGTGGGCGGTGGCCGCCTGCAGTTAATGTTTTCTCGTAATCGCCTGACCACTCAGGCAAAACAAATTCTTGCTCATTGTTAACCTCCCGGAGTTGCGAATTATGGAATTATCCTCACTGACGGCCGTATCCCCTGTCGATGGACGCTACGGCGATAAAGTCAGCGCGCTGCGCGGGATCTTCAGCGAATATGGTTTGCTGAAGTTCCGTGTTCAGGTTGAAGTACGCTGGCTGCAGAAGCTGGCCGCCCAGGCAGCAATCAAGGAAGTTCCTGCTTTTGACGAAAAGGCAAACGATTACCTTGATAAAATCGTTGCCGAGTTTAGCGAACAAGACGCCGCGCGGATTAAAACCATCGAACGCACCACCAACCACGATGTGAAAGCGGTTGAGTACTTCCTAAAAGAGAAAGTGGAAAGCGTCCCTGCGCTGCACGCCGTGTCTGAGTTCATTCACTTCGCCTGTACCTCTGAAGACATCAATAACCTGTCTCACGCGCTGATGCTCTCCACCGCGCGCAAAGAAGTGGTGCTGCCTTACTGGCGTAAAATCATCGACGCGGTAAAAGCGCTGTCCGTGGAATACCGCGACATTCCGCTGCTCTCCCGTACCCACGGCCAGCCAGCCACCCCATCCACGATGGGTAAAGAGATGGCGAACGTCGCGTACCGTATGGAGCGCCAGTACCGTCAGCTGGAACAGATTGAGATCCTCGGCAAAATCAACGGCGCGGTCGGTAACTATAACGCCCACATCGCCGCTTACCCGGAAGTGGACTGGCACCAGTTCAGCGAAGAGTTCGTGACCTCTCTGGGCATTCAGTGGAACCCGTACACCACGCAGATTGAGCCGCACGACTATATCGCCGAACTGTTTGACTGCATCGCGCGCTTCAACACCATCCTGATCGACTTCGATCGTGACGTGTGGGGCTACATCGCCCTGAACCACTTCAAGCAGAAAACCATCGCCGGTGAAATCGGCTCTTCCACCATGCCGCACAAAGTTAACCCAATCGACTTCGAAAACTCCGAAGGCAACCTGGGCCTGGCGAACGCCGTGCTGCAGCATATGGCAAGCAAACTGCCGGTATCCCGCTGGCAGCGCGACCTGACCGACTCCACCGTACTGCGTAACCTGGGCGTGGGCATTGGCTACGCGCTGATCGCGTATCAGTCCACCCTGAAAGGCGTGAGCAAACTGGAAGTGAACCGTGACCGTCTGCTGGACGAGCTGGACCACAACTGGGAAGTGCTGGCGGAGCCAATCCAGACCGTGATGCGCCGTTACGGTATCGAAAAACCGTACGAGAAGCTGAAAGAGCTGACCCGCGGAAAACGCGTTGACGCCGAAGGCATGAAGCAGTTTATCGACGGTCTGGCGCTGCCGGAAGAAGAGAAAACGCGCCTGAAGGCGATGACCCCGGCGAACTACATTGGCCGCGCCATCACCATGGTCGACGAGCTGAAGTAACGCCCCTCTCCCCCTTTTCGCCCGAAAAGGGGGATGCTTTTCCCCGGTTTACTCAATGTTTATCCCCACAACAACATAATCAGCGTTAAACTATTCATACCAATTATTTAGGGAGAAGAGATGATGCGCGTACTGGTTGTTGAGGATAACGCATTACTACGCCATCACCTGAAGGTTCAGCTTCAGGAGATGGGACATCAGGTGGACGATGCTGAAGATGCAAAAGAAGCCGATTATTATCTCAATGAACACCTGCCGGATATCGCCATTGTCGATTTAGGGTTGCCTGACGAAGACGGTCTGTCGTTAATTCGCCGCTGGCGCAGCCACGATGTCTCCCTGCCGGTTCTGGTTCTGACAGCCCGTGAAGGCTGGCAGGATAAGGTCGAAGTGCTCAGCGCGGGTGCAGACGATTACGTCACCAAGCCGTTTCATATTGAAGAGGTGGCGGCGCGTATGCAGGCGCTGTTACGCCGCAACAGCGGGCTGGCTTCACAGGTTATTTCCATCCCGCCTTTCCAGGTCGATCTCTCCCGCCGGGAATTAGCGATCAATGATGAAGTGATTAAGCTCACCGCCTTCGAATACACCATCATGGAAACGCTGATCCGTAACAATGGCAAAGTGGTGAGCAAAGATTCCTTGATGCTCCAGCTTTATCCTGATGCTGAACTGCGCGAGAGCCATACCATTGACGTGCTGATGGGACGCTTGCGTAAGAAAATTCAGGCGCAGTATGCGCAGGATGTGATTACCACCGTCCGTGGCCAGGGCTACCTGTTCGAATTACGCTAAATGAGAGGGATTTTACGCCACATACTGCCCCTCTCGCTGCGGGTTCGTTTCTTACTGGCAACAGCCGCCGTCGTGCTGGTGCTGTCGCTCTCCTACGGCATGGTCGCCCTGGTAGGCTACAGCGTCAGCTTTGATAAAACCACCTTTCGGCTGTTACGTGGCGAAAGCAATCTGTTTTATACCCTGGCGAAGTGGGAAAACAATCAAATTACCGTCGAAATGCCGGAAAACCTCAACCAGCAGAGCCCGACGCTGGCCCTGATTTATAACGAAAAGGGGAAATTACTGTGGGCGCAGCGTGATATTCCCTGGCTGGTCAAAAGCATTCGTCCGGAATGGCTCAAAACCAACGGATTTCACGAAATTGAAGCCGATCTCAACACCACCAGCTCGCTGATCCATGAAGATCGCTCCCTGCAGCAAAAGCTGAACGAGATCCGCGCCGACAACGCCGAGACGGAGATGACGCACTCCGTCGCGATTAACCTCTATCCGGCGACGCTGAACATGCCGCAGCTGACCATTGTGGTGATCGACACCATTCCGGTCGAGCTGAAGCGTTCTTATATGGTCTGGAGCTGGTTCATCTACGTTCTGGCTGCGAATCTCCTGCTGGTGATCCCGCTGCTGTGGGTAGCGGCGTGGTGGAGCTTGCGCCCCATTGAGTCACTGGCGAAAGAGGTTCGTGAGCTGGAAGAACATCATCGCGAGAAGCTGAACCCGGAAACCACCCGTGAGCTCACCAGCCTGGTGCGTAACCTCAACCGCCTACTGAAAAGTGAACGCGAACGCTACGATAAATACCGTACCACCCTTACCGACCTGACCCACAGCCTGAAAACTCCGCTGGCCGTCATGCAAAGTACCCTGCGTTCAATGCGCAGTTCGAAGCTGAGCGTCGATGATGCCGAGCCGGTGATGCTGGAGCAGATCAGCCGTATTTCCCAGCAAATTGGCTATTACCTGCACCGCGCCAGCATGCGTTCCGGCAGCGCGCTTCTGAGCCGCGAGCTGCACCCGGTAGCCCCGCTTCTGGATAACCTCACGTCCGCCCTCAACAAGGTGTATCAGCGTAAAGGGGTGAACATCAGCCTCGATATCTCGCCAGAGATAAGCTTTGTGGGTGAAAAAAATGATTTCATGGAGGTGATGGGTAACCTGCTGGATAACGCCTGCAAATACTGTCTGGAGTTCGTGGAAGTGTCAGCGCGTCAGACGGAAACCGAACTGCATATCATCGTTGAGGATGATGGTCCGGGCATCCCGCGCAATAAGCGTGACGTGGTGTTCGATCGCGGTCAGCGCGCCGATACGCTACGTCCTGGCCAGGGCGTAGGATTAGCTGTCGCCCGTGAGATTGTCGACCAGTACGACGGTAAAATAGAAACCAGTGAAAGCCTGCTGGGCGGCGCCAGAATGGAGGTTATTTTTGGTCGCCAGCAGCCCACATTGAACGATAGTTAACCCGTTATGTGAAAAATGCGAGGATCTCGCAGCCGGGGGGCTGAGCTTCCGTTATAATCCGAGTCAGTAAGAGCCTGCGGAATAAAAAAATTATGGATTATCACTTAACGCTTAACTGGCCCGAGTTTATTGAACGTTACTGGCAAAAACGCCCGGTGGTTCTGAAACGCGGATTCAGCAATTTTGTCGACCCTATCTCGCCTGACGAGCTGGCAGGTCTGGCCATGGAAAACGAAGTCGACAGCCGTCTGGTCAGCCACCAGGACGGGAAATGGCAGGTTAGCCACGGTCCTTTCGAAAGCTACGATCACCTCGGTGAAAACAACTGGTCGCTGCTGGTACAGGCGGTCAACCACTGGCACGAGCCGACTGCCGCCTTAATGCGCCCGTTCCGCGTCCTGCCCGACTGGCGCATGGACGATCTGATGATCTCCTTCTCCGTGCCTGGCGGCGGCGTAGGTCCGCATCTGGACCAGTACGACGTGTTCATCATTCAGGGGACGGGCCGCCGCCGCTGGCGCGTGGGCGAAAAAGTGCCGATGAAGCAGCACTGCCCGCATCCTGACCTGCTTCAGGTTGACCCGTTTGAAGGGATTCTCGACGAAGAGCTGGAGCCGGGTGATATTCTCTACATCCCGCCGGGATTCCCTCACGAAGGCTACTCCCTGGAAAACTCACTCAACTACTCCGTGGGGTTCCGCGCGCCGAGCGGCCGCGAGATGATCAGCGGATTTGCCGACTATGTTCTGCAGCGCGAGCTGGGCAGCTATCGTTACAGCGATCCTGATGTGCCTGCGCGCGAGCATCCGGCGGATATTCTGCCAGAAGAACTCGATAAGCTGCGCGGCATGATGCTGGATTTGATCAACGAGCCGGAGCACTTCAAACAGTGGTTTGGTGAGTTTATCAGTCAGTCTCGTCATGAGCTGGACGTTGCGCCGCCGGAGCCGCCGTATCAGGCTGACGAGATTTATGATGCGCTTCAGCAGGGCGATAAGCTGACGCGTCTGGGCGGGTTGCGCGTGCTGCGCATTGGTGAAGAGGTATTCGTCAACGGCGAGAAGCTGGACTCTCCGCACCGTCCGGCGCTGGAAGCCATTGCCAGCCATCTGGTGCTCACTGCCGACACCTTTGGCGATGCGCTGGAAGATCCTTCCTTCCTCGCGATGCTGGCCGCGCTGGTCAACAGCGGTTACTGGTTCTTTGAGGACTGAGTCGTGATATTTGCCGGGTGGCGGCTTCGCCTTACCCGGCCTACATTCCGATCGTAGGCTCGGTAAGCGTAGCGCCACCGGGCTTTTTCTTACCGCTTCGCGGTCAACTCCGCTATCCGTACTATCACCTTCACCGCTTTTTCCATCCCTTCCAGCGTCACAAACTCATGCTTGCCATGGTAGTTGTAGCCACCGGTAAACAGGTTCGGGCACGGCAGCCCCATAAACGACAGCTGAGAACCGTCGGTGCCGCCGCGAATCGGCTTCAGCTGCGGTTCAATATCGCAGTCGCGCATCGCCTGCTGGGCGATATCGAGAATATGCGGATGCGCCATCACCTTCTCGCGCATGTTGTAATAGCTGTCTTCAATGATCAGCTCAATATAGCAATCAGGGTGTAACCCTTTACCGACCTTCTTCGCGATCTCCATCATCTTGCGCTTGCGCGCCTCAAAGGCTTTGCGGTCGAAATCGCGGATGATGTAGTGCATCTGCGCGCTATCTACGGTGCCTTTGATGCTGGTCAGGTGATAGAAACCTTCATACCCTTCGGTCTGTTCAGGGCTCTCTTCCGCCGGGACTTCTGCATGAATTCGCGACGCCAGCGACAGCGCGTTCACCATGACGCCTTTCGCCGAGCCGGGATGAACGTTGTTGCCGACAATTTTGATGGTAACAGACGCGGCATTGAAGTTTTCATACTCCAGTTCACCGACGCCGCCGCCGTCGACGGTATAGGCCCATTGCGCGTTAAAGGCTTCCACGTCGAAATGTTTTGCGCCCTTTCCCACCTCTTCGTCCGGCGTAAAGGCCACGCGGATATCCCCGTGCGGGATGTTTTTGCCCTTCAGCACCGCCAGCGCGGTCATAATTTCCGCGATACCCGCCTTGTCATCCGCCCCCAGCAGCGTTTTACCGTCGGTGGTGATCAGCGTCTGGCCCAGCAGCTGATGCAGTACCGGGAACATCACCGGCGAGAGCACTTCGTCACCAATGCCCAGCGCAATATCGCCGCCGCGGTAGTTTTCCACAATCTGCGGGTTCACATGTTTACCACTAAAATCCGGAGAGGTGTCGACATGGGAGATAAAGCCAATCGCCGGAATATCACCCTGGACATTCGCCGGCAGCGTTGCCATCACAGTGCCTTTTTCGCTTAACGTGACGTTGACCAGCCCCATGGCGTCAAGCTGCTCTTTAAGCAGGTTTAACAACTTCCACTGGCCTTCGGTGCTGGGCACCTGGCGAACACCCGGCTTAGATTGGGTATCCAGCGAAACGTACTGTAAAAAACGCTCAAGTAATTTATCCATGCAGTCACCCTCACTTTTTGTGACAACATTATCAATAAGCATCAAAACGCAAATATTGCGTCAGGTCACTTTTATCCCGCAAACGAGAATATTTTCCGTTTATATGGTTATGCGTTAGTAAATGTAGCTTATGAATCAGTGACAAGGTTTGGCGTTCGCAGGGGATTGCCGTAGAATGTCCGCCCTCATTACGAGTCACCAAGGTGGTTACACACAAACCCCGCTTCAGTCTGCTGCCTGAGGCGTCTATATGGGACAGCGCAAAAATTGAATACACAATCCCGTTCACGTTCACCGCTGGTGCAACTGGAACGAATTCGTAAAAGTTTTGATGGTAAAGACGTTATTTCCGACCTCACTCTGACCATCAATGACGGTGAGTTTCTGACGCTGCTTGGCCCCTCGGGCTGCGGCAAAACAACCGTACTGCGCCTTATCGCCGGGCTGGAAAGCGTCGATAACGGCCATATCCATCTTGAAAACCAGGACATCACCCAAGTTCCTGCCGAAGATCGCCACGTCAATACCGTCTTTCAGAGCTACGCCCTGTTCCCGCACATGACCGTGTTTGAAAACGTGGCGTTTGGCCTGCGGATGCAAAAAACGCCGGCGAATGAGATCGAACCGCGCGTCACCGACGCCCTGCGCATGGTGCAGCTTGAGACGTTTGCCCAGCGTAAACCCCATCAGCTTTCCGGCGGCCAGCAGCAGCGCGTGGCCATCGCCCGCGCCGTGGTCAATAAGCCGCGCCTGCTCCTGCTGGATGAATCCCTCTCCGCGCTGGATTACAAGCTGCGCAAGCAGATGCAGAACGAGCTCAAAGCCCTGCAGCGCAAGCTCGGCATTACCTTTGTCTTCGTCACCCACGATCAGGAAGAAGCCCTGACCATGTCCGACCGCATCGTGGTGATGCGCGACGGCAAAATCGAGCAGGACGGCACGCCGCGCGAAATCTACGAAGAGCCGAAGAATCTGTTTGTCGCCAGCTTCATTGGCGAGATCAATATCTTCGACGCCACGGTCATTGAGCGTCTGGACGACCAGCGCGTGCGCGCCAGCGTTGAAGGACGCGAGTGCAATATCACGGTGACTTTCCCCGTCGAAAAGGGACAAAAACTCAACGTTCTGCTGCGCCCGGAAGATCTGCGCGTCGATGAAATTCACGGCAATACCGAGGCCGAAGGGTTGATTGGCTATATCCGCGAGCGCAACTACAAAGGGATGACGCTGGAGTCCGTTGTCGAGCTGGAGAACGGCAAAATGGTGATGGTCAGCGAATTCTTTAACGAAGACGATCCTGACTTCGACCACTCTCTCGACCAGAAAATGGTTATCAACTGGGTTGAAAGCTGGGAGGTTGTGCTGGCTGATGAAGAACACAAGTAAATTCCAGAATGTGGTGATCGCCACGATCGTCGGTTGGCTTGTGCTGTTTGTCTTTTTGCCCAACCTGATGATCGTTGCCACCAGCTTTCTGACCCGCGACGACGCTAGCTTCGTTTCGCTGGTCTTTACGCTGGACAACTACGCGCGCCTGCTCGATCCGCTCTATTTAGACGTGCTGCTGCACTCGCTCAACATGGCGCTGATTGCCACCCTTGCCTGTCTGGTGCTGGGATATCCTTTCGCATGGTTCCTCGCGGGCCTGCCGCAAAAGGTGCGGCCCCTGCTGCTGTTTTTACTGATTGTTCCCTTCTGGACCAACTCGTTAATCCGCATCTACGGGCTGAAGATCTTCCTTAGCACAAAAGGCTATCTCAATGAATTTCTGCTGTGGCTGGGAGTGATTGATACGCCGATCCGCATCATGTTTACCCCGAGCGCGGTGATTGTCGGCCTGGTCTATATCCTGCTGCCGTTTATGGTGATGCCGCTCTACTCCAGCATCGAGAAGCTGGATAAACCGCTGCTGGAGGCGGCAAAAGATCTGGGCGCTAATAAGCTGCAGACCTTCATCCGCATTATTATCCCGCTGACCATGCCCGGCATTATCGCGGGCTGTCTGCTGGTAATGCTCCCGGCGATGGGGTTGTTCTACGTGTCGGATCTAATGGGCGGCGCGAAAAACCTGCTGATCGGTAACGTGATCAAGAGCCAGTTCCTCAACATTCGCGACTGGCCGTTCGGATCCGCGACGAGCATTACGCTGACGGTGATCATGGGCCTGATGCTGCTGGTCTACTGGCGCGCCTCACGCTTGCTGAATAAAAAGGTGGAACTCGAATGATCGGTCGACTGCTTCGCGGCGGTTTTATGACCGCCATTTATGCCTATCTCTATATCCCGATCGTTATTTTGATCGTGAACTCGTTTAACAGCTCACGCTTCGGGATTAACTGGCAGGGCTTTACCACCAACTGGTACAGCCTGCTGATGAACAACGATAGCCTGCTGCAGGCCGCGCAGCACTCGCTGACGATGGCGATCTTCTCCGCCACCTTCGCGACGCTGATTGGCTCGCTCACCGCCGTGGCGCTCTACCGCTATCGCTTTCGCGGCAAACCGTTCGTCAGCGGCATGCTGTTTGTGGTGATGATGTCGCCGGACATCGTGATGGCCATTTCGCTGCTGGTGCTGTTTATGCTGCTGGGCGTACAGCTTGGCTTCTGGTCGCTGCTGTTCTCGCACATCACCTTCTGCCTGCCGTTTGTGGTGGTGACCGTTTTCGCGCGCCTGAAAGGGTTCGACGTGCGCATGCTGGAGGCGGCGAAAGATCTGGGTGCCAGCGAGATGATCATCCTGCGCAAAATCATCCTGCCTCTGGCGATGCCCGCCGTGGCGGCCGGATGGCTACTTAGCTTCACCCTGTCGATGGATGACGTGGTCGTGTCCTCCTTCGTCACCGGTCCGAGCTATGAAATTCTGCCGTTGAAGATCTATTCAATGGTGAAAGTCGGCGTCTCACCGGAGGTGAACGCGCTGGCGACCATTCTGCTGGTGTTTTCGCTGGTTCTGGTGATTGCCAGCCAGGTTATTGCTCGTGATAAAACAAAATCTCAGGGGACAATGAAATGAAAAAAATGCTCGCCGCTGCGGCGCTGGTGCTTGGCATGGGTGCCGCGCACGCTGATGACAGCAAAACGCTCTACTTCTACAACTGGACCGAATACGTGCCGCCGGGCCTGCTGGAACAGTTCACAAAGGAAACGGGCATCAAGGTTATCTACTCGACCTACGAGTCGAATGAAACCATGTACGCCAAGCTGAAAACCTACAAAGACGGCGCGTACGATCTGGTCGTGCCTTCCACCTACTTTGTCGACAAAATGCGCAAAGAGGGCATGATCCAGAAGATCGACAAAACGAAGCTAACCAATTTTGCAAACCTCGATCCGGAGATGCTCAACAAGCCGTTCGACCCGAATAACGACTACTCCATTCCGTATATCTGGGGGGCAACCGCGATCGGCGTGAACAGCGAGGCCGTCGATCCAAAAACGGTGACAAGCTGGGCCGATCTCTGGAAACCAGAGTACAAGGGTAGCCTGCTGTTAACCGACGACGCGCGTGAAGTGTTCCAGGTCGCGCTGCGCAAGCTGGGCTACTCGGGCAACACGACGGATCCGAAAGAGATTGAAGCGGCGTATAACGAGCTGAAAAAGCTGATGCCTAACGTGGCGGCGTTCAACTCTGATAACCCGGCAAATCCGTATATGGAAGGCGAAGTGAACCTGGGGATGGTGTGGAACGGCTCCGCGTATGTCGCCCGCCAGGCCGGTACGCCGCTTGAGGTGGTCTGGCCGAAAGAAGGCGGGATCTTCTGGATGGACAGCCTTGCGATCCCCGCCAACGCGAAAAACGCTGAAGGGGCGCACAAGCTGATTAACTTCCTGCTGCGCCCGGACGTGGCGAAACAGGTTGCCGAGACGATTGGCTACCCGACGCCAAACCTCGCCGCACGCAAGCTGCTGAAGCCTGAAGTGGCTAACGATAAATCGCTCTATCCCGATGCCGAAACCATCAGCAAAGGTGAGTGGCAGAACGATGTCGGTGACGCCAGCCGCCTCTACGAAGAGTATTACCAGAAATTAAAAGCGGGCCGGTAAACGGTATCGCGTTCTTCCTCACGCCGCCCGTACGGCGTGAGGAGGATTAACTGACCGCATTCTCCCCTGCCCAGATTGTCGCCTTTCTCATCGCCTCAACCACATCCTCATCCGTCAGACCCAGAGCCTGACGAACCCGGGTCGCCTCGTCCCACTGCTGCTGTTCATAGTAACGGCACAGGCTCACCATATCGGCTAAACGTCCTTCCTGATGGCACAGCGCATTGCTCACGCTCTGCGGGACCGCAATTTGCTTCATCAACTCGGCCATCGGCAGCTCAAGGAGGGTATCGAGCAGAGAAAACAGGCCGCACATGAAGGCATTTTCAGCCAGCGTCGGTTCGTTCATCGTCTCTGCGATCAGTTCGCAGAACTTGCCGCGCATCATGCTCAGCGGGTAAAGCTCGCTGACGGTGTCATTGCCCGCACTGGCGAGGACCACGACCGCAACAAACCGTCTCAGCTGGTTTTCCCCGAGGTATCTGAGGACTTCGCTCAGGGTTAACTTGCTGAAATTACAGGCACCGATATGTTTAAATGCGGTGTGCTTCATGTAGCGCATAATCTTATAGGACAGCGTGAGATCGGTTTTAATCAACGACTCGACGATCCGAAAATCGGGTTTATTGCGTCCGACCTCCATTTGCAGCCGAAAAATCGCCAGCTGATTTTGCGATAGCCGTTTATATTTAATGACCTCCGGACGGCAGAAAAAATAGCCCTGAAACAGCGAGAATCCCTCTTCCCGGTATTGGCTGAATTCCTCTTTAGTCTCAATTTTTTCAGCGAGATATTTAATATGCCCGGTTAAATGTTTACGCTCTTTCAGATACTGTTTAATTTGCGCTAAGGTATAATTTCTGACGTCAAACTTCAGTATTGAAATATAGGGTAAAAAAACATCCCATTCTGGCGCAAGCGTGAAATCATCAAGCGCAAACTGATAACCATCCGCACTCATCTCCCTGACAGCCTGCAACAGCTCCGCTCCCGGCACAGCATCTTCCAGGATCTCAATGACCACGCTTTCTTTATCCAGCGCTTCTCCACTGCGGTCTATGACCATTCGCGACGGGAAATTAATAAACGACGTATGTGCCCCGGCGATGCGCTGGGACGGCACGCATAAAAACTGATCTGAGATCATCCTGGAGGTGGCATATTCTGCCGACACATCCGGAAAACGGTTTGTCATCCCATCTCTGAAGAGCAGCTCGTAGGCCACCGTCTTCATCTCAGGGTTAAAAATGGGTTGTCGCGCAATAAATCCGTACATATCCCATCCTCCTCTACAACTTTATATTTATTAGCATCCTCTTTCTACACGACGATAACGAGCTTTATCGAGCACTATTTTGATTGAATGCACAAAATAAAAGCATCCACACTAATTAACTGGATTTACGAAACAAAATTTAAATTAAATATTCCTGACGCTCTACAGAAAGAGGAGAAAATATCCGATAAGGAATATGTGCCTGCCCGACATGCACGATATTACGGGAGATGAGAATGAAAGACGCCATGGTCCGAAGAAAAAAAATAAGCGTCAAGACGTTGATGCTGTTGTCCATTTTCCTCACCGTAACGGTGGGCTTTACGGCAACGATCGGGTTTATGATGTGGCAGTGGATGGCACAGCAGGAGGTTCTGGCCAAAAAACATATCCGCCAGATTGCCGAGGTGCAAGCGTTGCAGGTCAGCAAACAGCTGGATTCTGCCCTGACTGCCGCCCGGGACATGGGCAACAGCGCCCTGGCGCTGCGCGAGGCTGGCGTATCCGAGCGCCAGAGCCTGAACCAGCTGCTCATCCACTACCTTTCGGCTCACCCACAGTTTCTCTCCATGTCGATGGCCTTTGAGCCTAACGCGTTCGACGATAAAGATGCCGTCTGGGCCGGTCAAAGCGGTGAAGATCCTGCCGGGCGCTACGCCCGCTACGTTGACCGGGACGCCAACGGCAAACCGGCATTACACCTGCTGACGGACATCGAAACGCCCGGCAGCGGCGATTATTATCTGCTGCCGAAACAACGCCATAAAGATGTGATCATCGAACCCTATATCTATCCCTACAACGGCGTGGACGTGATGCTCACCTCGATTGCCGCACCCATCATGCGCGACGGTCAGTTTCTGGGTTCGGTCACCTCTGACTTCTCCCTCGCCACGCTGCAATCGACGATCGGCGCGATTAAACCGTGGAACGGCACAGGCTACGCCCTGCTCCTCTCCGCAGCTAATAACGTGGTGTCCAGCCCGGACAAACGCGCGGCAGGCAAGCCTTACGCCGGTCAGATTGCCGGTCATGACGTCACCCGAGTAAACGATCCGCTGCTGAAGGAGGACGTGTTCATCACCTGGCAGGACATCGCCGTCGGTAATAGCCAGACGCCGTGGAAACTCGCCATTATCACGCCGGTCAGCGAAGTGATGGCCGAAGCGCGCGCATTTTTACTGAAAGCCATCATCATGATGGTGTTAAGCATCGTGGCGGTTAGCCTGGTCATGGCACAGATCTTCACCCGTAAGGTTGACCGTCCGGTGGGGGGCGAACCTTCGGAGGCCGCCGGGATCGCCCTGGCCGTTGCCCGGGGAGATCTGAACAACACCATCCCGGTGCGTTCCGGAGATACTCACAGCATTTTTTATGCCCTGCACGCCATGCAGATGCAGCTCAAGCGCATCGTCGACAATATCAGCGAAGCCAGCCACTCCGTGCACGGCGGCACCAGCGAAATTTCGGCGGGCAACCTTGACCTCGCCTCGCGAACCGAGGAACAGGCGGCTGCGATTGTTGAAACGGCAGCCAGCATGGAAGAAATTTCGGTCACGGTGAAGAATAACGCCGACAACGCCCACAAGGCGACCACGCTGACCGATCGCGCCGCGAGCCTCGCCGGGCATGGCGAAACGCTGGTGAACGACGTGGTTGTGGTGATTGGGGAAATTGATGAAAGCGCGCGCAAGATCGGCGAGATTAACACCATTGTCGATGGCATCGCCTTCCAGACCAATATCCTGGCGCTAAATGCTGCCGTTGAAGCGGCACGGGCAGGCGAACAGGGGCGCGGTTTCGCGGTCGTCGCAGGGGAAGTCCGCAATCTTGCCCAGCGAAGCGCTAACGCGGCAAAAGAGATCTCTCAGCTGATTGCCGAGTCCTCAGGGCGCGTGAGCAAAGGCGTTGAACTGGTCAATGAAACCGGGGTGATGATGAAACAGGTGATTGAAGCGGTATCGCATGTGCATCTGGTCATCAACGATATCGTTCAGGCGCTGGACGAGCAAAATCGTGGGATTAGCCAGGTCAGCACCGCCGTTAACCAGATGGACAGCACGACCCAGCAGAACGCCTCTCTGGTTCAGCAGATCTCTGCGGCGGCGCTCTCCCTGGATGAGCAGGCTAAATCGCTCGAGAAGACGCTGGCGTTCTTCCATTCATAAATAAAAAGGCACCCGCTGGACGGGTGCCTTTTCACGCGATTGCCGTTACAGCCCTTTCAGCAGCTTGTCGACAAACTCCGGGACGACCGTGCTTGCCAGACCGTAGTGTTTCTCTTCAAACTCGCTGCCCACCTGGCTTGGCTCAAGATTGAGTTCTACCGTATGCGCGCCGTGCAGTCGCGCTTCGTGGACAAACCCCGCCGCCGGGTAAACATGACCGGATGTGCCGATGGCGATAAATACGTCGGCCATCGCCAGCGCGCTGTAGATATCATCCATTCCCAGCGGCATTTCACCGAACCAGACCACGTGCGGACGCAGGCGCGACGGGAACTGGCAGCAGTGGCACTTATCCTCAGGCAGCACGTCCTCTTGCCAGTCCAGCACCTGACCGCTCCAGGCGCAGCGAACCTTGAGCAGCTCGCCGTGCATGTGGATGATATTCTTGTTACCGGCCCGCTCGTGCAGGTTGTCGATATTCTGCGTTACCAGCAAAAAACGATCGCCGAGCGCCTCTTCCAGCTTCGCCAGCGCCATATGCGCCGCATTCGGCGCGACTTCAGGCTGCTGAAGCTGACGGCGGCGGGCGTTGTAAAACGCCTGGACGAGATCCGGATCGCGGGCAAAGCCTTCCGGCGTGGCCACATCCTCCACGCGGTGCTCTTCCCACAGCCCGTCCGCCGCGCGAAAGGTTCGAATTCCTGACTCGGCGGAGATCCCCGCTCCGGTCAGTACCACCACTCTGGGTTTATCCATCGCTTCTGGCATCATTCTGTCTCTGAAAAAGATCCGCTGGCGCAAGCGCTCACGCAAGCGGCGTTTGTTTTTGCGAAAACGGCTGAGTCGACCCTGGCGACGCGACAGCATAGAAACCTCGTAAACTAATCGGTGAGATGAAGGAATGCGGCTCCGCGCATGCCTCCTGCGTCCCCGTGTCGCGCGCGTTCAATACGCGGCACGCGGGCAACCGGCAATAAATGTCGGGGCAAACGCCCGGACAACCGTTCCGTAATCGCGGTAAAGTTTGACAGCCCTCCCCCGATCACCAGCAGATCCGGGTCGACGATAGTGAGAATATTTCCCAGACACACCGCCAGCAGATCCAGATAGCGCTCGACGTGCTCGCGCGCCTGCGCATCCCCTTGCTCCCACAGGGTAATGATTTGAGGGGCCTCAAGTTTCTGATGATAGAAGTGTTCGTAAAGCCATGCAAACCCGCGGCCGGAGAGGTAGTTCTCAATACAGCCGTGCTGGCCGCAGCCGCAGCGGGTCAGCGGAAAATCACGCCCCACCACTTCCAGCGCGTCGACCGGCAGACGGATATGGCCAAATTCGCCGGTGATGTAGCTGCGCCCGGTGATTGGCTTACCGTCGATCACAATCCCCCCGCCGACGCCGGTACCGAGGATCATCCCCATCACCAGCGGATACTGACGGAACTCATCGTCCCAGGCTTCGGAGAGCGCAAAGCAGTTAGCATCATTGTCTAAACGCACGTCGCGTTCAAGGAGAGCAGAGAGATCGGCGCGCAACGGTTTACCGCTGGCGGCAGGCACGTTGGCGGCATACAGCGTGCCGTCGTCGGTTTCGGGCATACCCGGAATGCCGATGCCGACGCTGCCTTTGACGCCAAAGCGTTCATCGGCCTGCGCCACCAGCGCAGCAATCGCGGTTAAAAATTCGTCGTAGCTTTCGCGCGGCGTAGGAACGCGGGTTTCCCACTGTAGTTTGAGGTCTTTATCAAACACGCCGAGCGCAATCTTGGTGCCGCCAATATCAAATCCGTAATACATAACGCATTCCTCTTTTAACCTGGCGGCCCGAAAGCCGCTAGATCATGACGTAATTACTGGCCACTTAATACCCTCGCCGGATCAATTCGGCTTGCGCGACGCGCCGGATACCAGCTTGCCAGCAGACTCAGTAAAAGTGCTGTAACCAGCACATAAAAAACGTCCAGCCAGTGCAGTTCAGACGGCAGGAAGTCAATAAAGTAGATATCACCCGACAGGAACTGGTGGCCGATAAGCTTTTCGATCCCGTTGATAATCGGGGTCAGCTGCAGGGAAACCACCACGCCAATCACCACGCCGCACAGGCTGCCGAACAGCCCCGCCAGCAAACCGTACCAGACGAAGATGGCGCGAATAAGACCGTCTTTCGCCCCCAGCGTACGCAGCACGGCGATGTCGCCGCTCTTGTCCTTGACCGCCATCACCAGCGTCGAGACGATATTAAAGCACGCCACACCAATCACCAGCACCATCGCCAGATACATAATGGCGCGGATCATCTGGATATCACGGTACATATATCCGTAGGTGCCGATCCAGCTTTTGATGTAGACATAGTTATTGGTCACGCTGCCCGCGTCGCGAACCAGCTTGTTGGCGTTAAAGACGTCGTTCACCTTAATGGCAATGCCCGTCACGCTGTCAGCCATGTCGAGATACTGGCGCGCATCCTCCATCGGCACCATCGCAAAGCTGTGATCGAGCTGACCGCTCAGCTGAAGAATACCGGTGACGTGCAGGCGCACGCGCTTAGGCTGCTGCAGCTTGTGGTCGGCGCTGGCGTTCGGGATCATGATTGACACCCAGTCGCCCTGCTTCACCTTCAGGGCATCGGCCACGCCTTTACCCATGATGATCTGCTGCTCGCCGGCCTTAAAGTTGGCCCACGCGCCGTTCTGCACATAGTTTGGCAGCGCGCTGAGGCGCGCTTCCTGGGCAGGGTTAACCCCTTTCACCTGTATGGCGCGCAGGTTGACCCCGCTCTCCACCAGCCCGGTAAAGTTAATATAGGGCGCGGCCGCGGCGATGCCCGGCACCTTTTCGACTTTGGCGAGCGCATCGCTCCAGTTCGTCCACGGCTGGTTAACCGGCTCAATCTCCCCGTGCGGCACCACCGCCAGAATGCGGTTATTCAGCTCGCGCTCAAAGCCGTTCATGGCGCTCAAGCCCACAATCAGCACCGCCACACCGAGCGCAATACCGATGGTCGAGATGACGGAGATCAGCGACACCATGCCGCCGCGACGGCGGCCGCGGCTAAAACGTAAACCGATGAGTAACGATAACGGTGACGCCATTACTCTGCTCCCATCAGGGTCAGTTCCGCGTTCAGATGGCCGTCGCGCATCTCAAGCTGACGCCCCATGCGTTTTGCCAGCTGCAGATCGTGGGTCACCACCAGAAACGCGGTGCCCTGCGAGGCGTTCAGCTCGCCCAGAAGCTGGAATATACTGTCCGCATTGCGGGCATCCAGGTTACCGGTAGGCTCATCCGCCAGCACCAGACGCGGGTTGTTGACCAGCGCGCGGGCAATCGCCACGCGCTGGCGCTCGCCGCCGGAAAGCTCAGAGGGACGATGGTTACCGCGATGGCCCAGGCCTACCGCTTTCAGCATGTCGCTGGCGCGAGCGTTAATTTCTGACGGTTTCTTTTTACCAATCAGCAGCGGCATCGCGACGTTTTCCAGCGCCGTGAAATCCGGCAGCAGGTGGTGGAACTGGTAGATAAAGCCCAGCTCGCGGTTGCGCAGCTCGGCCTTCGCCGCGGAGGACATTTTGCTCATCGGCTGGCCGGAGAAAATCACGTCGCCCTCGGTTGGCGTATCCAGCCCGCCAAGCAGATGCAGCAGCGTACTTTTGCCCGAGCCGGAGCTGCCAACAATCGCCATCATCTCGCCTTCGCCCACGCTGAAGCTCACATTGTGCAGCACGTCGGTTTGCACAGTGCCTTCCTGATAGCGTTTGGACAGGTTGTCGCATTGCAACAGGATCTTATTCATAACGTAAAGCCTCAGCGGGTTGAGTGGCGGCAGCGCGCCAGGAAGGATAAAGCGTAGAAAGCAGCGCAATGGCCATCGCGGCCAGAGCAATACCGACCACCTGCAGCGGCTCGATAGCCACCGGCAGCGCCGCGCCGTCGAGCAGGGCGCCGATGATCGGCATTAAGTTGTTGAGCTGGCTGGCAAGCAGTGCCCCCAGCACGGCACCGAGCAGCGCGCCGATGATGCCTGCGCTGGCCCCCTGCACCATAAACACCGCCATGATCTGGCGCGGCGTGAGCCCCTGGGTTTGCAGAATGGCGACTTCGCCCTGCTTCTCCATTACCATCAGGCCCAGCGAGGTGATGATGTTAAATGCGGCCACGGCCACGATCAGGCTCAGCAGCAGCCCCATCATGTTTTTTTCCATCCGCACGGCCTGGAACAGTTCGCCTTTCCGCTCACGCCAGTCCTGCCATTTGGTACCGTCCGGCAGTTTTTGCTGGCTGAGGGTATCGACCTTCAGCGGCGCATCGAGCCACAGGCGCCAGCCGGTAATATTCCCTGCCGGGTAGCGCATCAGGCGTGAAGCGTCCTGAATGTTAACCAGCATCTGGTAGCCATCGACTTCGCTGTTGGCGGCAAAGGTACCAATCACGTTGAACAGGCGCTGGCTTGGCAGGCGCCCCATCGGCGTAAACTGGCTGGCAGAAGGGACCATCACGCGCAGCTGATCGCCACGGTTGACGCCAAGCTGGCCGGCAAGCTGTTCACCCAGAATCACGTTGTATTTTCCGGCTTCCAGATCGGTCTGCTTCACGTTAACCAGATACGGCGTCAGCGGATCGTTTTGCGCCGGGTCAATACCCAGCATCACGCCGACCGCCACGCTGCGGGCGCTTTGCAGCACCACGTCGCCGGTCGTCAACGGCGCTACGCGCGTGACGCCCTGTAACTTCGCCGCGCTTTCCGGCAGCTGTTGCGGGTTAACCGAACCGTTGGATGATGAAAGAACGGCCTGCGGCATCAGCCCCAGGATATTGTTTTGCAGCTCGCGTTCGAAGCCATTCATGACGGAAAGCACCGTCACCAGTGCCATCACGCCAAGCGTAATGCCAATAGTCGAAAGCCAGGAGACAAAGCGACCGAAGCGGTCCGCGGCGCGCCCACGCATGTAACGTAAGCCTATGAAGAGTGCGACAGGTTGATACATGAAATCCGTCTGTTTGCTGATAGCAGACCCACGAGTATATAAGCGAATCCGTTAAGCGTAAATGACTGAAACAGTAAGCTTTGGTAATCATTCTTCCGAAAAATTCAGATAAATCAGGGTGCTATTGTCTGAATACTCACCTCGCAACCTCCACCTTTTCCGAAAAACCTCCTGATACATACTGTTACCCATTACATCCTGGTGTCGTTTTACAACAATTGCTCGTTCGTTTATGGCAATTAAGGTAGTGGCGAACAATGAAGCAAAAAGCATTATGGATTAACCAGATAAAAGGGCTGTGTATCTGCCTGGTGGTTATCTATCATTCGGTTATCACGTTTTATCCGCATCTGATCGGGCTACAACACCCGCTCTCCGGCCTTCTCGCCAAATGCTGGGTCTATTTTAACCTCTATCTCGCACCGTTTCGTATGCCGGTCTTCTTCTTTATCTCCGGCTATCTGATCCGTCGTTATATTGACGAAGTGGACTGGCGAACCAGTTTCGATAAACGGATCTGGAGCATTCTCTGGGTCCTGGCGCTGTGGGGCCTCCTGCAATGGCAGGCGTTGACCCACCTGAACGCCTGGCTGGCGTCCGAGCGTGAGCTTGCCACCTCGTCGAACGCGGCCTACGCCGACTCGTTCTCAGGCTTTGTGCTGGGGATGATCACCGCCAGCACCAGCCTGTGGTATCTGTATGCTCTGGTGGTCTACTTCACGCTGTGTAAACTGCTGAGCCGCTGGAAGCTGCCGGTACTGGGACTGCTGGCGCTGGCAAGCATCGCGATTAACTTCCTGCCGCTGCCGTGGTGGGGGATGAACAGCGTGGTACGCAACATGATCTACTACAGCCTCGGGGCGTGGTATGGCGCAGAGCTGATGGCGTGGATGAAAAGCGTCAACCTGCGCCGCATCTGGCTGGCAACCGGGGCTTTCGCCGCCGTCTCCGTGGTGCTGTGGTTTGCTAACGTTCCGCTGCTGCTCTCATTGCTGTCGATTGTGCTGATCATGAAGCTGTTCTACAGCCTTGAGCAGCGCTATGCCGTTCACCCGAACAATCTGCTGAACGTGATTGGCTCAAATACCATTGCGATTTATACCACCCACCGCATCCTGATTGAGGCCTTTAGCCTGTTCCTGATTGGCGAAATGAATGCCGCCTCGTGGCCGGTCTGGGCAGAGCTCACCCTGGTGCTGGTCTACCCGTTTGCCAGCCTGTTTATCTGTACCCTTGCCGGGCTCGGGGTGCGTAAGATCTCCACCGCGCTGTTTGGAGACGTTTTCTTCTCTCCTCCGTCTACGCTGACCCTGTCACCTTCAACGCGTTAATGCCCTCTCCGCCCCCGTTTTGGGGGCGTTTAGCCCTGCCGTGCGGTTACGATTTGCTTATGTAAAACGATCGAGGATAATAAAGACATTGCGTATCAGTGATATGCCCCAATACTGTTGGTATATCCATAAGAGACTCTGACATAGCCATGCCTGAACACTATCGTTATTCCTTGCCTGTCAAAGCGGGCGACCAGCGCCAGCTGGGTGAACTCACGGGCGCGGCGTGCGCCACGCTGGTGGCGGAAATCGCCGAGCGTCATCCAGGCCCGGTGATTCTGGTTGCCCCGGATATGCAAAACGCCCTGCGCCTGCACGATGAAATTCGCCAGTTCACCGATAGCCTGGTGTTCAGCCTGGCCGACTGGGAGACGCTGCCGTATGACAGCTTCTCTCCGCATCAGGAGATCATCTCCTCGCGCCTGTCGACGCTCTATCAGCTGCCGACCATGCAGCGCGGCGTGCTGATTGTGCCGGTGAACACCCTGATGCAGCGCGTCTGTCCGCACAGCTATCTGCACGGTCACGCGCTGGTGATGAAAAAAGGCCAGCGCCTGTCCCGTGACGCCCTGCGCGCGCAGCTTGACGGTGCCGGCTATCGCCACGTCGACCAGGTGATGGAGCACGGGGAATACGCCACCCGCGGCGCGCTGCTTGACCTTTACCCGATGGGCAGCGACCAGCCGTATCGTCTGGATTTCTTTGATGATGAAATCGACAGCCTGCGCGTATTCGACGCCGACACGCAGCGCACGCTGGAAGAGGTGGAGTCCATCAATTTACTGCCCGCGCATGAGTTCCCCACGGACAAAACCGCTATTGAACTGTTCCGCAGCCAGTGGCGCGATAAGTTCGAGGTGAAGCGCGACGCGGAACATATTTATCAGCAGGTCAGTAAAGGCACGCTTCCTGCCGGGATCGAATACTGGCAGCCGCTGTTCTTCAACGAGCCGCTGCCTGCCCTGTTCAGCTACTTCCCGGCGAATACGCTGATTGTCAACACCGGGGATATCGACGCCAGCGCCAGCCGCTTTGAGAGCGAAACCCGCGCCCGCTTTGAAAACCGTGGCGTTGACCCAATGCGTCCACTGCTGCCGCCGGAAGCGCTGTGGCTGCGCACCGACGAGCTCAACGCCGAGCTGAAGCGCTGGCCGCGCATGCAGCTGAAAACCGATTCGCTTGCCGATAAGGCCGCCAATACCAACCTCGCCTTCCGGACGCTGCCGGACCTGGCCGTTCAGGCGCAGCAGAAATCCCCGCTGGATAATCTGCGCAAGTTCCTGGAGTCCTTCACCGGCCCGGTGGTGTTCTCCGTTGAGAGTGAAGGCCGCCGTGAAGCGTTAGGTGAACTGCTGGGACGCATTAAGGTGGCGCCGAAGCGCATCCTGCGCCTGAGCGAAGCGACCGGAAACGGTCGTTATCTGATGATTGGCGCCGCCGAGCACGGGTTCATCGATACGCTCAACAACCTGGCGCTGATTTGCGAAAGCGACCTGCTGGGCGAGCGCGTCGCGCGCCGCCGTCAGGACAGCCGTCGGACCATCAACCCGGACACGCTGATCCGTAACCTTGCCGAGCTGCACCCGGGCCAGCCGATTGTTCACCTGGAACACGGCGTTGGGCGCTATCAGGGGATGACCACGCTGGAAGCGGGCGGCATCAAAGGTGAATACCTGATGCTCACCTATGCTAACGACGCCAAACTGTATGTCCCGGTCTCCTCCCTGCATCTGATCAGCCGCTACGCGGGCGGCGCCGAAGAGAATGCGCCGCTGCACAAGCTGGGCGGCGACGCCTGGGCGCGCGCGCGCCAGAAGGCGGCGGAAAAAGTGCGCGACGTGGCGGCCGAGCTGCTGGATATCTACGCCCAGCGCGCGGCTAAACAGGGCTTTGCCTTTAAGCATGATAAAGAACAGTACCAGCTGTTCTGCGACAGCTTCCCGTTTGAAACCACGCCGGATCAGGCCCAGGCCATCAACGCCGTGCTGAGCGACATGTGCCAGCCGCTGGCTATGGACCGCTTAGTCTGCGGCGACGTCGGCTTCGGTAAAACCGAAGTGGCGATGCGCGCCGCCTTCCTTGCGGTCGAAAACAACAAGCAGGTGGCGGTGCTGGTGCCGACCACCCTGCTCGCACAGCAGCACTTCGACAACTTCCGCGACCGTTTCGCCAACTGGCCGGTACGTATCGAGATGCTCTCGCGTTTTCGCAGCACCAAAGAACAGACGCAGATCCTCGAACAGGCAAGCGAAGGCAAAATCGATATTCTTATCGGCACCCACAAGCTGCTGCAAAGCGACGTGAAGTGGAAAGATCTGGGGCTGCTGATCGTCGACGAAGAGCACCGCTTCGGGGTGCGTCATAAAGAGCGCATCAAAGCGATGCGCGCCGACGTCGATATCCTGACCCTGACCGCGACGCCGATCCCGCGAACACTCAACATGGCGATGAGCGGCATGCGCGATCTGTCGATTATTGCCACGCCGCCGGCGCGCCGTCTGGCGGTGAAAACCTTCGTCCGCGAGTACGATAATCTGGTGGTGCGGGAGGCTATTCTGCGTGAGGTGCTGCGTGGAGGTCAGGTCTACTATCTCTATAACGACGTGGAAAACATCCAGAAAGCGGCGGACAGGCTGGCGGAGCTGGTGCCGGAAGCGCGCATCGCTATCGGTCACGGGCAGATGCGCGAGCGCGAGCTGGAACGGGTAATGAACGACTTCCACCACCAGCGCTTTAACGTGCTGGTGTGTACCACCATCATTGAAACCGGGATCGACATTCCGACGGCAAACACCATCATCATTGAGCGTGCGGACCACTTTGGCCTGGCGCAGCTTCACCAGCTGCGCGGCCGCGTCGGGCGTTCGCACCATCAGGCCTACGCCTGGCTGCTGACGCCGCATCCGAAAGCGATGACCACCGACGCGCAAAAGCGTCTGGAAGCCATCGCCTCGCTGGAAGACCTCGGCGCAGGCTTTGCGCTGGCTACGCACGATCTCGAGATCCGCGGTGCCGGCGAGCTGCTGGGTGAAGACCAGAGCGGCTCCATGGAGACCATCGGCTTCTCGCTCTATATGGAGCTGCTGGAAAACGCGGTTGATGCCCTGAAGGCCGGACGCGAGCCGTCGCTGGAAGATCTCACCAGCCAGCAGACCGAGGTAGAGCTGCGTATGCCTTCCCTGCTGCCGGACGATTTTATTCCGGACGTGAATACCCGACTGTCGTTCTACAAGCGCATCGCCAGCGCGAAGAAGGAGAACGAGCTGGAAGAGATTAAGGTGGAGCTGATTGACCGCTTTGGCCTGCTGCCCGATCCGGCGAGAAATTTGCTGGATATCGCGAGGCTGCGCCAGCAGGCGCAAAAGCTGGGGATCCGCAAGCTCGAAGGCAATGAAAAAGGCGGCGTGATTGAATTCGCCGAGAAGAATCACGTCAACCCGATGTGGCTGATCGGCCTGCTGCAAAAACAGCCGCAGCATTTCCGTCTGGATGGTCCAACCCGTCTGAAATTTACCCAGGAGCTGACGGAGCGCAAAACCCGTATGGACTGGGTGCGTAACTTTATGCGCCAGCTGGAAGAGAACGCGATCGCCTGACCTCCATTCCCCTCTTAACTGAGGAATTTCATGTAGTTTATTAACCGGAAGCGATAAAAGTTGCTTCAGGAAAATGAATAGCTTACAGCGACACCCTGGTCCGGCTGTAAATCGCTGAGGCGTTTCCTGCAGGCCGGGGCGAGGCGCAGGGATGCGCCGAGAGGGCGGGCTTTACAGGGATGTTACCTCCGCCCGTCCCCGAAAAGCCGGAAGGAATAAGCCGAAGGTACCGCGTAGCGGCTATTTACCGCCGGGAGCCCGGGTCGCCAGGGTGGTGGCGACTGAGCCACCCTGGCACGTTCACAGGTCATGTCGTTACAGAGTACTAAGGAACATAAAGTGAACGGAATGACCACCAGAGTCGTATGTTCCCCCTCACCCCAGCCCTCTCCCTCAAGGGAGAGGGGGTCGTCCGTGCAGGCATTATTTTATGGGGATCCCTTCCCCTGTTAGCCCGGCGCTACGGGGGGACAATTTACAAACTCTTTGCACTTCACCCGATCTTCCCGACACACCCATTCGCCATAATTATGTTTAACGCCTTATAAAACAATAACCTTATCGTTTACATGGATTATGGTGATGATGACCTCTTCGCGTTTTACTCGCTGGATGACCCTGTTTGCGCTGGCAGCCACCGTCGCGGTTGCGCTTCCCGCTCGGGCAAACACCTGGCCCCTTCCCCCTCCCGGCAGCAATGTCGTGGGCGAAAACCGCTTTCATGTGGTTGAAAATAATGGTGGTTCACTGGAAGCGATTGCCAAAAAATATAACGTCGGTTTTCTGGCCCTGCTGCAGGCGAACCCCGGCGTCGACCCGTATGTCCCGCGCGCGGGCAGCGTACTGACCATCCCGTTACAAACTATCCTGCCGGATGCCCCGCGCGAGGGGATGGTGATAAACCTCGCCGAGCTGCGCCTGTACTATTACCCGCCGGGTAAAAATGAAGTCACCGTCTACCCTATCGGTATTGGTCAGCTGGGCGGCGACACGCTGACGCCAACGATGGTCACCACCGTCTCGGATAAACGCGCGAATCCAACCTGGACCCCGACGGCCAATATTCGTGCCCGTTATAAAGCTCAGGGCATCGATCTTCCAGCCGTGGTGCCGGCAGGTCCGGATAACCCGATGGGACACCACGCGATACGCCTCGCGGCATATGGCGGCGTCTACCTGCTGCACGGAACGAATGCGGACTTTGGCATCGGCATGCGCGTCAGCTCCGGCTGTATTCGTCTGCGCGATGACGATATCAAAACGCTGTTTAACGTCGTTACGCCGGGAACCAAAGTGAATATTATCAATACGCCGATTAAAGTTTCAGAAGAGCCGGGCGGCGTGCGGCTGGTTGAGATTCATCAGCCGTTATCGAAAAACATTGGCGACGATCCGCAGACGCTGCCCATTAACCTGAATGCCGCGATGGTAAGCTTCAAAACGAATGCGAATACCAACAGCGTGGTGATGGAGCGCGCGATGGAAGCCCGGTCAGGTATGCCGACCGATGTCACCCGGCATCACGATGTCGTCCAGCAGTCGATGTAAATCAGAAATAAAAAACGCCCTGCTGAGCAGGGCGTTTTTTATTGCAGTGGCATAAATGAGGGTTTATGCCCGGCTTATTTGTAGATAACCGCCGTGCCGTGCAGGGTGTTAGGACCGGTCACAGAGGTGATGCGGTAAGATTTTGCACCCATCTCTTGCGCTTTTTGTGCCAGCTGATCTTCCAGGGAACTCAGGTTAGTACCGGCAGAGGCAGAGATTGTCCCGACTTTATGCTGGTCAGCAGGGGTGGATTGCACTTGTACAGCAGCAAAGCTTGCGAAAGAGAGTGAACTCAGAACAGCAGCAGCGATGAGGGTTTTTACGTTTTTCATGATGTTTACCTTTAGCAGATGAATTTGGAGGTCGTTAATCATTTAGTTAACGATCGATAGGTAAATCATAAACGTGATCCAGGTCACGCGTCAACATAATTTTATAACGACCATTAACTTAATTTTAAAATTGTTATTTTTCATACATATATGATTAATTTATTTTTAAGCATTCTGCGCTGGTGGTGGGTTGCGTTTATTTTTATAATGGTCATTCACCAAACCAACAGAGGACCAACGGCAAATGACAACCGATGTCACGAGTTGTGCGAAGAAAAGCCGTGGCCGACCAAAAGTGTTTGACAGGGATGCAGCGCTTGATAAGGCCATGACTCTCTTCTGGCAACATGGGTATGAAGCAACCTCGCTTTCCGATCTGGTAGAAGCTACCGGAGCCAAAGCGCCGACGCTGTATGCCGAATTTACCAATAAAGAGGGGCTGTTCAGGGCGGTGCTGGACAGATACATTTCGCGCTTTGCGGCGAAACACGAAGCCCAGCTGTTCTGCGAAGAGAAAAGCGTTGAACAGGCGCTTCGGGACTATTTCACCGCCGTCGCGACCTGCTTCACCAGTAAAGAGACGCCTGCGGGCTGCTTTATGATTAACACCTCTGCCACCCTGGCGGCGTCCTCGAAAGAGATTGCCAATACGGTGAAATCGCGTCATGCGATGCAGGAGGAGACGCTGAGCGCCTTTCTGGCACAGCGCCAGCAGCGCGGTGAAATCCCTGCGCAGTGCAACCCTCAGCTGCTGGCACAATACCTGAGCTGTATTTTGCAGGGGATGTCGATCAGCGCCCGTGAAGGGGCAACGCTGGAAAAACTGCAGAATATTAGCGAAACCACGCTGCGGCTGTGGCCTGAGCTACTCAAAATCTGAAGCAAAAAAAAAAGCTCCTCAGCCTGAGCGCATGAGGAGCTAAATTCAGAGAACATCTTTTTTACACTTTGTTATTCAGAACCAGCTGGCCGTTTCCATCGAGCGGAATTTGCGTGCCCGGGTCTTTATCCATGCGGATTTTGCCCTGCTGATCGCCAATTTTGTACGTCACGTCATAACCCAGCATTTTTTCCGACTTGTCATAGACGGTTTTGCAGCGTTGCTGAGTCGTGGTGTAGGTATCGTTATCCTGCATCGCACCCTGCACCTGGTTACCGGCATAGCCGCCACCCAGCGCGCCGACCACGGTCGCTACGTCTTTACCCCGGCCGCCGCCAAACTGGTGACCAATCACGCCACCCGCTACCGCACCCAGAAAAGAACCGGCAATGCGGTTTTCATCCTGCACCGGACGACGGTGCGTCACGGAAACGTTGCGGCACTCCTGACGAGGGGTTTTTACGGTTTCTTTAATCGGTGTAGCAGAAACCACCTGTGCATACTGCGGGCCGCGATCTAATACGTTGAGACTGGCAACGGCAGCCACACCTAACGCAGCTGCGACGCCAATCCCTATACCCGCCAACATTGATTTATTCACGGGACTTCCTCCTTTGTTGCTATTGGTAACAATTTTGCAATGGAGGCACGGCTTCGCCAATAAGATAAAGGATCAAAAAAGGAGCGTAGAGAGGAGATATATTGTATTTAGGAGAACTCTTAAGCAGTCAAACTGTGATCTACAGCATGAAATGCTAAAAACTCCCTCCGGAGGGCCCGGAGGGAGTGAAAGATTAGTGCAGCTTCAGACGCGGACGGATCACGCGGTTGATTCTGCCCACCAGCATCATCAGCCCGGTTTTGAAGTAGCCGTGCAGCGCAATCTGGTGCATGCGGTACAGGGAGATATACACGAAGCGGGCAATGCGCCCTTCTACCATCATTGAGCCGCGCATCAGGTTGCCCATCAGGCTGCCGACGGTAGAGAAGTTTGACAGCGACACCAGTGAACCGTGGTCTTTGTAGACATAGGCTTTCATTGGCTTGCCTTTGTACTGCGCCAGAATGTTGTGCAGCACCAGGCTTGCCATCTGGTGAGCGGCCTGCGCGCGCGGCGGCACGAATCCACCTTCAGGACGCGCGCAGGAGGCACAGTCACCGATGGCAAAGATTTCAGGATCGCGCGTGGTTTGCAGCGTTGGCTCGGTTACCAGCTGGTTAATGCGGTTGGTTTCCAGACCGCCGATCTCTTTCATAAAGTCAGGCGCTTTGATACCTGCCGCCCAGACCATCAGATCCGCTTTGATATACTCGCCGTCTTTGGTATGCAGGCCGCCTTCGTCGGCGCTGGTCACCATGGTCTGCGTCAGCACCCGCACGCCCAATTTGGTGAGCTCATTGTGCGCCGCACCGGAAATACGCGGAGGCAGCGCAGGCAGGATGCGTTCACCGGCTTCAACCAGCGTGACGTTCAGCGCTTCGTTAGTTAACCCTTTATAACCGTAGCTGTGCAGCTGTTTCACCGCATTGTGCAGCTCCGCTGACAGCTCAACGCCCGTCGCGCCGCCGCCGACAATAGCGATATTCACCTTACCGTTCGCACCCATATTGCTGGTGTACTTCAGGAACAGGTTCAGCATTTCCTGATGGAAACGACGCGCCTGGTGCGGGTTATCGAGGAAGATACAGTGCTCTTTCACCCCCGGCGTGTTGAAGTCGTTGGAGGTACTGCCCAGCGCCATGACCAGCGTGTCGTACGCCAGTTTACGCTCGGGAACCAGCAGATCCCCTTTCTCATCGCGCAGCTCTGCCAGGGTGATCGTTTTGCTTTCACGGTTGATGTCCACCACCGAGCCCAGCTGGAACTGGAAATGATGGTTGCGCGCGTGCGCCAGATAGCTGAGCGCGTCCACGCCCTCATCCAGAGAACCGGTCGCCACTTCGTGCAGCAGCGGTTTCCACAGGTGGCTGTGGTTACGATCCACCAGCGTGATTTTGGCTTTTTTACCGCGCCCCAGCTTCTTACCCAACTGTGTCGCCAGCTCCAGCCCGCCAGCACCACCGCCTACAATCACTATCTTTTTCAATGGCGTAGTCAACGTGACCCCCTCAAATTATTAACCAATTGTTAATTAAAAGTTATAAAAATAACCCTTAATTAACAACAGGTTACAGCACTGAAACCATTCAGGTGCATTGAGAATACCACGTCAGGCGCATTGGTCATACCAAAATTGATATGCATCAAGTTTTGATGGCTTAAAAGTAGACAATTCTGGTCAAAAAGAAAGCCCGGTACGCTTTCGCGGCCGGGCTTTGATGCATGCGGGTAATTGATTAACCCAGCGTTTTAAACGCTTTGATACGCTGCAGATGCGGAGAGATGTTTTTGAACTTGTGGGTCTGTTCTTCGTCCCAGACGATCTCATAGTAATGATGCAGGAGCTCGGCTGCACGATGGCTGTTGAGCGCTTCATCATTACGCGAAAGGATCACCAGGCAGCGGTCGCGATTTTTCTCACGGAAGTTGCTCACGCACTTGGTCGCAATATCGACATACTCTTCCGGGCGGTCAATTTTGCCTTCCATGTTCTCGTTCGGGAACAGATTAGGATTGAACACCACCTGGCGAATGTCGCACAGGAAGCCAATCCGCTCCGCCCAGTAGCCGCCCAGCCCCACGCCGCAAATCAACGGGCGATCGTCGACGTTGAGCTGCAGCATCTTGTCCACCTCTTTGAGCAGATGCTGCATATCATGCTTCGGATGGCGCGTGCTGTAGCTGATCAACCGTACATCCGGATCGATAAACTGCAGCTGCAGCACCTTCTCATGATTACCAGGACTGTTTGAGTCAAAACCGTGTAAATAGATGATCATCGTCTTCTCACCACGCTACGCCTTCCGGGAGGGTTTACAGGCTGGCTTTATGTGCCTGCCAGCGCTCATTCAGGTCTTCAAGCCGGGCGTTGACCGTCTTCCAGCGCGCCGAATCCATCAGCTCCTGACGGCTAAATGAACCTTTATGATACAATTGTGTAACACGCTCTGCATTGATCGGCGACAGGTTATCCAGCACGCTAACGGCACCTTTACGATTATTGCAGACGAGGATCATATCGCAACCCGCATCCAGCGATGCCTGACCGCGTTCAGCGTAGCTGCCCATGATCGCGGCCCCTTCCATCGACAAATCGTCAGAGAAAATCACGCCGTTGAAGCCCAGCTCCTGACGCAGAACGGTTTTCAGCCAGTGCGGAGAGCCGCTGGCAGGACGCGGGTCGACGTCGCTGTAAATCACGTGCGCGGGCATAATGGCATCCAGCTTGTTATCGGTGATAAGCGACTGGAAAACCGACATATCTTTGGCGCGAATCTCCGCTTCCGGGCGCGGATCGCGCGGCGTCTCTTTGTGGGAATCGGCCGTCACCGCCCCGTGACCCGGGAAGTGCTTCCCGGTGGTTTTCATCCCTGCGTCGTGCATGCCGTCGATGAACCGGGTGGCCATTGCCAGCGCAATACGCGGGTCTTCATGGTATGAGCGCTCGCCAATGGCAGCGCTGATATGCCCTACATCCAGCACCGGGGCAAAGCTGATGTCGATATCCATGGCAATCATTTCGCTGGCCATCAGCCAGCCGGCCTCCTGCGCCAGTTTTCCACCCTCTTCTGTGCCGAGCAGCGCGGCAAATGACTGGGCTGCCGGGAGACGGGTAAAACCGTCGCGAAAACGCTGCACGCGCCCGCCTTCCTGATCGACGGCCACCACCAGATGATTGCGCGATGCGGCGCGGATCTGACGCACCAGCTCACGCAGCTGCGCCGGATCGTGATAGTTGCGGGTAAACAGGATCAGTCCACCCACCAGCGGATGCGCCAGAATTTCACGCTCCTCCGCATCCAGCTCAAACCCTTCTACATCCAACATGACTGGACCCACATCCACCTCTCTTATCCTTTAGTTTGTAACTGACGCCAGGCATCGTCTGCCAGCGCAATAAATTGTTTGTCTCTGGACTGCCGATAGCGCATTTCAAACCAGCCAGCCATTAACATGACGACCCAGGGCCGCCAGCGTTTGACCTGACGCCTCAGCGCGTCGGGATCAATATGTGCCATCCGGGCGTAGCCCCTGATGAGCATCTGCCGCGCGGCTTCACTCTCTGTCCAGACTGCCGCCAGCTCCAGCGCCACATCGCCATCTCCCGCATATTCCCAGTCGATAAGCCTGATGCCTGCTGGCGTATGAACAATATTCCCGGCATGAACATCCATATGCAACGGCGCGAGCCGAATCGGCTGCGGCTCGCCCGTTTTACGCAGCCGCTTAAGACGTGCCAGCCACACTGGAGTACGTCTGTCTGGCAGGGCTTGCTGCCAGTAATGTTCCAGTAGAGGGAATAACGTCGTTCGCCACCCCAGTCGTGGCTGCCGGTGCAGATGATACAGCATCGCCGCAAGCTCAGGCGTGTCCGGCAGCTCGCTTTTAACTTCACCTTCCAGATAGTCCACGGCCATCCAGCCCTGTCTGAAAAAACGAGGGGTAGGTACGAGATCCGCCGGAAGACGTCTCAGGGCACGAAACTGACGACGAAAATGAGAGGCAGGAGCAGAGGGGTCGTGATTTTGCCGCAAGACCAGCCGTCGTTCGCCCTGCTCTATAATGCAACTCGCGCCGCCAAGCCCGGAATGGGCCTGCGGCGCGATAAGGCGGTACTGAGGAAAATAGCGCGTCAGAATCCCTTCACGCGTGCTGTCATTGTTGCGTAACCGCACCTTTACCTGACCAGATAATTTCGCCTGTCTGAACCAGCATCAGCTGCATCTGCAGGGCTGGGGTATTCACGTTACCGGTGGCGTTAGAGTACAGCACATACTGTGCGCCAACGTTACGGGCAATGCCGATCGCCTTGCTGCGGGTGCCGAGGCTATCCTGCGGCGACAGGCCCAGCTGCTGTTTGGCGACGGCGAGCTGCTGAGCCGAGACCAGCGTAAACTTGCCGTTGTTAGCCAGAGCATTACGCAGGGTTTCCGTCGCTTCACCCGCGTTCAGCGAACCGTTGGTACGGTTGTTGACGCTGTCGACCAGCAACACGCTGCCCGCCGTCACGCCCTGCGCCTGCAGCATTTTGCCTACCATCGGCTGCATTGCCCCGTTCCAGTCGTAATGGCGCACGCGCGGCGTGGGCTGTGACGTCTGGTCCGGATGTTCAATCGGGCCTGGCTGCGCCGGAATAGCCGGTACAGACGGCACGGTTGGCTGCTGCTGCGTTGGCGGCGTCGGCTGTTCAGTACCCGGTTTAGCCTCTTCCACAGGCGCAGGCTGTTCAGTTCGGGTCACACACCCTGCGAGAAACAGAGCGAAAGCTGTCACGAGCGCATAGCGGCTCAAATTTTTAATCAAGGTTCACCCCTCAGAGATAAAGATAAAGTCTCACCTTATGCGCACCCAGATAGTTGGCGCTGCCATAGAGCGTTACCGACGACCTGGCCGGAATGGTGACGCTGCGCGGCGCCTCCAGCGGATGCATTTCAAGACCTCTTACGTCATACCAGAAAAAACGGTAGTGGACCGTCACTGGTTCATGTCTTTCATTAAAGAGCGTAGAGGAGGCAGATGAGTTGATTTCGCTGATGGTCAACGCGGGCTGTTGCGCCGTAATACCCGCGGCAAGCACGGAGGACTCCATGACCAGCGTCTGTTCATCATTCACGGGGATCGCCGGACGCGAGCTGCACCCCACAATCATCATCGCCATTACCAGCGCTGCAATACGCCCTTTCAGCATGTCAAAGACCTTTATGTGCCAGCATCGGCCCCAGAGGACGACCACCCAGCAGATGCATGTGAATATGATAAACTTCCTGACCACCATGGCGGTTGCAGTTCATGATCAGACGGTAACCGTCTTCTGCAATCCCTTCCTGTTCAGCGATTTTGGCAGCCACCGTCAGCATACGACCTAACGCCACTTCATGCTCGGTTTTTACGTCGTTTACAGTCGGAATCAGAATATTGGGAATGATAAGGATGTGCGTCGGAGCCTGAGGGGAAATGTCCCGGAAAGCCGTCACCAGTTCATCCTGATAGACGATATCTGACGGAATTTCGCGGCGGATAATTTTACTGAAAATCGTTTCTTCAGCCATGACCTTTTCCTTTTTTGTTTAATCTGGCGCAATGCGTCCGCTGTAAACACACTCCCGGGGTTCGGTGTGTGACACAATCCAAGAGTATGAGCGAGTTTCTCCTGTCCTTTCAACCTCCTCCCTCGATTTCTTTCCTGAATGTTCATCAGCTGACTGAAGAGTGACCGCTCTCGCGTCTCAGTGGCGTTTTTTAAGACACAAATAAAAAAGGCAGCCATTCGGCTGCCTTAGTCTCCCCAGGTCACAACTTAGTTGCTGCGGATGTACTCATCCATTTCGGTTTTCAGGTTATCGGATTTGGTACCGAAGATTGCCTGTACACCAGAACCTGCAACAACTACGCCCGCTGCGCCCAGTTTTTTCAGACCCGGCTGGTCTACTTTCGCTACGTCGGCAACGCTCACACGCAGACGAGTGATGCACGCGTCCAGGTTAGTGATGTTCTCTTTACCGCCGAACGCTGCGACCAGTGCCGGAGCCATTTCGCTGGTCGCGCCAGCTTTGCTGTCTTCTGTCGCATCTTCACGACCCGGAGTTTTCAGGTCCAGTGCTTTAATCAGCACGCGGAAGATGGTGTAGTAAACGACGGCATAGCACGCACCCACGATTGGGAACAGCCACAGTTTGCTGCTGTTACCGGACAGAACGATGAAGTCGATCAGACCGTGAGAGAAGGACGTACCGTCACGCATACCCAGCAGGATACAGATTGGGAACGCCAAGCCCGCCAGAATCGCGTGGATAACGTACAGGATCGGCGCAACGAACATGAAGGAGAACTCGATCGGCTCGGTGATACCGGTCAGGAACGAGGTCAGCGCTGCGGAGATCATGATACCGCCCACTTTTGCACGGTTCTCTGGCTTAGCAGAGTGCCAGATAGCAATCGCCGCGGCCGGCAGACCGTACATTTTGAACAGGAAGCCACCAGACAGTTTACCTGCAGTTGGGTCGCCCGCCATATAACGTGGGATATCGCCGTGGAATACCTGGCCTGCTGCGTTGGTGAATTCACCAATCTGCATCTGGAATGGAACGTTCCAGATGTGGTGCAGACCGAATGGCACCAGGCAACGCTCGATGAAGCCGTAGATACCAAACGCCACAACCGGGTTCTGGTAAGCAGCCCACTGAGAGAAGGTCTGGATAGCAGAGCCGATTGGTGGCCAGATGAAGGACAGGATCACGCCAGTGAAAATCGCTGCCAGACCAGAGATGATCGGAACGAAACGCTTGCCCGCGAAGAAGCCCAGATACTCAGGCAGCTTGATGCGATAGAAGCGGTTAAACATATACGCTGCAATCGCACCGGAGATGATACCGCCCAGAACACCGGTGTCCGCCAGGTGTTTCGCGGCGATCTCTTCTGCCGGTAAATGCAGAACCAGCGGCGCAACCACAGCCATGGTTTTCACCATGATGCCGTAGGCAACCACTGCAGCCAGCGCAGAAACGCCGTCGTTATTGGTGAAGCCCAGAGCCACACCGATCGCGAAGATCAGTGGCATGTTAGCAAAGACAGAACCGCCTGCTTCGGCCATCACGTGGGACACTACGGCTGGCAGCCAGCTGAAGTTAGCAGAACCGACACCCAGCAGGATACCTGCGATAGGCAGTACGGATACTGGCAGCATCAGCGATTTACCGACCTTTTGCAGGTTAGCAAATGCATTCTTAAACATAATTGAGAGTGCTCCTGAGTATTTGTGCTTTTTTTACGCTTTCACGCATTGGCCCGGGGGGAGTACCGTGCCGTGGACAGGACATCTAAGCGCCCTTTATTTATTACACAGAGTAAAATAATTCCCTCTGAGTTTGTTTGACGGCTATCACGTTTCAGCTTAAGGCGGTCGAAAAACTTTCAGTTATTTACAAAAAGCATGTCCGGATGTGTCTAAATACACACTCACCGCCCCAAATGAGGCGGTGAACTTTACTCGCTTTACTTATTAATTACGAGCCTAAAAAAAACAGGTGTATCAGACAGATTGCAGGCGGGCGGGGTCGATATGGAACAGCGTGGAGAAGTTTTCCGTCGTCACACGGGCCAGCTCATCGATGCTGACGCCCTTCAGTACGGCCATGTACTCAGCCACGTCTCTCGTCATAGCGGGCTGGTTCTCTTTACCGCGATGCGGTACCGGTGCCAGGTACGGAGAATCCGTCTCCACCAGAATGCGATCGAGCGGAACATAACGTGCAGCATCACGCAGCTGCTCAGCGTTACGGAACGTCACGATCCCCGAAAACGAGATATAAAACCCCAAATCAAGCAGCTTCCCCGCCGTTTCTCTGTCTTCTGTGAAACAGTGTAGTACGCCACCGCAATCCGTCACCTTTTCTTCCCGGAGGATAGCCAGGGTATCCGCGCGCGCATCGCGGGTGTGGACGATAACCGGCTTGTTCAGTTCCCGGCCAATGCGAATATGGTTGCGGAAGGACTCCTGCTGGCGCGGTTTGGTTTCCGGCGTGTAAAAATAGTCCAGCCCGGTCTCGCCCATCGCCACCACGCCCTCTTCGGCTGCCAGTCGGCGCAGATCCTCAACGTCGTAGGCCTCGTCCTGATTCAACGGATGTACGCCGCAGGAGAACACCACGTTATCGCGAACGCCCACCAGCTCACGCATGGAGCGATAGCCCGGCAGCGTCGTCGCCACCGCAAGACAGAATTTCACATCGCGGGCAGCGGCTTTTGCCAGCACGTCATCCACGTTTTTGTGCAGGGATTGATAATCCAGGCCATCAAGATGGCAGTGTGAGTCGACTAAAAACATAATGTCTCTCTCAGAGATGGGAAACTGGCGGTGTGACGCCGGGTTGCAGGTAATGTTCGATACGCAGTAACTGGTCGGTCAATAAAAGCTCGCGATTAAGCCCCGTCACGGTTAAAAGCTGTTCACGGCTTTGGCAAATTTCATGAAGCATAGCGTGAAGAACCGTCCCTGAGAGGCGGTTCGCCAGCGTATTCACCAGCGGCCACGCGTCCGGGTTGGTCAAAAGCGTTGCCCCTTGCTGGATTTTGAGCGCATCCAGCAGCAAGGAGGCCAGCCAGTGCAGCCGATCAACGGCCCGCTCGCTGTTAAGCGCAGGTAGTAAACTTAGCCAGTCGTGGTTATTCAGTGCCGTTTCGATGGCACGGCAGAGCGTTTCTCGCTCTGACCAGACGTCAGGCTGCAGTAATGCCAGCGCCGCCGCAGGCGCGCCGCTGCTCAGACGCAAGGCGGACAGCGCGCTCTCAGGTAACGTTGTCACCTCTCGTTCCAGCCAGCTCAGCGCCCACGATTCCTGAGGAACCGCAAGGTGATGAAGACGACAGCGGCTACGCAGCGTCGCCAGTAATCTTCCCGGGTCGCGGCACGAGAGGAAAAACCACGTTTTTACCGGCGGCTCTTCCAGGGTTTTCAGCAGGGCATTAGCGGCCGCCTCGGTCAGCTGCGTGGCGTCTTTAAGCCAGACCACTTTAGCGCCGCCCAGTCGCGCATGTTCATACAATTTTTCACTGACCTCACGCACGGCATCAATACCGAGCGCGCTTTTGCCCTTCTCAGGCTCAAGAGTGTAGTAGTCAGGATGCGTGCCCGCCTGCATCAGCTGGCAGCCACGGCATTTACCACAGCTCTTGTGCCCTTCCGGCTGCTGACACAGCAGAAAACGGGTGATGGCATAAATCAACGCATCATCACCCATTCCTGGCAATGCCTGAATCAGTAACGCATGATGCCCCCGACCCGCCTGATAGCTGCCGATCAGCTGTTCAAAGTGTGGGCGCAACCATGGATACCATTTCATGCCTGCTGCTCCTGCACCCACTGCGTAATGGTGTGCTGAATGTCGCGCGTGACGTCGTCCAGGGACTGCGTCGCATCGATGGTACAAATTGAGCTGTCCTGTGCGGCCAGCTCAAGATAGCGCGCACGAGTGCGGTTAAAGAAATCAAACGACTCTTGTTCAATGCGGTCCAGCTCGCCGCGCGCGCGCGCACGTTTGAGACCCACTTCCGGGGTCACATCCAGATAGAGCGTCAGGTCGGGGCGAAAATCACCCAATACGGCATTACGCAGCGTTGCGAGCATTGTCTGGTCGATGCCACGTCCTCCGCCCTGATACGCCTGAGTCGACAGATCGTGACGGTCGCCGATCACCCACTTGCCCTCGGCCAGGGCGGGTTTGATCACCGTCTCAACCAGCTGAACGCGCGCCGCGTAGAACATCAGCACTTCGGCCTTGTCAGTGATAACCTCGTCGCCGACGGATTTGATATCCAGCACCAGGCTGCGCAGCTTTTCAGCCAGCTGCGTGCCGCCCGGCTCGCGGGTAAATACCATGTCCGCCACGCCAAGCGCTTTGAGCGTATCCACCACCACGTTGCGGGCAGTGGTTTTACCCGCCCCTTCGAGTCCCTCAATGACAATGTATTTACTGCGCATTTTTTTCCTTAAGTGCCTTCAGATAGTCCTGAACAGAGCGATTGTGGCTGGCAAGGTTGGTGTTAAAGGTATGCCCCCCTTTTCCATCAGCCACAAAATAGAGATACGGTGTTTTAGCCGGATGCGCGGCGGCTTTCAGCGACGCTTCGCTCGGCGTGGCAATCGGGCCCGGCGGTAAACCGCTAATCACGTAAGTATTATACGCCGTTGGCGTCTCCAGATCTTTTCTTGAGATTTTGCCCGTGTAGCTCTCGCCCATGCCGTAGATTACGGTAGGGTCGGTTTGCAGACGCATGCCGATGCGCAGACGGTTGATAAATACTGACGCCACCCGATCGCGCTCAGCAGCGACGGCCGTCTCTTTCTCGATGATCGAGGCCATGGTGACGAACTGGTTCGGATCGCTGTAAGGCAATCCTTCCATCCGCCCTTCCCAGGCGGCATCTACGGCGGCAACCATTTTTTTGTGCGCCCGCTTCAGGATAGCCACATCGGTCGTGCCTGCCGTGTACATCCAGGTGTCTGGCCAGAACCAGCCTTCCACCCATTCCGGATGTTCAAGCTTCAGCGCTTCTGCCACCGTCTGATAGCTATCGTCTTGTAAGGTATGTTTGATATACGGCGCGTCACGCAGCTGTTTAAGGTAATCGCTCAGGCGCATCCCTTCCACAAACCGCAGTGGGAACTGGGCTTCTTTACCGCTTTCCAGCAGCTGCAGCATCTCTCTGACGGTCATTCCCGGCGTAAAGCGATAGGTACCAGCTTTGAAATGTGACAGCTCAGGCTCCACACGCAATAGCCACTGGAATACCCGTGGACGATTGATAATCTTGTCGCCATAGAGCTGTTCCCCAAGCGCCTGACGGCCGGTTCCCGCTTTCAGGGTAAAGATCGTTTCGTCTTTAACCAGGATCTTGCTGTCCGCCAGCTGGCGAACTTTCCATATGCCCGCTCCGCCGGCGACGCCCAGCGCAACGATGAGGATAAGGACAAAGCGCAACATTTTTTTCATGACTATCTGGTTTGCTCACATATCGGGGCTAAAAAATGAAACAGTTCGCGCGAAGACCATCGTTGTTGACCATACGCACGGACGGGTACAACAGGCATCAGCGCATTGCAGATGATGACTTCATCGGCGGTCTGTAGCGCGGCTTCTCCTGCGCTAACTTCGACAACGCGAAAGCCAGAGCGTGCCAGCTGTTGCAGACAAAACTGACGCATTAACCCATTTACGCCAGCGTATTCCAGCGACGGAGTGAACACCTCTTCCCCCTGCCGCCAGAGTAAATTAGCCGCACAGCATTCCGTAATGAACCCTTCGCTGTCAAGAACCAGCGCCTCATCGGCGTCCGTCTGTTCAAGATGAGTACGAATGAGCACCTGCTCCAGGCGATTGAGATGCTTAAGCCCGGCCAGCATCGGGTTTCGTCCCAGTCGTACAGGGCTCAGCGTCAGCGTGACGCCGTCTTCTCGCCAGCGAGAATAATGCGCGGGATAAGCAGAAACGGAGAGGATACGCGTTGGGTTGAGGCACGATGCAGCGCTGTAACCCCGGCCACCACTGCCGCGGCTGATGATGACTTTGAGTACGCCGCTGTCCTTCCCGGTTCCCAGCTCGCACATTTCCTGACGCAGCGTGTCCCATTGCGTAAAGGGGATCATTAGCTTTTCACAGCCATGCTGCAGGCGTCGAATGTGCGCCTCCAGCAGGCAGACATCACCGTCCAGAATGCGCGCCGTCGTAAAGCAACCATCACCGAACTGTATCGCCCTGTCGCTGGCAGGCAGCGTGTCCTGCTCAAGGCCATTGATTAAAAACATGGTGGCTCCTTATGCGTGGGCAATTAGTCTGGCAGGATGTCATGCAGCCGACAAGAAGATTAGGCTTAATAAAAAAGGCCCGGCAAGCGGACCTTTTTAAATGCGACAGGGACGTCAGGATCAGATCTTTTTGAAGATCAGAGAACCGTTGGTACCACCGAAGCCGAAGGAGTTACACAGGGTGTACTCCATACCGCTAACCTGACGCGCTTCGTGAGGAACGAAGTCCAGATCGCAACCTTCATCCGGGTTATCCAGGTTGATGGTTGGCGGAACAGCCTGATCGCGCAGCGCAAGGATGGAGTAGATTGACTCTACCGCACCCGCCGCACCCAGCAGGTGACCGGTCATGGACTTGGTGGAGCTCACCATTACGCGGCTGGCAGATTCGCCGAAGATAGACTTAACCGCCTGAGCTTCAGCTTTATCGCCTGCAGGTGTAGAAGTACCGTGCGCGTTCACGTAGCCAATTTGTGCTGGGGTAATACCCGCATCACGAATCGCGTTTTCCATCGCCAGCGCAGCACCCGCGCCGTTCTCAGGAGGAGACGTCATGTGGTAAGCATCGCTGCTCATGCCGAAACCAACGATTTCAGCATAAATTTTCGCGCCGCGTTTTTTCGCGTGTTCGTACTCTTCCAGTACGATCATGCCCGCCCCGTCGCCCAGCACGAAGCCGTCACGGTCTTTATCCCACGGACGGCTCGCCGCCTGCGGGTTATCGTTACGGGTAGACAGCGCACGCGCCGCACCGAAACCGCCGACACCCAGTGGGGTACTGGCTTTTTCAGCACCGCCCGCAACCATAGCATCTGCATCGCCGTACGCAATAATGCGCGCGGCCTGGCCGATGTTATGTACGCCAGACGTACAGGCAGTCGCGATTGAAATGCTTGGCCCACGCAGGCCGAACATGATGGTCAGGTGACCTGCCACCATGTTAACAATCGTGGACGGAACGAAGAACGGGCTGATCTTACGCGGGCCGCCATTCATCAGAGATGTATGGTTTTCCTCGATCAGGCCAAGACCGCCAATCCCGGAGCCGATAGCGGCGCCGATACGGGTTGCGTTCTCTTCCGTAATCTCAAGACCAGAATCCTGCATGGCCTGAACGCCAGCGACAATTCCATATTGAATGAAGGCATCCATCTTGCGCTGTTCTTTGCGCGAGATGATATCTTCACAGTTAAAATCCTTTACTAAGCCAGCAAATTTTGTTGCATAGGCGCTAGTATCGAAATGGTCGATTAGGCTGATGCCGCTCTGACCGGCAAGGAGAGCTTTCCAGGTGGACTCTACGGTATTGCCGACAGGAGACAACATGCCAAGTCCGGTCACAACTACACGACGCTTAGACACGTTTGTCCTCCAGGGAGGGATAAAAAAAAGAGATTCGTGGGACTAAATAAAGATAAAACTCAGGCGGTCGAATGACCGCCTGGAGATGTTCACTTACGCCTGGTGACCGTTGATGTAATCAATGGCAGCCTGAACGGTGGTGATCTTCTCAGCTTCTTCGTCCGGAATCTCAGTATCAAACTCTTCTTCCAGAGCCATTACCAGCTCAACGGTGTCAAGAGAATCTGCGCCCAGGTCTTCAACGAAGGAAGCGGAGTTCACAACTTCTTCCTGCTTAACGCCCAGCTGTTCGCCGATAATTTTCTTAACGCGTTCTTCGATAGTGCTCATACTCTTAAATTTCCTATCAAAACTCGCTTTCGCGATGGTTTTCGTAGTGTATAAAATGTTGAAAAATTTGCAACTAAATCCCGGCAGTTCGTACCACGATTTTACGTTATTTTGAGGCCATTCGCCCTAATAACGCAAATATTTTTCATCGTGGTTAAACCATATACATCCCGCCGTTGACGTGGAGGGTCTCACCAGTAATGTAACCCGCTTCGTCAGAGGCTAAAAATGCAACCGCACTGGCGATTTCTTTAGGGTCGCCAAGACGACCCGCCGGAACTGCCGCCAGCGTACCCGCACGCTGCTCATCAGTCAGCGCACGCGTCATGTCCGTTTCAATAAAGCCCGGAGCAACAACGTTTACAGTAATACCGCGGGACGCGACTTCACGCGCCAGCGACTTACTGAAACCAATCAGACCTGCTTTCGCCGCAGCGTAGTTAGCCTGACCAGCATTTCCCATGGTACCAACCACAGAACCGACAGTGATAATACGACCATGACGCTTTTTCATCATAGCGCGCATTACCGCTTTTGACAGACGGAATACAGATGACAGGTTGGTTTCGATGATATCGTTCCACTCGTCGTCTTTCATTCGCATTAACAGGTTATCGCGAGTGATCCCGGCATTGTTTACCAGAATATCCACTTCACCAAACTCTGCGCGAATATTTTCCAGAACAGATTCGATAGATGCAGGTTCGGTCACATTCAGTACCAGACCTTTACCGTTTGCACCCAGATACTCGCTGATGGCCTGAGCGCCATTCTCGCTGGTTGCTGTACCAATCACCTTCGCGCCGCGCGCAACCAGTGTTTCAGCAATTGCACGCCCGATACCGCGGCTTGCGCCAGTGACCAGGGCGATTTTTCCTTCAAAACTCATGGTATTCCTCTTTTATTGCGAGAGTGCCGCTGACATCGCTTCCGGCTCGTTAATCGCCGAGGCTGTCAGGGTGTCAACAATACGTTTTGTCAGACCGGTGAGGACTTTACCTGGGCCGACTTCATACAGATGCTCAACGCCCTGAGCGGCCATAAACTCAACGGTTTTGGTCCACTGTACCGGGCTGTAGAGCTGGCGAACCAGTGCGTCACGGATAGCTTCCGGCGTGGTTTCGCATTTCACATCGACGTTGTTCACAACGGAAATCGTCGGTGTGTTAAACGTAATTTTTTCCAGCTCAACCGCCAGCTTCTCGGCGGCAGGCTTCATCAGAGCACAGTGAGACGGCACGCTGACCGGCAGCGGCAGCGCACGCTTAGCACCCGCTGCTTTACAGGCCGCCCCCGCGCGTTCAACCGCTTCTTTATGACCGGCAATAACCACCTGGCCCGGCGAGTTGAAGTTTACCGGAGAGACAACCTGGCCTTCAGCAGATTCTTCACACGCTTTTGCAATTGCAGCATCATCCAGACCGATGATGGCAGACATGCCGCCCGTGCCTTCCGGCACCGCTTCCTGCATGAATTTACCGCGCAGTTCAACCAGACGTACCGCGTCAGCAAACGCGATCACGCCAGCACACACCAGCGCAGAGTATTCACCCAGGCTATGACCCGCGAGCAGCGCTGGCGCTTTACCGCCCTGCTGCTGCCAGGCGCGCCACAGCGCAACTGACGCGGTCAGCAGCGCTGGCTGAGTCTGCCAGGTTTTGTTCAGTTCTTCAGCCGGACCCTGCTGGGTCAGCGCCCATAAATCATAACCCAGTGCATCAGAAGCTTCACGGAAAGTCTCTTCAATTACCGGGTAGTTTGCTGCCATTTCAGACAACATCCCAACGGTTTGAGAGCCCTGGCCCGGGAACACAAAAGCAAATTGCGTCATTTTTTATTCCTTATACTAGAAACGAACCAGCGCGGAACCCCAGGTGAACCCGCCACCGAAGGCTTCAAGCAAGACCAACTGGCCCCGTTTGATTCGTCCATCGCGTACCGCTTCATCAAATGCGCACGGTACCGACGCCGCAGAGGTGTTGCCGTGACGATCCAGCGTCACCACAACGTTATCCATCGACATGCCCAGCTTTTTCGCGGTCGCGCTGATGATACGCAGGTTCGCCTGATGCGGCACCAGCCAGTCGAGCGCGGTACGCTCAAGGTTATTCGCTTCCAGCGTTTCATCAACGATATGTGCAAGCTCGGTTACCGCCACCTTGAACACCTCGTTCCCTGCCATAGTCAGGTAAATCGAGTTGTCCGGATTAACGCGATCGGCGTTAGGCAGGGTCAACAGTTCGCCGTAGCTGCCATCAGCATGCAGATGCGTAGAGATGATACCCGGCTCTTCGGACTGCCCCAGCAGCACCGCGCCCGCACCATCACCAAAAATAATGATCGTTCCACGATCGGTAGGATCGCAGGTACGCGCCAGCACGTCAGCACCGATCACCAGCGCATATTTAACGGCACCGGATTTCACGTACTGATCGGCGACGCTCAGCGCATAGGTGAAGCCTGCGCACGCGGCAGCGACGTCAAACGCCGGACAGCCTTTAATACCGAGCATGTTCTGCACCTGGCATGCCGCGCTTGGGAAAGCATGCGTGGCAGACGTCGTGGCGACCACGATCAAACCAATCTGTTCTTTATCAATGCCCGCCATTTCGATAGCACGCTGTGCGGCTTCGTAACCCATGGTCGACACGGTTTCGTCTGGCGCGGCAATACGACGTTCACGGATACCTGTGCGCGTGACAATCCACTCGTCAGACGTATCTACCATTTTTTCCAGATCGGCGTTGGTACGCACTTGTTTTGGCAGGTAGCTGCCGGTACCTAAAATCTTCGTATACATGTACGCTCAGTCACTTTTAGCTAATACAGATTCCAGGCGAGCGGCAATCCGCTGAGGGACTTGTCGCTGCACCGCCTGCACTGCCTGTTCAATCGCGACAGCAAATGCTCGCTGATTGGCGGCGCCATGACTCTTAATCACGATGCCGCGCAATCCTAACAGACAGGCGCCATTATACTGGTCGGGGTTGAGGTGACTGAATCGCCGCGTCAGGCTCTTTTGTAACCAACGCTTCAATAAAATCAGCCACCAGGCGCTTTTTTTACCTTCTCCCTGAGATTTCAGCAGAGAAAGAAACATGCGTACGACCCCTTCCATGGTCTTCAACGTGACGTTTCCGGTGAAGCCATCGCACACCAGAACATCCGTTTTACCCGTCAGCAACTCATTGGCTTCGAGATAACCAATATAGTTGATGGAGGGAACCTGTTTGAGCAATTCAGCCGCTTCGCGAATGCTGTCCAGGCCTTTGGTCTCTTCTTCACCAATGTTCAGTAACGCAACACGGGGTGTATTGATTCCGACAACTTCTTCTGCCAGCACCGATCCCATCACGGCAAACTGAGCCAGCATAGTACTATCACAGTCGACGTTAGCGCCCAAATCGAGCACTACCGTCTTGCCCTTCTGCTGATGCGGTAACACCGTTACCAGCGCCGGACGCTCAATACCTTCAATAGGTTTGAGCAGCAATTTCGAGAGGCCCATCAGCGCGCCGGTATTCCCCGCGCTGACGCAAGCCTGAGCTCGCCCTTCTTTCACCAGCTCCAGTGCTATCCGCATAGAGCTGCCACGACTATTGCGAATGGCCTGCGAGGGTCGGGCATCACTGGCAATAACTGACTGCGCAGGAATAATCTGCAGACGCGAACGTTGTTCAAAGTCAGCTTTTGCGAGTAATGGCGTGATTGTGTCGGGATTGCCGACTAAAAGAAGTGTGAGTTGCGAATTAGAATTCAGTGCCTGCAATGCTGCAGGCACTGTCACGGAAGGGCCAAAATCTCCCCCCATGACATCTAACGCCAGGGTTAGACGTGTCAAGGTATCGTCGCAGCCTGGTTCGGTAAATTCCCCGTTTGCACGGGGAAATCCTCACTAAGCCTAATCACGCTTGCGCGTGATTACTTAGTGATAACCTTGCGGCCGCGGTAGAAACCGTCAGCGGTGATGTGGTGACGCAGGTGTTTCTCACCAGAAGTCTTGTCTACAGACAGGCTGGTAACTGCAGTCAGCGCGTCATGGGAACGACGCATGCCACGTTTGGAACGGGTTGGTTTATTCTGTTGTACGGCCATGGACCTTACTCCTCAATTACTTACGCTTTAAGCTGGCTAATACGGCAAATGGGTTTGGTTTTTGCGCTTCATCAGGCAGTTCCCCAAAGACCATGTCCGCCTCGGACACTTCACAGTGTTCAGAATCATGCACCGGAACCACTGGCAAGGTGAGGATGATTTCATCTTCAACCAGAGCCAGAAGATCGATTTCACCGAATTCGTTAACCTCAATCGGCTCATACGCTTCCGGGAGTGCTTCAGCCTGTTCGTCAGAACGAACCGGACTGAAACAATACGTTGTGTGAACATGCTGTACAAACGGTTTCCCGCAACGCTGACACTCGAGCGTTACCGTCACCTTTGCATCACCGGTTAAAACGGCGAGACGCTGGTTGTCGATAGCGAACGACATGGAGCATTCTACATCACTGTCCACACTGACTACGGATTCGGCAATACGCTCAGCCTGATCGGAAGTATAGATACCTTCGTAATCGAGGCGTTTTTGAGCCGTACGAACCGGATCAAGAGTCAGGGGTAATTTTACCTTTTGCATAGGGCGCGCATATTAACTTTGTAACGTCATAGAGTCAAAGAAAAAGGCAACCAGAGCTGCCTTTTGCCAATTATTCGCACACATTGCGGCCTGTAGTTTAAAATGGCTGGCATCGATACGCTATATCTGGTGATAAAAATATGCCAAATCTCGTCCTTGCTTCCACGTCTCCCTACCGCCGAATGCTGCTGGAAAAGCTCGGGATCCCGTTTGAATGCGCCGCGCCAGAGGTTGATGAGACGCCACAGCCGGGCGAATCACCGCGTCATCTGGTGATGCGTCTTGCTAAAGAGAAAGCGCAGTCGCTGGCCGCACGTTACCCCGCACATTTGATTATAGGCTCAGACCAGGTTTGCGTGCTGGACGGCGAAATCACCGGCAAGCCCCATACGGAGGAGAACGCCTGTCAGCAGCTTCTGCGTGCGCGAGGCACTATCGTGACCTTTTATACCGGCCTGGCGCTGTATAACTCCGCCACCGGTCATCTGCAAACCGAATGCGAGCCGTTCGACGTACACTTCCGCCATCTCAGCGAGCAAGAGATCGTGGATTATGTGCGCCGGGAACGTCCGCTGAACTGTGCTGGAAGCTTTAAAAGTGAAGGATTGGGGATTGCGCTGTTCGACAAGCTGGACGGACGCGATCCCAACACGCTGGTGGGGTTACCGCTGATTGCTTTGTGTCAGATGTTAAGACGAGAAGAGTGTAATCCGCTGACCATGTGACTGGAAGGTTGCGGCCTGATGCCCTCACCCCAGCCCTCTCCCACAGGGAGAGGGAGGAACGCAAACTCAGCCGCGCAGAACCTTAAGACAGCGTTTCAGCTGCTCGTCCAGCGGCGCTTCAATACGGATGACTTCCCCCGTATTAGGATGGGTAAACTTCAGCGCTGCCGCATGCAGGAACAGACGCGACAGCCCCGTCCCCGCCAGCTGCTTATCAAACTCGCGGTCGCCATAGCGGTCATCAAAGGCAATTGGGTGCCCTGCAAACTGCGTATGCACGCGGATCTGGTGGGTACGACCGGTCACCGGACTGCAGCGCACCAGCGTGGCAAACTCATAGCGCTCTTCAACTTTAAAGCGCGTCTCAGACGGTTTTCCTTCCTGGCTCACGCGGACAATACGTTCGCCGCTTTGCAGAATGTTCTTCAGCAGCGGCGCCTGCACCACTTTTACATGGGACTGCCACTGACCGCGCACCAGCGCCAGGTAGTCTTTCTGCATCCCTTTTTCACGCAGCTGTTCATGCAGCGAACGCAGCGCAGAACGCTTTTTCGCCACCAGCAGTACGCCAGAGGTATCACGGTCAAGACGGTGCACCAGTTCAAGGAAGCGCGCTTCCGGGCGCAGGGCTCGCAGCCCTTCAATCACGCCGAAGCTCAGACCGCTGCCGCCATGGACAGCCGTTCCTGACGGTTTATTGAGCACCAGAATGTGGTCATCTTCGTAAAGGATCACATCGCTCAGGGCCGCCACTTTCTGTAGCTTCGGTGAAACGGTCTCTTCTTCACGTTCCGCAACGCGCACCGGCGGAATACGCACTTCATCGCCCGCCTCGAGTTTGTACTCGGGCTTCACGCGTTTTTTGTTAACCCGCACCTCGCCCTTGCGCAGGATGCGGTAAATCATGCTCTTTGGCACACCTTTCAACTGGGTGCGCAAAAAGTTATCGATACGTTGCCCCGCGTCATCTTCGGCGATGGCAACCATTTTTACGGCTGGAGTCTCTGTTTTCATGGTTGGCGATTCTAAATATCGTCAGCCATTAGCGCCACTCATTTTTCTATGCTTATATTTACTTTTATCCGGCCTGCTCCCCGTTTCGCGCAATCGATTTGGTGGTTATTAAACCAATCGCCATTCTGAAGTGAAGAAACTGTGAGTAACCGGGTGATAATTGGTAAAAGTCATCTTGCTATAACCCGGCGAGCAGTGGAATAATGAGGCTGTTTTCCGTGTTAAATCCTGGTTAAGTAAGGATGTTGACGGAATGACCAATTTTGTCTGACCGATCATCCACGCAGCAATGGCGTAAGACGTATTGATCTTTCAGGCAGTTAGCGGGCTGCGGGTTGCAGTACTTCCCGGTATAAGGATTGTTCTCTGGAGAGTTCTACCCAGGCAATTCCCCTGATAATTGCGCTGTGTTTCCGTATGAAACACAGGCAACCGACACTCTGCGCCTCTTAAGCGAGCGACAACCGTGAGGTTGGCGACGTGAACAGACACGAGGCCATCGGTTCATACCCCGGAAAGCGTCACCTTGCCCGCAGCTTTGTCGTCAATGTAAGAATAACGAGTAAGTTACGATGAAAAGAATGTTAATCAACGCAACTCAGCAAGAAGAGTTGCGTGTCGCCCTTGTGGATGGGCAGCGCCTGTACGATCTGGATATCGAAAGTCCTGGACACGAACAGAAAAAAGCGAACATTTACAAAGGTAAAATCACCCGCATTGAACCAAGCCTTGAAGCTGCATTTGTCGATTACGGTGCTGAGCGTCATGGTTTCCTCCCTCTGAAAGAAATCGCCCGCGAATATTTCCCCGCAAACTACAACGCCCATGGCCGCCCAAACATCAAAGATGTTCTGCGTGAAGGTCAGGAAGTTATCGTTCAGATTGATAAAGAAGAGCGTGGCAACAAAGGTGCCGCGCTGACCACCTTTATCAGCCTCGCAGGGAGCTATCTGGTTCTGATGCCTAACAACCCGCGTGCGGGTGGCATCTCTCGCCGTATCGAAGGTGATGACCGTACCGAGCTGAAAGAAGCGCTGGCAAGCCTCGAACTGCCTGATGGCATGGGGCTTATCGTGCGTACCGCAGGCGTTGGTAAATCAGCCGAAGCGCTACAGTGGGACCTGAGCTTCCGTCTGAAGCACTGGGAAGCCATTCAGAAAGCAGCCGAAAGCCGCCCTGCTCCGTTCCTGATCCACCAGGAAAGCAACGTTATCGTGCGTGCCTTCCGTGATTACCTGCGTCAGGACATCGGTGAGATTCTGATCGATAACCCGAAAGTGCTTGAGCTGGCGCGCCAGCACATCGCCGCGCTGGGTCGTCCGGATTTCACCAGCAAAATTAAACTGTACACCGGCGAAATCCCGCTGTTCAGCCACTATCAGATCGAATCCCAGATTGAGTCCGCCTTCCAGCGTGAAGTGCGTCTGCCATCCGGCGGTTCTATCGTTATCGATACCACTGAAGCGCTGACCGCTATCGACATCAACTCCGCGCGTGCAACGCGCGGTGGCGATATCGAAGAGACCGCCTACAACACTAACCTCGAAGCCGCTGATGAAATCGCCCGCCAGCTCCGCCTGCGCGACCTGGGTGGTCTGATTGTTATCGACTTCATCGACATGACCCCTGTTCGCCACCAGCGTGCGGTTGAAAACCGTCTGCGCGAAGCGGTGCGTCAGGACAGAGCGCGTATCCAGATTAGCCATATCTCACGCTTTGGCCTGCTGGAGATGTCCCGTCAGCGTCTGAGCCCGTCTCTCGGCGAGTCCAGCCATCACGTTTGTCCGCGCTGCTCCGGCACCGGTACCGTGCGTGATAACGAATCGCTGTCCCTCTCCATTCTGCGTCTGATTGAAGAAGAAGCGCTGAAAGAGAACACCAAAGAGGTTCACGCCATTGTGCCGGTGCCCGTTGCCTCTTACCTGCTTAACGAAAAACGTGCAGCGGTAAGTGCGATTGAAGCGCGTCAGGGTGGCGTTCGCTGTATCATCGTGCCAAACGACCAGATGCAGACCCCACACTATCACGTGCTGCGCGTGCGTAAGGGCGAAGAGACGACCACCCTCAGCTACCTGCTGCCGAAGCTGCATGAAGAAGAGATGTCCCTGCCTTCCGATGAAGAGCCAGCCGAGCGCAAACTGCCAGAGCAGCCTGCGTTAGCGACCTTCATCATGCCTGAAGCACCACCGGAAGCAGCTCTGGAAAAACCTGCTGCCAAACCTGCAGCGCAGAAACCAGAAGCAGCGGTAGCGAAAGCCCAGCCGGCACAGCCGGGTCTGCTGAGCCGCTTCTTCGGCGCGCTGAAGAAGATGTTTGCTGAAGAAGAAGTTCAGCCAGAGCAGCCGAAAGAAGAGCCAAAAGCAGCCAAGCCAGAGCGTCAGCAGGACCGTCGCAAGCGTCAGAACAACCGCCGCGATCGTAATGACCGCAACGAGCGTCGTGACAACCGTGACAACCGCTCTGAGAATAACGAAGGCCGTGAGCAACGCGAAGATAACCGTCGCAACCGTCGCGAGAAACAGCAGCAGAATGTTGAAGATCGTGAAATTCGCCAGCAGGCGGGCGATGAGTCTGAGAAGAGCAAACAGCGTGACGACCAGCAGCCGCGCCGTGAACGCAGCCGTCGCCGTAACGATGAGAAGCGTCAGGCACAGCAGGAAGTCAAAAACCTGAACCGCGAAGAGCCTGTTGAACAGCAGGACGGCGAGCAGGAAGAACGCACTCAGGTAATGCCGCGTCGTAAGCAGCGCCAGCTTTCTCAGAAAGTTCGCTTCGCTTCTGAAGCAACCGAAGAGTCAGGCGCTATCGCGGTTGAAACCAGCGAGATCGCAACCGGTACACAAGTGGCAAAAGTTGACCTGCCAGCGGTCGTTGAAAACAACGTTGAGCAGGATGATAACGGCGAAAACCGTGATAACGCCGGTATGCCGCGCCGTTCACGTCGTTCTCCACGTCATCTGCGCGTCAGCGGCCAGCGCCGTCGTCGCTATCGTGACGAACGTTACCCGACTCAGTCGCCAATGCCGCTGACCATTGCCTGTGCTTCACCAGAAATGGCCTCCGGTAAAGTCTGGATCCGCTACCCGGTTGCTCGCCCGGAGCAGGTTGTTGAAGAACAGCCTGTAACCGAAGAGGTGATTGCACCAGCAGCCGCGGTAGAAGCTGTCGTGACTGAAGCGGTAACCGTGGTTGAACCTGAGGTTGTTGAACCTGAGGTTGTTGAAGCTGAAGCACCTCACACAGTGGAAGTTGAAACCACCCATCCAGAAGTGATTGCCGCGCCGGTTGATGCCGCACCGCAGCTTATCGCCGAAGAAGATGCCGTGGTGGCTGAGGAAGTGGCTGAAGAGGCTGAACCTGTAGCCGCAGTGGAAGACACCGCTGAAACCCTGGTTGAAACCACCACTGAAGAAGTTGTTCAGGACGTTGAGATTCAGGTTGAACCGGTTGCCGAAGAAGCGAAAGCGCCTGAGGTGAAACCTGAGCCGGTTGTTTCTGCACCAGCCGCATCCCACGTGGCGACAGCACCAATGACGCGCGCCCCGGCGCCGGATTACGTGCCTGAAGCCCCGCGTCACAGTGACTGGGTACGCCCGGCGTTCAGCTTCGACGGTAAAGGCGCTGCAGGCGGCCACAGTGCAACGCATCAGGCGACTGCACCGGCGACGCGTCCGCAGTCTGTCGAATAACGACGCTGAAAGCAAAAAGCCGACCTTCGGGTCGGCTTTTTTATGGCTGCTGTACAGGCTTTCTCATCCCGGTCACCTCAGGCATGACCTGCCGCATCAACTCCAGAAAACGCCGCAAGCGTGCCGGATAATAGCGCGACCAGGGGTAAACCAGATGCACCGGTAACGCCGCTGGCTGCCACTCTGGCAGCAAATGCACCAGCCGCCCTTCCCGAATATCATCCTGTACCGTCCAGCTGGATACCACCGCCACGCCAAGCCCGGTGAGCGCCGTATTGCGTGCGACATACAGGCTGTCGGTGCTCAGCCGTGGCGTAATAGCAATCCGCGCGGTGGCGGGTGATGCATCGTGAAACAGCTCCACATGGCGCTGGTAGAATGAGCTGATCGCTATCCAGGGAAACAGCTGCAAATCCTCCGGCGTGGTAACCGTTGGGAAACGGGCCAGCAGCGCCGGAGAAGCCACCACCGAGCGCGGCACTTCGGCCAGCAGCACGGACACGGTCGCAGGATCGACTTCCACGCCCACCCGAATAGCACAGTCAAGGTTGTCGCCGAGGAAGTCTGCCGACCGATCGTTGAGCATCCACTCAATCGAAAGCTGCGGATAGCGTTGCAAAAACTCGGTTACGGGTTTCAGAAGCTGGTCCTGACCAAACGCGTGCGGAGCGCGCACCCGCAGAACGCCTACCGGCTCATCTTCCGTCTGCCCCACCTCATCTTCCAGCGCCAGCCAGCTGTCAATCACCCGACGGGCGTGCTGATAGCAGCGCTCGCCGTCATCCGTCAGCCGCGTCGTGTGGGTGGTGCGCAAAATCAGGCGCACGCCCAGCATGGTCTCAAGTGACTGTAACCGTCTGCTTACCGTGGCCTGGGTGGTGGCGAGTTGCCGTGCCGCCGCAGAGAGGGAACCCGCCTCCACGATGCGAACAAACGTCCGCATTAGCTCCACCCTGTCTATACGCTCAGCTCTTTTCATCGCCTTTTCACTTATACGTTCAACGTATAAGCGTTTTACCACCGGGCCCGCTACCGTCGCAAGGCGTACTGATAAAAAATAGCCTCACACGACGAATGAGGAACTTCTTATGAACACAACAACCGCCGCCCATGCCGTGAGCCGCTGGGTGATTTTAATGCTGGCGATCGGTGCAGGTTTCAGCGTGGCATCAATCTATTATGCCCAGCCTCTGCTGCCGCTGATGGGCGCAGACCTTCATCTGAGTATCGAAGGAATGGGCATGGTCCCGACGCTCACCCAGGCGGGATATGCCCTTGGGATCCTGTTCCTGCTTCCGCTCGGCGATCGCCACGACCGCAGGACGTTAATCCTGATAAAGAGTGCGGCGCTGGCGCTGTTTCTTCTCGGCTGTAGCCTGACCGGGCAGATCCACTCTCTGCTGCTGGCAAGCCTGCTCATCGGCATGGCCGCCACTATGGCACAGGATATCGTCCCTGCGGCAGCCATCCTTGCGCCGGAAGGTAAACAGGGGAAAACCGTGGGCACGGTAATGACCGGGCTGCTGATGGGGATCTTATTATCCAGAACCGTGAGCGGCGTGGTGGGCGAAGCGTTTGGCTGGCGCGTCATGTACCAGCTGGCGGCGGCGAGCATTGCGTTCATCGGGGTGATGATGTGGTTTGTGCTTCCGCGTTTTGCTATTCACTCCACGCTGAGTTACCCGGCGCTGATGCGCTCAATGGAACATCTCTGGCGTCGCTATCCGGCGCTGCGCCGTGCGGCGCTGGCTCAGGGTTTTCTGTCGATTGCCTTTAGCGCCTTCTGGTCTACGCTTGCGGTCATGCTGCTGGAACGCTATCACCTGGGGAGTGCCGTAGCGGGTGGTTTTGGTATTGCAGGTGCCGCCGGTGCGTTAGCTGCCCCGCTGGCAGGGGGGCTGGCAGACAAACTGGGCGCAGGAAAAGTCACGCAGCTTGGTGCCGTTCTTGTGACCGTATCATTCGCCCTGATGTTCCTGATGCCCGCGCTGGGCGTTCATGGACAGCTGATTCTGATCGCCATCTCCGCCGTCGGGTTCGACCTGGGTCTGCAGTCCAGCCTGGTCGCTCACCAGAACCTGGTATACAGCCTTGAACCGCAGGCGCGCGGTCGTCTCAACGCCCTGCTCTTTACGGTGGTCTTTATCGGGATGGCGCTGGGTTCCGCGTTAGGCAGCAATATTTACTCGCTGGCCGGCTGGACGGGCGTGGTCGCGCTGGCGACGGTCTGTGGCGTCATTGCGCTGGCAATCCGTCTGATAGAAAGTGCACGAGTCACCTCCGCATCAGCAGAAGTTGCATAAAAAAATGCCCAATCCAGACGGATTGGGCAGTAAAACATGCCCAGTTTCAAGACATGTTCCAAGAGGTCAAGATGTTATTTGTTCAGCTGGAACAGAGACATGCCCTGCATATCGCTAAACGCTTTATAAGACGCCTGCAGGGCCGCCTGCTGCATGGTGTAAGAGGAAATCGCTTCGTTCCAGTCAACATCAACCAGGTCACTCATCTGCTTGGTCTGACCCAGCGCGCGGTCATCGCCCAGCGTGTCGAGTTTTTCCAGCTCGTTCATCTTGGTTCCCACATCCGCAACGACCGTGAGGATATTGTTCTGGGAGTTTTTGATGCCGATTTGCGCATTGGCAATCACCTGGCTTTGCGCCGTTGCGGCAGCCGGATCGTTCTCAATCGGTGTCTTCAGCGATGCAATAGCAGAGTCCAGGATTTTGAACATGTTGGTCTGGCCATATCCACCGCCCGGCAGCTGTTCCGCATTACTGGTAATGCTTTCGAAAATTTGCTGGCCGGTATGGCTAATGGTCATATTTCGCGCCGTATCAACCTGCTGCGTGATGGCCTCTGCGCCGCCGTTGTAATCTCCGGTCGCGGCATCAAACGGTGCGCTCTCGGTTTTGTATCCCGCAAAGATAAAGCGACCATTACCATCCGTCGTGTTGGCCAGGTTCATCAGCTGATCGCGGATCCCCTGAATATCGGTCGCCAGAGAAAGACGGTCGTCATCGCTTAATGTACCGTTTGAGGCGTAAACCAGCTTCTCGCGCACGCTCGAGATCGCAGTGTTGACCTGGGTTAACACGTTATCTTCCAGCGAGACCTTCTGCGTAGCAAAGGTACGCGCGAGCGCAAACTGGCTGTTTTGCGACTGAGACTGTGACAGAACGATGGCCTGCGACGCGGCGATAGGATCGTCCGAAGGACGGTTCACGCGCTTACCGGTGGACATCTGCTCACCGTAGTTCAGCCATCTGCTCTGGGAATCGGTAATCCCACGCATGTTCTGCTCGTACATCATCTGGGTGCTAATACGCATTGTTCACCTCAACCTTAACGAATGTTGATAATTGCATCGAAGAGCGTACTGGCAGTTTGTAGAACCTGGGCATTGGCCAGGTAATACTGCTGATAACGCTGCAAATTGCCATACTCTTCGTCGAGGTTTACCCCAGAGATGGTCTGCTGCTGCTTGATTAACTGCGTTTCCACGTTGGCTTTCGTCTGGCTGCTCACCTTCAGTGACGCCGTTGAGCTACCGACGGTACTGACGAGAGAGGCATACGCATCGTTGAAGGTTTTATTTCCACCCACCACTTTGCCGTTTTGCAGATCGAGCAGTTTCTGGCCGTTACGGTTGTCACTTTCGCCGCCGTTCTGCACCGATGCCATCGCCAGTTTAGACTCGTCGCTGATCGCGAGATCCATGTTCATGATGACGTTGGAAACAGGCTTCACGGTAAAGCTGTCTTTGGTATTTGCCGTGCCGCTCACGTTGACGTTAAGGCCATCAAACGACAGATTGCCGCTGGCATCCGGGCTCATCGTAAAGCTGGTTTTGTCTGACGTGCGGGTGACCGTCCAGTCAGTGCCGTTAAACTGCAGCTTATAGTCTGTCGCCTGGACCTGTTTGCTGTCCGTCACAGAAGCCGTAACAACGGCCGAACCGCCGTTCTTGCTGTTGGAAAGGACCGCCGGAGAACCAAAGTTGAACAGTTTACCGCCCGCATCACCGTTCGCATCAAAACCGGCTTCATGCTGCGTGTTCATCGCGTCGGCAAAGGCCAGCGCCATCTGGTTCAGGCTGTTACGGGCTTTATCCAGATCTTCCGTGCGGAAGGTCAGTAAACCGCCTAAAGAACCGGTGGTGATAAGTTTCTCCGGGATCTCAATATTGCCCGCCACGTCATCGACGTAGGCGATAGTAGTACGAGCCGGATCGGCGCTGGACTTCACGGCCGCCAGCTGGCTGGCTTTGCTGCCCTGTACCAGGCTGTAACCGTTACCGAGAGAGATATTAAACGTGCCGCTATCCTGCACGGAGACTTCCACGCCCACGATTTTGTTCAGTTCAGTCACGAGCTGATCGCGCTGGTCCAGAAGATCGTTAGGTGACGCGCCCGCGCCAACCCCGGTCAGACGCGAGATCTGATCGTTCAGATTCGCAATCTGTGCCGCGTAGTTATTAATCTGAGACACGCTGCTTGAGATGGCGGTATTGACCTGCGAATCCTGGTCACGGAGATACTGATCGTTGGTTTTAAACTGATTGACCAGTCCGCTCGCTTTGCCCAGCACCGTCTGACGTGCAGCCGGGTCTTCCGCATTACTCACCAGGGTTTGCAGACTTTTGAAGAAATCCTGCAGGGTGGTGGAGAGCGAGTTGGTGGTATCGGAGAGCACATCGTCAATTTTTGACATCTGCTGATAGCGCGTCGTCAGACCGCTGCTCTGCGTCTGCGCGGCGCGCAGCTGGTTGGTGATGAAGGCGTCATACTCACGCTGGACACCGGAGACATAAACCCCGTTACCCACCCAGCCACCGCCGGTCAGCGTGCTGTTAGATGCGCCCAGCACCGTGGTCTGGCGGGTGTAACCTGCCACGTTATAGCTTGAAATATTATTACTGACGGTATTGAGTGCCGACTGCGCAGCACTGAGGCCACTCATGGCGCTGTTAATCAAACTGGACATGGGGGTTCCTTTTATACGTTCAGACACGAGTCCTGATGAAGGTTATCGGCAACCTCCACCGGGACTTGAGAACTTTCAGAACAGATTTTCAATATCTGTGCTATAGGCTTTGCTGACCTTCTCGCCCATGGATTTCAGCTGCTGGATCATGCTGGTGAGCTTGCGTGCATAGTTCGGGTCAGTCGCGTAGCCCGCGTTTTGTAAGGCCTGAGCGCCCTGCTCCGCCGTCGCCGCCTGCGTAACGGCGGTATAACGCGGATTGCGGCTCAGCAGGCCAACGTAGTCGGACAATGCTTCCAGATAGGAGCTGTAGACGCGGAATTTTGCTTTGACCTTCACCGCCGCACCGTTCTCGTATTCGGTGGTCGTGATCTCCGTTGTTGGCCCCTTCCAGCTGGAGGTGGCCTTCACGCCGAAGATGTTGAAGCTCGGATCGCCGTTTTCCTTGCGGATCTGACGCTGTCCCCAGCCCGACTCCAGCGCGGCCTGCGCCAGAATCAGGTGATGCGGCACGCCGCTCTGTTCGCTGGCGAGACGCGCGGGCAGAGAAAGCTGCGCCAGGAAGTCTTTGCTGTCACCGGAGAGCGGCTCATCGCCGCTGCCCGTGGCTTTTGGCATCGCTTTACGCACCATTTGCGTCAGAGCCTGGTTCTGATAACTGGTCACCGTTTCCAGGTCGAACTTCATCGGCACCTGCTGCGTCTGCTCCTGAGGCTGAATGCCCTGCGCGGCTTCGGTCTGTTTCGCAATCATGTCAGCCAGACCGAGGCCTTTACCGGCGGTCATCTGCTGCGCAATCTGCTGGTCATACATGCTGGTGTAGAGACGCGTTGAATCACTGCTGAACATCCCGTCTTTGGGCAGGGTTTCGCGCATGCTTTTCAGCATCATCTGTACAAACATCCCTTCCACCTGGCGGGCGACCGGGCGGATGTTCGCCGCCGGGTCTTTGCCTGCTTTGGTTTTCAGTTCGTTGAGCGACTGAGCGTCCCAGGCTGCACTGGTCAACAGTTTGCTATCGGTCAGCATTAGATGATTTCCAGTTTGGCGCGCAGGCAGCCCGCGCTTTGCATGGATTGCAGGATGGACATCAGATCCATCGGCGTTGCGCCCAGGGCGTTCAGGGCACGCACCACGCTGTTCAGGTTGGCGCTGGAGCGAACGCTCTGCAGTGAACCGCCGCTCTGACGCATGTCAATCTGCGTTTGTGGTGTTACCACCGTCTGACCGCCGCCAAATGGCGTATTCGGCTGGCTCACGTTCGCGGAGCGGTTTACCGTTACGGAGAGGTTGCCCTGCGCTACGGCACAGCTGTCCAGCGACACTTCCCGGTTCATGACCACCGAGCCGGTACGGGAGTTGATGATCACCTTGGCATCCTGAACCGGAACGTTCACTTCCATATTCTGGATATCTGCCAGCATGCGCACCTGGTTGCTGCTGCCGGTAGAGGTACGGATCTGCACGGTGCGCGCATCGAGTGCCGTTGCATTACCGTAGCCGCGGCTGCGGTTGATGGTATCGGCAATTTGCTGCGCCATCGTGAAGTCTTCATTATTAAGCTGTAGGTTGATGGTGTTGCCCGCGCCAAACTGGGTCGGCAGTTCACGCTCAATGATTGCACCGTTGGTGATACGTCCACCGTTCAGCTGGTTCACCTGCACGCTGCTTCCGCCTGCGGATGCCCCCGCACCGCCAACCAGAATGTTCCCCTGCGCCAGCGCATACACCTGGCTATCAACGCCTTTCAGCGGGGTCATCAGCAGCGTACCGCCGCGCAGGCTTTTGGCGTTACCCATTGAGGAGACCACCACGTCAATGGTCTGCCCCTGACGCGCAAACGCCGGGTAGGACGCGGTGACCATTACCGCGGCCACGTTTTTCAGCTGCATGTTGGTTCCCGCCGGCACGGTAATGCCGAGTTGGGAAAGCATGTTGTTCAGGCTTTGGGTGGTGAACGGCGTCTGGGTCGTCTGGTCACCGGTACCATCCAGACCAACCACCAGGCCATAGCCAATCAGGGAGTTTTCACGAACGCCCTGAACGCTGGTGAGGTCGCGAATACGGTCAGCCTGGGCAAACGTTGCCACCAGCGCGAGCGCCACGGCGAAGATCGATTTAAACATGGGTCACCTCGCTTACATCGGCGATAAATTAAGGAAGAAGCGCTGCAGCCAACCCATATTTTGCGCTTCATTGATATAGCCGTTCCCGACGTACTCAATGCGCGCATCCGCCACCTGGGTGGACGGAACGGTGTTGGTGCCGCTGATGGTGCGAGGGTTAACCACGCCCGAGAAGCGAATGAATTCAGTGCCCTGGTTGATGGCGATCTGTTTTTCACCCACAACGTGCAAGTTGCCGTTAACCAGTACCTGGTCAACCGTGACGGTCAGCGTACCGCTGAAGGTGTTGCTGGCGTTCGCGCCGCCTTTACCGTTAAAGGTATTGCCGCCAGAGGCCTCGACATCCGCACGGGCATTGCCGAACAGTCCCTGCAGGTAGCGCGGGACGGTATCGAAGCCAAAATTCGTTTTGCCATCGCGGCTGGCGTTCGCCGACGAGCTCTTGCTCGCGCTGACGTTTTCCTGCAGCACAATGGTCAATGTATCGCCGACGTTACGCGGGCGGCGATCTTCAAACAGCGGCTGATAGCCGTAATTAATCGGCTGCGCGGTCTGGAAAATGGAGCCGTTGACCACTGGCGCAGGGCCGGGAACGGGTTGGGCAGTCGTCGCACCCTGGACCAATGGTTTAGACGGGATCAAAGCACACCCGCTGAGGGTGACAGCCAGAACAGTCAGTATCGGATAACGAAACGCCGCGTTTTTTTGCATTGCCTTCATCTTCGAAAACAGGGAGCCGGCGCGGCGTTTACCGCACCGGGCTACACCTTAGAGTTGCGTCAGTTTCTGCAGCATCTGGTCGGTCGTCGACACTGCTTTACTGTTAATTTCATACGCGCGCTGGACCTGGATCATATTCACCAGCTCTTCCGCCACGTTCACGTTGGACGTTTCAACATAACCCTGGTACAGCAGACCCGCGCCGTTCAGGCCCGGGGTGCTCTCATTCGGCGTACCGGAGGATTGCGTTTCGGTGTAGAGGTTTTCACCAATGCTTTCCAGACCGGTATCGTTCATGAAGGTGGTCAGGTTGAGCTGCCCAACCTGAACCGGCGCGGCCTGTCCCTGCTGGGTCACGCTGACCACACCGTCACGTCCGATGGTGATGCTCAGGGCGTTCGCCGGGATAGTAATCGCAGGCTGAACCTGGAAACCGCCCGCCGTCACCAGCTGGCCGTTCTGATCGACCTGGAACGAACCGTCGCGGGTATAGGCCGAGGTCCCGTCAGGCAGTTGCACCTGGAAGAAGCCCTGGCCTTTGATTGCTACGTCTTTACTGTTGTTGGTCTGAGACAGGTTGCCCTGGCTGTGCAGACGCTCGGTAGCCACCGGGCGAACGCCGGTACCAATCTGCAGGCCCGACGGCAGCGTCGTCTGTTCAGAAGACTGCGCGCCCGGCTGACGGATGGTTTGATAAAGCAAATCTTCGAAAACGGCACGCTGACGCTTGAAACCATTGGTGCTCACGTTTGCCAGGTTGTTGGCAATCACGTCCATATTGGTTTGCTGGGCGTCCAGGCCAGTTTTCGCGATCCATAAAGAACTGATCATAAGGAGTCCTGTTAACTCATAGCCAGAAGTTGGTTAGCTTTGCCCGCGTTTTCATCCACGCTGCTGATGATCTTCATCTGCATTTCAAAACGACGGGCGCTGGCAATCATGTCGCTCATAGCGGCTACCGGCTTGACGTTGCTGCCTTCCAGAACGCCGGACATCACACGGATGCTCGGATCGGCCTGTAACGTGGCACCGCGCGTCGCCTGCGCCGCCTGGGTCAGACGGAACATGCCGTCGTCGCCGCGCTGCACCTCTTTGCCTTCCGCTTTAACCAGCTTCAGACGTCCGACGGGTGCAACGGTGTTGGCCGGATCGCCCGGGTTCAGCGCCGAAATGGTGCCGTCCGCGGCGATAGTCAGCTCAGAGCCTTCCGGCACGGTCAGCGGACCCGCTTCCCCCATAACCGGATGCCCCTGAATCGTCAGCTGGCCCGTCGCGCTCACCTGGATATTGCCGTTACGGGTATAGCCTTCGCTGCCGTCGGCCGTTTGCACCGCCAGCCAGCCGTCCTGCTGCAGGGCAACGTCCAGCGGGCGCGAGGTGTAGTCCATCTGCCCTGGCGTCATATCTGCGCCAGGGGTTGATGCCGTCACCAGCGTACGGGTCGGCAGGGACAGCCCTTCAACCGGCACCGCGCGCAGCGCGTTAAGCTGCGCGCGAAAGCCCGGCGTAGAGGCGTTTGCCAGGTTGCTGGCGGTAACGGCCTGCTGATTGAGCGTCTGACTTGCCGCGCCCATCGCGGTATATATTGCGTGATCCATTGCGCTTTCCTGTTAGCCGCTTAACGCAGGTTAACCAGCGTGTTGAGGATCTGGTCCTGGGTTTTGATGGTCTGCGCGTTCGACTGATAGTTACGCTGCGCGACGATCATGTTCACCAGTTCTTTACTCATATCCACGTTGGAAGCCTCCAGCGCGCCGTTGGTCAGCTTGCCGAAGTTACCGGTGCCTGCGGTACCCAGCAGCGCCACGCCGGAGGACTGTGTGGCAGACCAGACGTTGTCGCCTTCCGATTTCAGGCCTTCGTTGTTGGCGAAGTTTGCCAGCACGATCTGCCCCAGAACCTGAGACTGTTCGTTAGAGTAGCTTCCCACCACGGTGCCATCGTCGTTGATCTGGTAGCTCACCAGGTCGCCAGGCTTGTAGCCGTTCTGATTGGTTGCCACAACGCTGTTTGCACCGGTGTTCTGCTGCATGGAGTTCTGGAAGCTCAGGGAGAAGGTCGCCGCCGTCGCACCGCTGACAGAACCCGTGGTGATGTTAATGGCCGGCGTGGCGTTTGGCGTTGCGCTCAGTACACCCGCAGCGTCGTAGTTGTAGACACCCGCCAGGTTACCGTTCGCATCAAAGTTCATTTGCGCCGCTTTTGCCGCTGTTGAACCCGCAACGCTGCCGTCCTGAGTATAAAGATCCCATTTATTGTTGGCCGTCTTCACGTAGTAGACGTACATGTTGTGGGCGTTACCCTGGCTGTCGAATACGGTCACGGTCCCTTTTTTGTTATAGGTGTCCGGGTTGGTCGCATCGAACGGGGCAGTTTGAACAGGATCGGTTGAGTTCAGGTTGATCTGCTGCGTCGCGGTGGTGGTTGATTTCGCCGCCATCAGGGTGTTCGGGATAGTAATCGCCTGAGGGTTCGCACCGGTCTGAACGGTTGGAGGCGTTCCGGCTGCCGGGTAGCCCGTCAGCTGCATGCCCTGCATGTTAACCAGCGTACGGTTTTCGTCCAGCTTGAACTGGCCGTTACGGCTGTAGAACACTGAACCGTTGGAATCGACCATACGGAAGAAGCCGTTCTGGCTGATAGCAACGTCCAGACCACGACCGGTGTTAGTGGTGGTGCCGTCGGTAAAGTCCTGAGTGATGCCCGCAACTTTCACGCCCAGGCCGACTTTGGAACCGGCAAACATGTCCGCAAATGAAGCAGAACCGGATTTAAAACCATAGGTCGCGGAGTTGGCGATGTTGTTGCCAATGACGTCCAGGTTGGTGGCCGCAGCATTCAGGCCGCTGACCGCTTGAGAAAAGGCCATGACTTACTCCTGATAAGTGTTAAGGCTTAGATAATCTGCCGAACTTCGTCGAGTGTGGTGGAACCAGAGGTTCCCAAATCCAGTTTGTTGCCGTCGCTTCCTTTAATCACGCCCTGGACCAGCGCGAACTGCAGCGGCTGCGCCACCAGCTGGGTTGTCCCGTTGCTGGCGCTGATCGCTACTTTGTAAGAACCGTTTGGTGCTTTAGTGCCGTCGGTCAGGCTGCCATCCCACGTAAAGGTGTGAACGCCCGCCTTCAGCTCGCCGATATCAATGGTGCGCACGACCGTGCCGTTGCTGTCGGTAATGGTGGCAGTAACTTTCTCCGCCGCCTGCTGCAACTCAACGCCAAACGGCGTGGTGGTCGTTGTGGTGTTGCCTTCGGTGGTGCTGGTGCCCGCCAGAATCGTGGTTCCCGGGATCATCACCCCGTGGCCAATCAGGCTTGCCGCCTGCAGAGACTGGGCGCTGTTAATCTGCCCGGAGACGGAGCCGAGGGTGGTGTTGAGTTTCTCAATGCCGCTAACGGTGCTGATCTGCGCAAGCTGCGTGGTCAGTTCGTTGTTCTGCATTGGGTTGGTGGGATCCTGGTTCTTAAGCTGCGCCACCAGCAGCGTCAGAAAGCTGCCCTGAAGATCGGCGGCATTGCTCCCGGTGAGGGAGTTAGAACCCGTTGTACTCTTCGTGTTATTAACACCCGAGTTCGTAGGATCATTCACATTTACGGCGATGGACATGCATGTCTCCTTTACTGGCCGAGAGTGAGCGTTTTGAGCATCATGCTCTTCACGGTATTAAGCACTTCGACGTTGGCCTGGTAGCTACGGGAAGCCGACATGGAGTTCACCATCTCACCTACCACATCCACGTTTGGCATTTTTACGTATCCGCTGGCATCCGCGAGCGGGTTACCCGGCTCATACACCAGCCTGTCCGGCGCCTGGCTCTCTACCACATCAGACACCTTCACGCCGCCCGTCGCCGCGCCCGGCGCAGCATCGACCTGAAAGACAACCTGTTTGGCACGATAAGGCTGGCCGTCTGGTCCGGTTACGCTGTCGGCGTTCGCCAGGTTACTGGCAGCCACGTTCAGGCGTTTGGACTGCGCGGTTAACGCCGAACCGGCAATATCAAAAATATTCAACAAGGCCATCTATCAGTTCCCCCCCTGCAGGACGTTCATCATGCCTTTGATTTGTCCGCCGAGTACGGTCAGGCCCGTCTGGTATTTCAGACTGTTATCGGCAAACTGCGTACGCTCCCGGTCCATATCCACGGTGTTACCGTCGAGTGAGGGCTGATCGGGAATGCGATAAAGTAAATCGGTCGCTGGCGCGGTCATCGCCTGAGCAGGAATATGGCGAGAGGATGTCATGGCAAGTGCAACACCCGTTCCTTCGGCACGTCCACGCTCCATCACCTTTTTGAGTTCACTGGAAAAATCAATATCGCGCGCCTGAAACCCTGGGGTATCGGCGTTAGCGATGTTGGCGGCTAAAATCTCCTGCCGCTGGGCGCGTAAATTGAGCGCTTCCTGCTGAAAACGTAACGCGGCGTCGAGTTTATCGAGCATGTCTCCTCCGCTGATGGCAAAATTTCAGTTCACAGCTTAAATCTCACCCGGTCTCCCCTATCGACGGAATAAGCGCAAAATGCGTCGCTATTTATTGCGTTGATGCAAAACCACTGCAGGTAGAATTCATTCAACTCTGGAAACGGTGGAACTTGCGATGCAAACGTTAAAACGTGGCCTGGTGGCAACTTTCTTGCTGTTTAGCCCTCTGGTGCAGGCTGAAGGCTTACAGGATCGGCTGACGGCTTTTTTTGCTGAAAAGCTGGCGGGCTTTAGCGATGAGGTTAACGTTACCGTGCGCACCCCACCGAATCTGTACCCGACCTGTGACCAACCGTCATTCAGCGTGACGGGAACCACCCGGCTGTGGGGAAATGTGAACGTGCTGGCACGCTGTGCGAACGAAAAACGCTATTTACAGGTTGCAGTTCAGGCGACGGGCAATTATGTTGTCGCCGCCGTACCCATTGCGCGCGGCAGCGTGCTGCAGACGAACAGCGTGACGTTAAAACGCGGCCGTCTGGATCAGCTGCCTCCACGCACCATGCTGGAAATGAACCAGGCACAGGACGCCGTCAGCCTGCGCGATGTCGCCCCCGGCCAGCCGATACAGCTCTCAATGCTGCGTCAGTCATGGCGGGTAAAAGCGGGTCAACAGGTGATGGTAGTGGCCAACGGAGATGGCTTTAGCATCAACAGTGAAGGGAAAGCGTTAAATAATGCCGCGGTGGCGCAAAACGCCCGCGTCAGAATGTCCTCAGGCCAGGTGGTGAGCGGAACCGTTGATTCTGATGGGAATATTCTGATTAACCTATAATCTTTTTAAAGATTTCGCGGCGCGTGCCGATAAATATTCCACTAATGATGATGTCAGGCGCAAACGCCGCGAACCCTCGATGAGGACAACACTATGAGCATTGATCGTACATCAGCCCTGAAGCCGGTAAGCGCTGTACAACCTCGCGAAACGAATGACGCTCCTGCGCAGAAAACGCGTCTGGAAAAACCGTCAACGTCCAACAGCACCAGCGTTACCCTGAGCGACGCGCAGGCGAAACTGATGCAGCCAGGCAGCAACGATATCAATATGGAACGTGTTGAAGCGCTGAAAACGGCTATTCGTAACGGTGAGCTGAAAATGGACACCAGCAAGATTGCTGATGCCCTGATTCAGGAAGCACAGAGTTTCTTACAGAGTAACTAACCGTATGAGTCGACTGTCAGAAATACTGGATCAAATGACGGTTGTTCTTAACGACCTGAAAACGGTAATGGACGCTGAACAGCAGCATCTCTCTTCCGGTCACATCAACGGCAGCGCGCTGCAGCGTATTACTGAAGATAAGAGTTCGCTACTGGCGACGCTGGATTATCTGGAGCAACAGCGCCGCGCTGAGCAGGATCCTAAGCGTAGCGCCAATGACGATATTATTGAGCGCTGGCAAACCATTACCGAAAAAACCCAGCACCTGCGCGACCTTAACCAGCACAACGGCTGGCTACTGGAAGGTCAGATTGAGCGTAATCAGCAGGCGCTTGAGGTATTGAAACCGCATAAAGAAACCGGACTGTACGGTGCGGATGGTCAAACAGCGACTGCGCGTATTGCGGGAGTTAAAAAGATTTCGATTTGACGCCTGGGCGACAAATCATGCAGCGGGGAGCACCATAAGGTGAACTCCCCTTTTGGCGTTTATGCCGTACGGCGGGCAAACTCTTTCACTTTGAACCCCAGCACCGCGAGCGTGGCAAAGTAAGCCACGACCCCGACGCCTACCACGGCCATCAGCCGCATCAGACGATAAGGCATAGTGCCGAGGGACCACTCCGGCATCACGTACATCATGCCGAGAAGCGCCGCCGACATCACCAGTACCGCAACGATCAGACGTACCAGGAAACTTCCCCACCCCGGCTGCGGCGTAAAGATATCTTGCTTGCGCAGCTGCCAGTACAGCAGCCCGGCATTCAGACAGGCCGCCAGACCAATAGACAGCGACAGGCCAGCATGCTTCAGCGGACCAATAAACGCCAGGTTCATCAGCTGGGTCATAATCAGAGTCACGATGGCAATTTTCACCGGCGTTTTGATGTCCTGACGCGAGTAGAACCCGGGCGCCAGCACCTTGACGACGATCAGCCCCATCAAGCCGACCGAGTAGGCAATCAGCGCGCGCTGGGTCATGGCGGCATCAAAGGCGGTGAATTTCCCGTACTGGAAGAGCGACACCGTCAGCGGTTTAGCCAGAATACCCAGCGCCACCGCGCTCGGCAGGGCCAGCAGGAAGCAGAGACGTAAACCCCAGTCCATCAGGCGGCAATATTCATCATGGTTGCCGCTGGCAAAACTTTTCGACAGCGACGGCAGCAGGATGGTCCCCAGCGCCACGCCCAGCACCCCGGACGGGAACTCCATCAGACGGTCAGCGTAGTACATCCAGGAAACCGAGCCGGACACGAGGAAAGAGGCAAAGATGGTGTTAATGATAAGCGAGATCTGGCTGACGGAGACGCCGAGAATGGCGGGCCCCATCTGCCTGATCACGCGCATCGCCCCGGCATCTTTGAGATTGATGCGCGGCAGCACCAGCATGCCGATTTTTTTCAGATGCGGCAGCTGGTACGCCAGCTGCAGCACGCCGCCGACGGTAACCGCCCAGGCCAGCGCCAACACCGGCGGGTTGAAGTGCGGCGCGGCGAACAGGGCAAAACCGATCATGCTGACGTTGAGAAACGTTGGCGCAAACGCCGGAACAGAGAAGCGGTTCCAGGTGTTCAGGATCGCCCCCACCAGCGAGGCCAGCGAGATGAGCAGAATATAGGGGAAAGTAATGCGCAGCAGCTGAGAGGTCAGCGCAAATTTGTCAGCCGTATCGGCAAAACCGGGCGCGGTCACCATAATCACCCACGGTGCGGCCAGCATCCCGAGTACGGTCACCACCGCCAAAGCCAGCGTCAGCAGCCCGGAAACATAAGAAACAAAGACGCGCGTCGCGTCTTCACCCTGCTTGCTTTTATATTCCGCCAGAATGGGCACGAATGCCTGGGAAAACGCCCCTTCAGCAAAAATACGACGCAGCAGATTTGGCAGTTTGAACGCGACGAAAAAGGCGTCCGTGGCCATCCCTGCACCAAATACCCTTGCCACAATGGCGTCGCGCGCAAAACCCAGCACGCGGGAAAACATGGTCATCGAGCTGACGGCCGCCAGCGATTTTAATAAGTTCATTAACGTGAATTTCCAGAACCATACGGATTTCCAGGACGGGCAAGCGTAAGCGCCACCCGGCAAAGCCTACAAGCGGCGCTTAGTCTACCCGGATTTCAACGAATTACTATCCGCAGATGTTACAGCGAGTTATTCGCTCATGGCATCGCGCCAGAGCCTTTCCACAATGCGCTGCGCCATAATGGCCTGCTCGCCGGACGTTTCGGGAACCGTCTGATTTTGCACGCAGGTGATAAAGTGGCGGGCGCATCCTGCGAAACCGCGCTGCTCGAGGGTGCTCTGCCAGCCCGGTGCCGGGAGCGTCACCACGCCGTTGCCCTTCTCTTCCCGCCACTCGCGCATGTCCGTAATGTCATACAGCGCGCCCTCGGTCACCGCCTGCACGGATTCACGCTGGCTTCCCGCACGACGGTGCATGCTGGTGGTAATCTGAAGATGCTCAACGGCGAAGTGGTGCTCCGCGTAGACCATCTCCCCCTGGTCATTCGTTAACAGGGTACCGCTTTTCAGCAGCGCTTCGCCGTTGCTCAGCCACAGCGCCGTATCCACAACGTGCAGATAATCATCCAGAAGGGTGAAGCGCAGATCGTTCGGCCCGATGCTGTCGGTGCGGTGCTTATCCATCCGCAGCGAGGCGAGCGTGTTCGACTGCGCCTTCAGCTGCTGGTAAAGCGGCGCGAAGCGGCGGTTGAAGCCCACCATCAGCGTCAGTTTTTTGCGCGCGGCCAGCTCAATCAGCCGTTCGGCATCCTGAACATTTTCCGCCAGCGGCTTATCCACGCAGACGTGAACCCCCAAATTGAGCAACTCGCTCACCACCTGATAGTGGGTTGCCGTTGAGGTATGCACAAAGACCGCATCACACTCGCGGGCCAGATCCTGCAGGGAGGCGGCATACGGAATGCGCCAGGTTTCGCAGATACGTTCTGCCTTTTCTCGGGTGGGTGACCATGCCCCTTGCAGGGTCCAGTCCGTCGCCGCACCTAATACAGGCAGCCAGGCTTTTTGCGCGATGCCGCCGAGCCCCACCACGCCAACGCGTAATTTTTTCACCGTCAGTCTCCCAGATGTGCCAGCAATGCATCCAGGCGCTGTTTCAGCCCGGCGACCTCGTCTTCCAGCGCCTCTACGCGCGCGGCAAGAGTGTCATTGCTTGCTGAGGATCCCGCGTCGCTCTCCGCGGTAACGGTAGCGACATCGACGTCGCCGCTGAACAGGTGCATATAGCGGCTTTCACGTTTACCCGGCTCGCGCGCCAGACGCACCACGTATGGGCCGTCTTCGCGAGAAGCTAGCCCTTCCAGGGTCTGCTCAACTTCCTGCATATCGCAGAACTCATGCATGCGGGAAGCGCGCGTGCGCAGTTCCCCCGGCGTCTGCGCCCCACGCAGCAACAGCGTGGTGATGACCGCCACTTCCGCACTGCTCAGCTTCAGGTCGCCAAATTCAGAGTTACAGAAGCGCTGTTCGTATTTGGTAACGCGGTTGCCGAAGCCGCTGACGGTGCGCAGATAGTGGCGTTTAACCAACGCATCCAGCACGTCCTGAACCTCATGCTCGCTGAGGTTCATCACCGGCTCGCGGTTGGTCTTCTGGTTGCAGGCCATGGTTACGGCGTTGACGGAGAGCGGATACTGCTCCGGCGTGGTGACCTGTTTTTCGAGTAAGCACCCAATCACGCGCGCTTCTGTACCGTTTAGCTGATACTTCATCTTTTCTCCTTAACGACCTGCGGTCCAGTCCCGGGTGGTTAACGCCGTCAGAACGTGGTCGCGCCACTCTCCGTCTATCAGCAGATAGTCTTTGGCGTAACCCTCTTTCTCGAACCCTAAGCGCGCCAGCAAATTGCCGCTGCGCTGATTATGCGGCATATAGTTCGCCATGATGCGATGGATATGCTGCGTGCGTTGCATATAGCGGATCGCCACCGTTAACGCCTCGTACATCAGCCCCTGCCCCTGCCATTTCTGGCCGATGGAGTAGCCAAGGTAGCAGGCGTGAAACGACCCGCGCACCACGTTTGAAAAATTGGCGATCCCGATAATCTCTTTCTCTTCAGGATCCAGCAGCGCGAAATAAAACGCGCTGCCCTGCTTGTGAAATTCCGTAATCATACTGAGGCGCGCCTGCCAGCCGGAAGGGTAACAATGGCTCTCATCCCGAACGGGTTCCCAGGGTTTTAAAAACTGGCGATTCTCGGCGTAATAATCCGCCAGACGCCAGGCATCACGCTCATGCACCAGACGAACGACCAGCCTGTCCGTTGTCAGACGCACTTTTGGCACATTACTGCGATAGCCAAACATCGATACCACTCCTTCCCGTCACTTCTGCTTGCCCATTAGCTTTACTATACCTGCGCCTGCGCCGTCTGTGAAAACAGTGACATACCATTTTGCCCTCTTTTCATTATTTTCGATGAGAACTCTCTATCAAAGCACCCTTTTGATAAAAAAATATTGTCACGCCCAGGGGTGGGAAAAAACGCGGCGACACCGCAGAATGTTAGCGTGCTCATCTTCTTATTTTCCCTGGAGGGAAAATGTCCCGCGTATCACAGGCCAGGAGCCTGGGTAAATATTTCCTGCTCGTCGATAACATGCTGGTCGTGCTCGGCTTTTTTGTCGTTTTTCCATTGATATCGATCCGCTTTGTCGATCAGATGGGCTGGGCGGCATTAATGGTTGGGATTGCCCTGGGGTTACGCCAGTTTGTCCAGCAGGGCCTGGGCGTCTTTGGCGGGGCCATCGCTGACCGCTTTGGCGCTAAACCGATGATCGTTACCGGTATGCTGCTGCGCGCGGCAGGTTTTGCCACGATGGCGGTCGCTCAGGAGCCCTGGCTGCTCTGGTTCTCCTGTTTCCTCTCCGGTATCGGCGGCACGCTGTTCGATCCGCCGCGCACCGCGCTGGTGGTGAAGCTTATTCGCCCCCAGCACCGCGGCCGTTTCTTCTCGATTCTGATGATGCAGGACAGTGCCGGGGCGGTTGTCGGCGCCCTGCTGGGAAGCTGGCTGCTGCAGTATGACTTCCGACTGGTCTGCGCCGCTGGGGCGGTGCTTTTTATTCTGTGCGCGCTGTTTAATGGCCTGTTCCTGCCCGCCTGGAAACTGTCGACGGTCAAAGCGCCGGTCCGGGAAGGGCTTGGCCGCGTCCTGCGCGACAAACGTTTTGTCACCTATGTGTTGACCCTGACGGGATACTACATGCTGGCTGTGCAGGTCATGCTGATGCTGCCGATCATTGTTAACGACATTGCGGGCACGCCTGCAGCCGTTAAATGGATGTACGCCATCGAAGCCTGCCTGTCGTTAACGCTGCTTTATCCGATTGCCCGCTGGAGCGAACGGCGTTTTCGTCTGGAGCATCGCCTGATGGCCGGGCTGTTCCTGATGACGCTGAGCATGATGCCGATCGGTCTGGTGAACTCTCTCCAGCAGCTGTTTACGCTGATTTGCACGTTCTATATTGGCTCAATCATCGCCGAGCCTGCCCGTGAAACGCTGAGCGCCTCGCTTGCAGATGCGCGTTCGCGCGGCAGCTATATGGGTTTCAGCCGGCTGGGGCTGGCGCTTGGCGGCGCATTAGGTTACGCCGGTGGCGGCTGGTTGTTTGATGCCGGCAAAGCGTTTAACCAGCCCGAACTCCCGTGGATGATGCTCGGCGCGGTGGGCTTTATGACGCTCCTTGCCCTGTGGTGGCAGTTCAGCCAGAAACGCAGCGCGAGCGGGATGCTCGAACCTGGCGCGTAGCCTTTCCCTCGGGCGGGAGCTACTCCCGCCCCACTTCTCAGTTTTTTCTGCTGGTTTCTGCCATTTCACACTGACATACTGGCGTAACAGGACAGAAGCGCCGATTTTTCGTTGAGGAACACTATGAAGAAAATTGTCTTTGCCGCGGCATTAGTTGTCAGCGGCCTGCTGGTTGGCTGTAACCAGCTCACGCAATATACCGTCAGTGAACAGGAAATTAATCAGGCGCTGGAAAAACATAACAATTTCTCGAAAGACATTGGCGTGCCGGGACTGGCGGACGCGCATATCGTCCTTACGAACCTGACCAGCCAGATTGGACGTGAAGAGCCAAACAAAGTCACCCTGGCCGGTGATGCGGATCTCGATATGTCATCACTCTTTGGCAATCAGAAGGCAAACATCAAGCTCAAGCTGAAAGCTCTACCCGTTTTTAACAAAGAGAAAGGGGCAATTTTCCTGCAGGAGATGGAAGTCGTCGATGCGCAGGTGTCGCCGGACAAGATGGCGCCGGTTCTGCAAACCCTGATGCCCTATCTCAACCAGTCGCTGCGAAATTACTTTAACCAGCAGCCCGCGTACGTCTTAAGCGAAGACAAAAGCAAGGGTGAAGCTCTGGCGAAAAAATATGCAAAAGGTATAGAGGTGAAACCGGGAGAAATTATCATTCCTTTCACCGATTAACCTCAAGGGCGCTGCGGCGCCCTTTTTTTTTACGGAAAAGTGTGCAAACGAAAACGTTTCCGCTTATGATTTGTGTCCGGCAAAAACAGCCATCCTTATGACTGATTCCTGACAAGCCGGAGCTTCCATGACTGCACAACCCCAGGTTCTTAAAATCCGCCGCCCTGACGACTGGCATATCCATCTGCGTGATGGCGATATGCTGAAAACCGTCGTGCCTTATACCAGCGAAATTTATGGCCGCGCGATTGTCATGCCTAACCTGGTTCCACCAGTCACCACCGTCGATGCCGCGATAGCCTATCGCCAGCGCATCCTGGATGCCGTCCCTGCGGGACACGATTTTACCCCGTTGATGACCTGCTATCTTACCGACTCGCTGGATCCGAACGAAGTGGAGCGCGGGTTTAACGAAGGCGTATTTACGGCGGCGAAACTCTACCCGGCAAATGCCACCACCAACTCCAGCCACGGCGTCACCAGCATTGATGCCATCATGCCGGTTCTGGAACGTATGCAGAAACTGGGCATGCCGCTGCTGGTCCATGGTGAAGTCACGCATGCCGAGATTGACATCTTCGACCGTGAAGCCCGTTTTATCGAGACCGTGATGGAGCCTCTGCGCCAGCGTCTGCCCGCGCTTAAAGTGGTCTTTGAGCATATCACCACCAAAGACGCGGCAGAGTATGTGCGCGACGGTAACGATCTTATCGCCGCGACCATTACGCCACAGCACCTGATGTTTAACCGTAACCACATGCTGGTTGGCGGGGTGCGTCCTCACCTGTACTGTCTGCCTATTCTCAAGCGCAACATCCACCAGCAGGCGCTGCGCGAGCTGGTTGCCAGCGGGTTCTCCCGCGCGTTCCTCGGCACCGATTCCGCCCCTCACGCCCGCCACCGCAAAGAGGCAAGCTGCGGCTGTGCAGGCTGCTTCAACGCCCCAACGGCACTGGCCAGCTACGCGACCGTCTTTGAAGAGATGAACGCGCTCGAACATTTTGAAGCGTTCTGCTCCCTTAACGGCCCGCGTTTCTACGGCCTGCCGGTCAACGACACGTTCATCGAACTGGAGCGTAAAGCGAGCCACGTTGAGGAGTCCATTGCACTGACGGATGACACGCTGATCCCATTCCTGGCGGGCGAAACCGTTAACTGGACGGTAAAACGTTAAAAAATCAATGCCCCTTGTTGTCAAACCGACAACATACCTGTATAAATAAACAGTATATTACACAGGGGGCATTTATGCGTATTGAAGTCACCATAGCCAAAACAACTGTTCTACCTGCCGGCGCGCTTGATGCACTGGCAGGCGAATTATCCCGCCGTATTAACAACACCTTTCCCGACAACGCGGGTGCCGTAACGGTGCGTTACGCCGCGGCGAACAACCTCTCCGTCATTGGTGCTGCGAAAGAAGATAAAGATCGCATCAGCGATATCCTGCAGGAAACGTGGGAAAGCGCAGACGACTGGTTTATCACAGATTAACACTGCTCCCTCATTGTGTTTTTTGCCGGGTCGCCCCGGCTTTTTTTTGTCTAAAAATCCTGCAAGTTCAAATTAATTCGGCATCTTCTTTAAAAATCGTGAACGAGATGGTGTTTTATTGTTCGAACAATCCTAAAAAGCAGAAAAATGTGTTGCCACCTGTTTATTTTTCCCGTTGGAACCCTTATTACTTGGTATACTGAAGATGCTTTCAGAAAAACATGCATTGAACCTCAAAGCCGTTGTCTTCTAACACGCATTAAGGGGGTTATAATGGAAAAGAATAGTGAAGTGATCCAGACCCATCCACTGGTTGGCTGGGATATCAGTACCGTAGATAGCTACGATGCGCTGATGCTGCGTTTGCACTACCAGACCCCGAATCAACTCAACCGTGAAGAAGCGGAAGTTGGACAGACGCTGTGGCTAACAACAGACGTCGCCCGTCAGTTTATTTCTATTTTAGAGGCAGGTATTGCAAAAATAGAATCTGGCGACTATCAGGAAAATGAGTATAAACGGCACTAAGCTTATGCCCACTTTTCTCTCTACAGGCACCCTCGCGGTGCCTTATTTATTTCTCCCTTGTCTAACCCCGCGTTGTTAATTACTCTGCTAACAAAACATCAGTTTACGAGATGCATATGAGATACGACTTAATCATTATTGGTAGCGGCTCCGTGGGTTCCGCCGCCGGTTATTACGCAACACAGGCAGGCCTGAAGGTCCTGATGATCGATGCCCACCTTCCTCCTCATTCGGAGGGCAGCCATCATGGCGATACCCGTCTCATGCGCCATGCATATGGAGAGGGCGAGCGCTATGTGCCGCTGGTGCTTCGCGCCCAGACGCTGTGGGATGAACTGGCGACACAGACCGAAGAGCGTATTTTCGAGCGTACCGGCGTTATCAACCTGGGCCCGGCCCAGTCTGAATTTCTCGCAGGCGTCGAGCGCAGCGCGAAAGCCTTTAATCTGGACGTTGAGAAGCTGGACGCGACCGGCATTACCGCGCGCTGGCCTGAAATTACCGTCCCGGAGGATTACATTGGCCTCTATGAAGCCCACTCCGGCGTGCTGCATTGTGAAACGGCGATCAAAACCTGGATCGATCTTGCCGCGAAGGCCGGCTGTGCGCAGCTGTTTAACTGTCCGGTGGAGGCCATCACCCATGACGAGAATGGCGTCACGGTAACGACTCTTGACGGCGACTATTCAGCGTCCCGCCTGCTCGTCAGCGCAGGAACCTGGGTCACGCGCCTGCTGCCGGAACTGCCGATCCAGCCGGTGCGCAAGGTCTTCTCCTGGTTCCAGTCGGATGGTCGCTACAGCGCGCAGAATAAATTCCCGGCCTTCACCGGAGAACTGCCGAATGGCGATCAGTTCTACGGTTTCCCTTCCGAGAAAGACGCGCTGAAAATCGGTAAACATAACGGTGGCCAGGCTATCGCCTCTCCTGACGAGCGTAAACCCTTCGGCGCCTTCCCACAGGATGGTTCGGAAGCCTTCTCGTTCCTGCGCACTATTCTTCCGGGCGTCGGTGGCTTGCTGTATGGCGCGGCCTGTACCTACGACAACACCCCGGATGAAGACTTTATCATTGATACGCTGCCCGGGCATGACAACGTCCTGCTGATTACCGGGCTGAGCGGCCATGGCTTTAAGTTCGCGTCCGTGCTGGGCGAGATCGCCGCACAGTTTGCCCAGGGCATCGCGCCGCAGTTTGATCTGACGCCCTTCTCACTCTCGCGTTTTAACGGATAATCCGCCACGGGCTCCGGAGGTTTCGGGGCTCGTTTCATTCACACTGCATTACGGGGCGTTATGCGCAGGATCGTTAACTTTCTGATGAATAATATTCGCGAGCATTTCATGCTCTACATCTTATTGTGGGCGCTGCTGGCCATTATTGACTTTGTTTACATTGTATTTTACTGAAAAGCCTTACTGACAATAATTGACGTTAATTTATCTTTATTGAAGCTCACCATTTCGCTTGCACGAAGAGATTGAATTAGCTTTAGCGATCCTTTTCAAAATTGCTGAAATAAATAAAATAAAAATTAATAGACAATTATTTCAGTTGCAATATCCCGCCTTCCCGTTCATTTTTACTTTCCGGTTAATTTGAAAATGGACATTCTGATGCAATTGCGTAACTCCTCCCGGCGCTACGGAATAATATCCATAGGTTTGCACTGGATATTTGCTATTGCCGTCTACGGTATGTTTGGACTTGGACTCTGGATGGTCACGCTCAGCTATTACGACGGCTGGTATCACCAGGCACCGGAGTTACATAAAAGCATTGGCGTTCTCCTGATGCTGGGTCTGGTTTTTCGCGTGATCTGGCGACATATTTCCCCGCCGCCCGCCGCGCCGAAGACCCACGGCAAAATGACCCGCCTGAGTGCCGTTGCCGCGCATGTCGCGCTCTATGCCCTGCTCTTCGCCATTCTGATTAGCGGCTACCTTATCTCGACGGCGGACGGTAAGCCGATTAACGTTTTTGGCCTGTTCGAGGTTCCGGCAACGCTTAGCGATGCTGGGACGCAGGCCGACACGGCGGGGGTTGTTCACCTCTGGCTTGCCTGGAGCGTCGTGATCCTGTCCGTGCTGCACGGGTTTGCCGCCCTCAAACACCATTTTATTGATAAAGACGATACGCTAAAGCGCATGCTTGGCCGCTCGTCAGTTGACTCTGGAGCATAAAATGAAAAAACACCTGCTGGGTATCGCCCTGGGTTCTCTGTTATTCACCGCCGGTTCCGCCGTGGCGGCGGATTATAAGATTGATAAAGAGGGCCAGCACGCTTTCGTCAATTTCCGTATTCAGCACCTCGGTTACAGCTGGCTGTACGGGACCTTTAAGGATTTTGACGGCACGTTCACCTTTGACGAGAAAAATCCTGCCGCCGACAAGGTCAGCGTGACCATTAATACTAACAGCGTGGATACCAATCATGCTGAACGTGATAAACATTTGCGCAGCGGAGAATTCCTCAATGTCGGGAAATATCCACAGGCTACTTTCACCTCCACGGAAGTGAAAAAAGAGGGTGATAAGCTGAATATTACCGGCAACCTGACGCTTAACGGCGTAACAAAACCGGTCACGCTTGATGCTAAATTACTGGGTCAGGGTGACGATCCGTGGGGCGGTAAACGCGCAGGTTTTGAAGCGGCGGGTAAAATTCACCTGAAAGATTTTAATATCACAACGGATTTAGGTCCGGCGTCTCAGGACGTTGAGCTGATTATTTCCGTTGAAGGTGTACAGCAGAAATCATAATAGATTCGCCCGGCAGGCTTTCGCCGTGCCGGGCGTTATTATCATTCCGGGTCAGGGATACCCAGTTTGGTATTCAGACGGCCGCGTGATTTATTGAAAATCTTGTTGCCGTTTTCACGTCCTGCGCGACGGCGACGCTGCTCTTCTTCCGGCAGGATGCTCTCTTCGCTGCACAGTTCGCTACAGCAGCCGTTAAACTTCTCGGCACAGGCCGGGCACTGAATGAACAGCAGATGACACCCGTCGTTTTTGCAGTTGGTGTGGGTATCGCACGGTGCGCCGCACTGGTGGCACTGAGCAATAACGTCTTCCGAGATACGCTCACCCATACGCTCGTCAAAGACAAAGTTTTTCCCGATAAAGCGCACCGGTAAACCCTGCTCGCGGGCGCGGCGGGCGTACTCGATAATGCCGCCTTCAATATGCCAGACCTTATTAAAGCCGTTGTGCTTCATCCACGCGCTGGCTTTCTCACAGCGGATACCGCCGGTGCAGTACATAACGATCTTTTTATCTTTATGTTCCTGCATCATCTCAACCGCTTTGGGCAGCTGCTCGCGGAAGGTGTCGGCCGGGATTTCCATCGCGTTCTCGAAATGCCCCACTTCGTACTCATAGTGGTTACGCATATCAATGAACACGGCATCCGGATCGTCCAGCATCGCATTCACTTCCGCGGCCTTCAGATATTCACCGACATCCGCCGGGTTAAACTCGGGATCGTCGATACCGTCCGCCACGATGCGCTCACGCACCTTCATGCGCAGCACCCAGAAGGATTTCCCGTCATCGTCCAGAGCAATGTTCAGACGCAAGCCGTCGAGGGCCGGATCGAACTGATAAAGCACGTCGCGGAAGGCGCTGACTTTGCTTTCCGGTACGCTAATTTGCGCGTTAATGCCTTCACGGGCAAGGTAGACGCGGCCGAAGACATTCAGGGCCGTGAACGCCTGATAAAGCGCATCGCGGGTCGCCTGCGGATCGTCGATCGTGAAGTATTTATAGAAAGAGATGGTTGTGCGCGGTTCGGTTTCAGCCAACATACGCGCTTTCAACATCTCATTCGACACGCGGTTGTGTAACACTGGCATGGTGTACAGTCCTAGAATCGTTAGAGAGAATTAAAAATCGGTCGGCATCATATAGCAAACAAAACCAATTTACATCCACACAATTTACGCTACATTTCACACACCCTGATTAATCAGGCTTAACAATTGCTGTATTCGTGCACGCTTCGAAAGCAGATATTTTGGCTATGTCTCAAAAAATGAGACACTAGCAAAACAGGACGTTTGAACACAGGAAAGACATGACCCAGTTACCAAAATTTACTGCCGCCCTTTTGCATCCCCGCTATTGGTTGACCTGGCTTGGCATCGGCTTTTTATGGCTTCTGGTACAGCTTCCCTACCCTGTTATTTTTCGGTTGGGTAAATTTCTGGGCCGTTTCGCACAGCTGTTTATGAAGCGTCGCGCCAGAATTGCGTACCGCAATCTTGAGCTCTGTTTTCCGCAGATGAGCGAGCCAGAGCGTCACGATATGGTCGCGAAGAATTTCGAATCCGTCGGGATGGGGCTTATGGAGACCGGCATGGCGTGGTTCTGGCCGGACAAACGCATGGCCCGCTGGAGCGAGGTGACGGGAACCGGCATGGAGCCTGTGCATACGCTTCAGGCCAACCAGACGGGCGTTTTGCTGATCGGCGTCCATTTCCTGACGCTGGAAATCGGGGCGCGCATGTTCGGCATGCAGGCGCCGGGCATTGGCGTTTATCGTCCTAACGATAACCCGGTCATCGATTTAATCCAGACCAACGGCCGCATGCGCTCCAACAAAAGCATGATCGACCGTAAGGATCTGAAGGGGATGATCCGCGCGCTGAAATCCGGCGAAGTGGTCTGGTATGCCCCCGACCACGACTATGGCCCACAGGCCAGCGTATTTGTCCCCTTCTTCGCCGTTGAAGAGGCCGCCACAACGACCGGTACCTGGATGCTGGCGCGCATGTCCAAAGCCGCCATCGTGCCCTTTGTTCCCCGCCGTAAGCCGGATGGTTCAGGCTACGAGCTGATGATGCTGGAGCCGGAACTCGCGCCGCCGCTTGACGATGCAGAAACCACCGCGCGCTGGATGAACAGCATTGTGGAGAAATGTATCATGCTGGCACCCGAGCAGTACATGTGGCTGCACCGCCGCTTTAAAACGCGGCCACAAGGCACGCCGTCCCGCTATTAATCCTCATGCGGTCCTCAGGGCCGCATGCCGTTTTAGCTTTAAAAGCTCCTCGTCATTGCGGCAATCATAACCCCGGCGCATAATTAGCAGGCTTATTACTTTATACTTCAGGTGCTCTGCACCTCATTATGCGGATAGTTATGTCACCCTCAGATGCCCCCATAAACTGGAAGCGTAACCTCGCGGTTGCGTGGCTTGGCTGTTTTCTTACCGGCGCGGCCTTTAGCCTGGTTATGCCCTTCCTGCCGCTCTACGTCGAACAGCTAGGCGTGACGGGCCACAGCGCGCTCAATATGTGGTCCGGTCTGGTATTCAGCATCACGTTTCTCTTTTCCGCGATGGCCTCGCCCTTCTGGGGTGGCCTTGCCGATCGCAAGGGGCGTAAAATTATGCTGCTGCGTTCGGCGCTGGGGATGGCCATTATCATGGCGCTGATGGGCGTGGCGCAGAACGTCTGGCAGTTTCTGATCCTGCGCGCGCTGCTGGGCCTGTTGGGTGGATTTATTCCCAACGCGAATGCCCTGATTGCCACGCAAATTCCCCGCCATAAAAGCGGCTGGGCGCTGGGCACGCTCTCAACCGGTGGCGTGAGCGGTGCTCTGCTTGGACCGCTGGCCGGGGGATTACTGGCGGATAACTACGGCCTGCGCCCGGTCTTCTTTATCACCGCCAGCGTGTTGTTCCTGTGCTTTATCGTCACCCTGCTCTGTATCCGGGAAAACTTCACGCCTGTCGCCAAAAAAGAGATTCTCCACGCCAGAGAGGTGCTGACCTCGCTCAAAAATCCCAGACTGGTGCTGAGCCTGTTCGTGACGACAATGATTATCCAGGTGGCTACCGGGTCGATTGCCCCTATTCTGACGCTGTACGTTCGCGACCTGGCGGGTAACGTCAGCAATATTGCGTTCATCAGCGGGCTGATTGCCTCCGTGCCCGGCGTGGCGGCGCTGCTGAGCGCCCCGAGGCTCGGAAAACTGGGAGACCGGGTGGGTCCGGAAAAAATCCTGATCTGCGCGCTGGTGATCTCCGTCCTGCTGCTTATCCCGATGGCGACGGTGCAAACGCCATGGCAGCTGGGCGTCCTGCGCTTTTTGCTGGGAGCCGCCGACGGCGCGTTGCTTCCCGCCGTACAGACCCTGCTGGTTTACAACTCCACGAACCAGATTGCCGGGCGTATTTTCAGCTATAACCAGTCATTCCGCGATATCGGTAACGTCACCGGACCGCTGCTCGGAGCCGGGTTCTCCGCCAGCCTCGGTTTTCGCGCCGTCTTTATCGTGACGGCGGGCGTCGTGTTATTCAATGCCATTTATTCATGGTTCAGTTTATCCCGCGCGCTGCGGCCCGTGACGGAATAAGACGAACGCCTGACAGCTTATTTTCGCATTCATACTTGCAGAATCTTATATTCAGCTATTCTTTCCCTGAAACCTTCTGGAAAACAGGGAGACACCAATGACTATGTACGCCACGCTGGAAGCAGTGTAAAGTGAAATACATCTGAAATTTGTGTCGTTTTAGCCCACACAGATTCTCCCACAAATCACTTTTGTATCGTTCCTTTCAGCCTTGTAGCAGGATAATTTGAGTTGTTACGTATATTGGCAATTTCTTGTTTTATCCGGTCGATTTCTCCCAGTACTCTCATCGCTTCCCTTAAATTCTTACGTAACTTCTGCTTCTGTTCGTCTGTAAGATCTTGTATTTTCATGATTCGTATCTATCTATGGATGTACTTACCTTACAATTAAAAGTTTGTACCGTCATAATCCACACAAACGCTCTCACAGATTACCTTCGTACCGTTCCATTCGTCCTTGTAGATACTGGTATCAATCCCTACCCCAGGTTGAAACGTGTACCCTGTATCATTAACAAACTTCTGGTACTTGGCTGTCTGTACTGTAGCGTCATAGTACCTATGGCCTGAGTACTTAAACCCTGCTGAACCTTGCGGTACTATCCATACCCCATATGATGAGAAAGTGCTCGCATGTTCAATCACCTTGTATTCGAATTCTGAGCCTGTATAACGGCCTGTATACACTTCTGATGTGTCGATCTTACCGAAAGGTGGATTGCCGTAGGCAACGTCATAGAAACGGTCTGGGGTGTACTGGAGAGCGTCACCAATGATCCATTCTGCCTCTGGTAGTACCCTCTTCCTGAAGTGGCACACTGAATT
>NZ_JADCKW010000089.1:0-2256 GCF_014982155.1 Enterobacter cloacae complex sp. P16RS2 | reverse complement strand
TTATTACTGTTATCTAATGTAATTGAATTACCAGTACTGACATATGAAATAACGAAAAGTGTTTTAGCAGGAATTGTTACAAGATAATCATATGGGTTTGAAACCATATAAATCTTTTCTGGTAAAATTGCCATTGGATATCCTTATCATTTTACGTTTTTCCAAACCAGTTTGAACCCACACCAGTACGCCTAGAACGTCTGGTACTTTGGGTAGGTTGTGATTCTTCTGGTTTATTTATCTTTTGTGGTAATGATTTGGCTTTATGTTCGCGTAGTTTTCTAAACGGTTGCGTACCTAATTGTGATTGGGAATATACGATTGCGATCATTCCATAGACCAGACAATCTAGAGCCTCGTTTCTCTTCTGCCCTTTCTTTAGTCGCCATACTAATTTACCACCAGCAGGTTTTAACTCTTCGGCTGATAGTTGTTCAAAGTAATCTGATGGTAGAGTACTGGAAAAGCGTAATTGAATTGGTGCGTTCTCTGCTTCAGTACTGAGCATCAAGTTTAAAAGTTTACGAATAGTATTCTTTTGTTCATGAACATTTAGGATCTGTAGTTTATATCCGGCTTGTGTACTCTGTTTGAATAGGTCACTTGTAGTACTGCTAGAACCCTTAATAGGATGATACTTAGCCCAACGTGCGGTAAACTTCTTAACTGTATCTGTAGCGTTACCGTTCGAACTATCCACGAATACGGCAAGTGTAGGTACTATGCGACCGTCAACACTTCGGAAATCTTGACGACAGAAAGTATCTAGATCTTTCCATGCTTGTGATTCGATTTTAGTTACATCGTGACCATATAAGAATTCGTGACCAAGTACATAAATGTTCTTTTCATCAAAGCCTAATACAGTAGCTTCCAGGCGATCTAATTGTTGGTCTACTGCTATTGTTATGCCTAAAGTACTTTCAGGTATTTTATGTAGATTAAATTCATCTTCTCTTAGTGATTCCAATCGAAGTATATCTAGTTCTTTCGCATATTCATCTTCATAGGGTAATCCCAATTCATTATTATAAAATGTTTGAAGATTGAAATTATAAAGAGCATCGGCAAACTTACTAACCATTTCTGAAATAGTATTCAATGGGGAATACATACGGCTAATCTGATAACCAACTACACCCGGATCACCATCAGTACTAGTAGCTATCCATCGACCGTTATCGATCATTTGGTGGCGTGTATGCTCGTCTATCTCTTCCTGACAATGAGGACAAATTAAACGTGTAGTTGTACTGTCTGGTATTGCTCTACCATTCTCAAGTTGTTTGAATTCAAATGCTACTTGTTCCCATTCAAAAGTATATTCATGACCGCAAGTGTGAGTAACAAACCAACGGCGTTTATCAGAGAGGTTATATTCTGAGTTAATTAAATCATCTTTATATAATGGTGTACTTGAAATAACTACTAGAGCATCATCACCGAAAGTACTAGTACGTGCTTCTGCTAGTTTTATTGGTGAACCTTCTTCTGTAATAGAAACATTACTCACCTCATCCAATAGAACTACACGACAAGTAATACCGCGTAGGTTTCCTGGTGTATTGAGGTTTAGCCAGTACACAAAAGTACCGTTTATCATTTGTGTTTGCTTCGCGTTGTTCGCGGCGTTCTTATCATTCTTGTCTGTAACTAATGGGCTTAGTACTTCACTGGTTTCAATAGCTGGTAGAAATTTACCATCCTTGAATTTCTTCACTTCAGATTCAGAAGAACTACCAAAAGCAAAATTACATGGATCATTTGCCATTAGGTTAAATGCTATTGATTGTAAAACAGTGGTTTTTAAAAGCTGACTACATGACTGAAGAATGATCTTTTTAGTACTTCTATGTTGTGCTATATCCATTGGTTCGCGTTGAAAGGAAAACGGAACCCAATCAAGCCCCATATTCGGCCCGTCAACAAACTTAACTACACCATTACTGATCCATTGGCTTGTTTTCTGTATTTTCGGTGGCTGTATCGTCGGCAGTACTTTCATTAGTACTTGCGTTAATTTCTTCTTGTTCGTTTCCATCTTCTAATATTTCTTCATCCGTGGGTAGTTCAAATTCCATGCTTCCTAGCTGGAATAAAGTACTATCAATATGTTGTTTTAATATATCTCGTAAATCTTTTGCGTCTGTCTGTGCGAATAGTTCCAAGTATGTTTTACTAGGGATAGCTCTCATTGCTGTTTTAACTTGAAATAGGTTTTCAGTTAGTACTTGTTCAAGATATTCAGTACTAACT
>NZ_JADCKW010000088.1:0-403 GCF_014982155.1 Enterobacter cloacae complex sp. P16RS2 | reverse complement strand
GTGGAGAGAGACTCTATGTTTATGAGAACAAGTATAGTTATATTCCAGATCCAAAATTTAATGATATAGACATGGTTGAAATGAGATTACTATCAGACATCTTTCGCAATGAGTCACTAAGTTTGGCTGTCGAGATTTGTGACGAAAAGTTAAATTTCGACAATGCCGATTATTTTGATGATGAGACTGAAAAAAATAGTCTTGTATTTAGCTTTACGTTCTCAAATGATAACAATGCTCGATTTTATTGCCCTGCTAAATTACTTCAAGAAGAAATAAAGCTAAACAAAAAGGATAAGCAAAATAGAACATATATTCCTTGCTATGATGAGATATACAATAATATATCTATAACTCGTGATAACTTGCCAAAATTCATTTATGCCGGTTCCTCGTTTAATAG
>NZ_JADCKW010000087.1:0-2056 GCF_014982155.1 Enterobacter cloacae complex sp. P16RS2 | reverse complement strand
CTATACCTATAAACATACCTGTTATCTACATGTTTTCAAGGTTTTGAATGTAAATTGTGTACTTGTCTCCAATATCCGGTTTTCAGAGGGTTTAATATTTTATTTCAATCATTTACGTAAGTATCATCTTTCCTAATGATTTCTTAATGTTAATCGGTGCTAATAAAGTCACAAATAGACCATAAAGGTTATATGGGATTATCTGGTGATTCTACCTTTAGATGATCAGATAAGATATTAATTACTCGGATTATTGTACCTACCTCTTAGTTAACTAATGATTGTTGGAAGTATACTGCCTCATCATCTGATAAGTCCATAGTTCTGGTAGTACTGTACCAGTAGTAGATTAATTAATAGTAATGGCTTAAACAGCCCGATAACCCGACAAGGGCAAAGCCCGCGTAGTTACTCCAAAAGACGGCTGACCCCAAACAGTATAGGTTTTCACTTCCTTCAGTAGTCGATAGACAAAAACAAAAGACGTGGCGTTCTTCGAGTGACTAGCGAGAAAACGCAAGTTTACGATCTTATCTTTTTGGTTTTACAGAGACTAACGAGCAAAGCGAGTTAGGCTCTATGATACTGAATAGACAAGTAAGTCATTTACTTTAAAGTGTATATTATATTAAGTTACGGGAATCAATATGTGGTATGTAAACCATTGATTTAACTACTATATGTTGTGGCATCAACCGTATTTTACTCATAATAACCGTATTTTCGACGTATACAATACGGTTATAGTTACGGTTATTATTTACATATAAATCAATTACTTATTCATTGCTACTAGTCGTTCAATTAAGGTAATAAGATCCGCACCTTCATCTTTTAGCAGTTCAACTAGTGCTACATGTTCTTCTGTTACGGTTTTCTTTGGTTTGTATTGCTTCATTCTATTAAGGGATTTCCCTTCCTTTACTAGTACTTCAAACGCCTGTGATACTAGGGTTGCTATGCGTTTGTACTTTTCACGCGATGATTTACTATCTGGATAGTTTTGATTTTTATTCTGTCTGAATAGTTTTAGATGTTCAAATACCATAACTTCACTGAATTCAGGAGCATTCTTTACTATCGCAAATACATCTTCTTCCGGTACACGGTTTTTACCTAGAAAAGTACTTTCCTGGATTATTCCACGCATTACTTCTTTTGCTTCACTAGATAGTGAATTAAAGCAAATGAAACGTAGTTCATTCTGGATCATTTGATTATTGTGTATTGTTTCTTTTCTCGCCATTATAATTCCCCCTTAATATGGGGCTGTCACTCCTACATGATAGCCCCTAAGTTATTATGCTTGTTTGATAATTCTTGTGTAACTATGTCGTGTAGTATTTCGGTTCCATAGTTGATTGAAGTAGAATGTAATCCCAATGTATGAGTACTTTCCAGTATTCCACGCATCAATAATTTGTACTTTCTCTTCTTCGGTGAATCTATTCCAGCTACGTTTATTTTTCGCTTTTGCCATATTCTCTTTTTGTGTAATCCATTGTAGGTTATCCACGTGATTGTTTAGAGGATTACCATCAATATGATCAACAACTAATTTCAATGATTCATCACGTTCAATAAAAGTTTCTGCGATTAGTCGATGAACTTCTACAGTTCTACTATCACCACCTTTGACAGATAGTGTTACTTTGTAGTACCCATTAGATTTTGAAGGGGTTAGCTTTAGTAGTGTTTCTGTCTTAGTATTGAATACATCACCTTCATTACTTACTACATAATATTCATATTTCGTTTCTTTCCATATTTTCATATATAACTTCCATATTACCCGCGTTACTTCCTGTAATCGCGTTTCTACTTATTGTGTGGTTAGTAGACAACCAATTAATTACTTACTGTTTAGTACAATGTACTGATCAATTAAGTAACCTACAGCAGAATATAGAGTACCTTTTGATACCTTACCTTCATCAATCAATTTTTTTATTACTTCAACCTGTGAATTAGATAAACGTTCTGTTATTACTTTATCTTTTCTATCCTTAGATTTATTATTCTTCATTTAATTAACTCATGTGATTTGTATACGTAT
>NZ_JADCKW010000086.1:371-1067 GCF_014982155.1 Enterobacter cloacae complex sp. P16RS2 | reverse complement strand
CTCCAAAATTTCCGCGAAACTCACGGTTGGTGAACATCCCTAGTTTAGAACCAGCCAAAATCCTAGAATTATCTCCATCGAACAACATACTAAAAAACGAAATATCCAAGATATTACGTAAAAAAAACAGGAGATAATATGGTTCAAAACAAAACAGATAAAACTTTAAAACTTATTCGCTTATCAGAAGTAATAAGGAAAACCGGGTTCGGCAAGACGTGGATTTATAAACTTATCAGCGCGGGGAAATTCCCCAAACAAATAAAAATCGGTGAAAGAGCTGTTGCTTTCATTGAAAGCGAAGTTGATGAGTGGATTTATAAAGCTATAACTGCTTCTCGTAATACATCTAACTAATAAAAGGAAAATAACATGAAAAATATAAATGTGCCTGAAATATCATTTATCTTTGATAATGATAAAACTGAAGTTTTCTCAAGAATGGCAATGGATAACTTAGCTCTTTATGTGGAAAACATGTTTAAGATAATGGGTGATCAATTTGAACGTCATCTTTATGATAAAGAATATATGAATATGGTTATGGATCATATTATTTATATCACAAAACCAGACTTCCTCAAGTGGTTGAGAGACAATAATGTTGGGGAATGTATTTTTTTGATTGATGAAGTTATGGAAGATTTAAAATACTCTTATAGAGAGTTCAAAAAAATCTATCCTAAACTTGGCATT
>NZ_JADCKW010000086.1:0-223 GCF_014982155.1 Enterobacter cloacae complex sp. P16RS2 | reverse complement strand
AATAAAGATCTGAAAAAAGAAGCAAACAAGATATTACTGCATTTATCTAAACAATGCTTTGAATTGCGTGTGAGTTCTATTATTCAGAACCATCCTGAACAAGTAGAACAACTCAAGCATGAAGAAGCTTTTATGATGAATACTTATAAGGAGAGTATTAAAGTAGCAAAACAGATGTTCCCTAAAGTCGTAAGGAATACATTCTTTGATGTAAAGTTAACAA
>NZ_JADCKW010000085.1:0-2252 GCF_014982155.1 Enterobacter cloacae complex sp. P16RS2 | reverse complement strand
CTGCTACGCAGTGTGTGGGGTCTACCGACGGTTGCCTGCCGCAGGCTAACACCGTTTCCTTCGGAAACAAGGTCAACGTCAACACCAGAGTTTTTCTTGCGAAAAACTAAAACCAGCATAGTCGCATTGGAGAGTTATATTTTGGTTTGATATTTAAATTTATATTGAGGTTGTTTTTATTGTATGGCTATTTTTCATCTTGATTTTAAAATTGTGAAACGTTCAGAAGGCAGGTCTTCCGTTGCGAAGGCTGCCTATCATGCTCGTACACGTATAACAGATGAAAGAACAGGTGATACGTATGATTACAGTCGCCGTACTGATTTATATGGGCACTTCATATTAGCTCCAGCTAACGCACCAGAACACATCGTAAAAGATTCTACAGCATTGTGGAATGAAGTGGAAAAAGTTGAGCGCCAGAACAATGGTCAAACAGCCCGTTATTTCGATGTTTCCATTCCTACCGAGTTAAATAATGATGAAAAGAAAAAACTTGTCCTTGAGTATTGTCAGAAAAATTTCGTTGATAAAGGAATGATTGCTGACATCGCTTTCCATGATCTTGATAGTGATAACCCTCATGCTCACGTTATGTTGACCTTAAAAACCATAGGCCCGGAAGGTTTTGGTAAAAAAGAAAGAAGCTGGAACGACAGAAAAATGTCTGTTTTATGGCGTGAATCATGGTCAGCTATGGCTAACAGCTACCTTGCTGCCGCTGGTTCGTCAGAACGTATTGACCATCGTTCTCTTCAGGCCCAGCATGAAGAGGCATTAGAAAAAGCGGCGGTAGCTTTAGATAATGAAGAAAAAGCGTTATGGCTTGCCAAGGCCGCTGAAACAAATCGCCCTGCAATGAAACGTATCCACAGTGCCAAATGGCGTAGTAAGGCTGCTCAGGAGCAAAGAGCCGCAGAACAGGCTGTTCGTGACGCTGCTAAACAAGAAGCTGTTGAAGTCTACAAAACATTCAGTGAACTTGATCTTGAAATCGTCGTTGATGTCAGAAGCTTCACGATTACACATCTTGCTGAACCAGAACAAATCGTATTACCTGAAACACACTCCGGCTCTTCTACTGATGAGAATCAAAGACCTGTTTTGGTTGCACCAGCTCCTCATATTCGTATGCGTGGCGTTAAATCTTACCGTGATAAAACAAAAGTCAGTAAGGTCGTTGCAGGTAAGAAACCATCAGTCAGTATTTCTGGTTCTGGAACAAATACTATTCTGAAAACATCCACCTCTCAAAACCCAAACAGGGCATCCAGAAGCGCCCCTGACCGTGCAAGAAAGCATAAGACTACTCCACGTCAGGATAATATTTTTAAACGTTTCACAACTCTTGTCATAGATTTTTTCAAGCAGAAGTTCGTATGGGCTAAAGTAAACAAAACCAAAGTTGATATTATCAATGAGGAACATGATAAACGTATTGCTGAAAACTACGTCTTTGACGAGGTATTAGGCCGTCATATCTCTCGCACTGAATATGAGAAAAAAGCCAAGTTTAACCAAGATGACTATAAACCAACACCTGATGAGATTCGACGTTTCCCAAGCCGTCTTAAGCAGGATCAGGCAGAACACAATCAAAGTGAGAATCTCACCCCGTCTGTACCACTTGAGCAGATGGGAAAGGATAGCTATCCAAAGTTCAGGCCACCGGGATTACGAAGTAGAGATTCGTAGAGCTATAACAGAATGAAACTATAATATCATTTATCAGTTATAGCTTTGATTAGTTTACCAAAGCTGATAAGCCCACCCCGAGAAGTCAAATGATTAGGCAACTCTCTGGTTTTGGGAAATTTACGGTGTTTCGGACCAAAAGATAGTATTATTAGCTTTTTCTTAGTTGTAGGGTCATACCATCTGTAATGAATAACTGCTGCAGATGTTGCCCCAGATATATTTAAATCACGGATCTTGGCTTGGGTAGATGTTGAGTTAGGATCATATGGTCCAATATGATAATGCCAATGACCGCCTGCTTTATATCCTATAAGGATTGATATTTCATCACCATTAGTATCAGTCCAAGACGGCTTATTTTTCCCTCGAAGAAGTTTTCCATCTTCTACATCAAGAACAAATAGTGTTAAAAGACCAGCTTCGCAATTAGAAGTAAGATCATTAGTCAAGAGTGAGAAATCACAAAATTTCTCTCCTCTATAATTACCACTAATAAAATCAGGATGATAATAAACGATAGCAGGCATAGTAAATTAACGTATAATAGATTATTT
>NZ_JADCKW010000084.1:0-883 GCF_014982155.1 Enterobacter cloacae complex sp. P16RS2 | reverse complement strand
ATTATAAAATTGCAGCGGGGATATATTACAATTCCTTTTTTCTTGAAAAATACCAAGAAACCTGTTTAGAACAATGTATATTTGAGGTCAACCAATGAACACTTCAGCATCCAATAGACGTTTGCGTGTTTTACTTACAGCAATAGGTTCCGGGACTTTAATTCCGCAACCTGATTTTCAGCGTCGTCTTGTATGGACAAATAAAGATAAAGTAGAATTTATAAAAACTGTCGTTCATGGCTATCCCTTCCCTGAAATATATATAGCCGCAGGAAAGGTCGATCCTAAAACTGGTGAGGGAGCTGAAGTATTAGTTGATGGTCAACAAAGAGTTACGACTCTTTATCAATATTTCAAAGGAGACGCAGACTTGCGATTGCCTGCAGATCTTCCTAAATATGCTGATCTTCCAGAAGAACAACAAATCGATTTTTTAGAATATAGCGTAGTTGTAAGAGATTTAGGTGCAATGTCTATAGAAGTCATTCGGGATGTGTTTAAGAAAATTAACTCTACTAGTTATGGATTAAACGCCATGGAAATTGACAATGCAAGATATGGTGGAGAGTTTAAAAATTTCGGAGAGGAATTTTCAGGATATGATTTTTTTGAACACTACAAAATATTTACATCGTCTGACATTAAAAGAATGAATGATGTTAGATATTGTCTTGGTTTGACAGTCACGATCATGACTACGTATTTCAATCGAGATAAAGAAATCGAATCTTACCTCGAGAAATATAATGAGGATTTTCCTGCTAAAGATGCTATTAAAAAGAATATTGAGGAAACATTAAACTTCATCGATTCTTTGAACTTCACACCAGACAGTAGAGCAATGAAAAAAGCTGATTTCTATACTTTGTTTGTGGAGATATAT
>NZ_JADCKW010000083.1:0-1549 GCF_014982155.1 Enterobacter cloacae complex sp. P16RS2 | reverse complement strand
AGATGTGTATAAGAGACAGAAAATGAATGGTCAACCTACATCTGGTTCTAGTAGACCATTTAAGAGTATGACTGTATTCCGAGATCCTAACTATCCAGATCGTTGGGGTACTCGCTAATGTGGTTTAAGAAAAAACAACCAGAACAACCAAAACCAGTACAGAAAACTAATGAAGTCCGTGAACATGTTGGTAAAACATTACAACGTGATTTAAACCAGATTCGTACAACTAGTAATGGTGTGAATGCTTTCGGCTTTGGTGTCGGTACTAACTCAGTAAGTATTAATAACATCATTAAATGGCATCTATCAGAATGGCGTAATCAATCACGTGAAGCAACACTAGTAAACCCAATCGCACGTAAGTACATGATGCTTTCTGTAGATGGTGTAGTAGGCAGTAATGGTATCTATGTAAAACCATCAGTAGATATTGATGTTGATGAAGAAACAAAACATACCATTAACCAACAACTAGAAAAACTATTTGATCGTTGGGCTTACGATGCTAGTAAATTCTCTATTGATGGCTCAATGACTTTTGATCTATTCGCACAAGTACTAGAGAAACACCGCTGCCGCGATGGTGAAGCGTTTGTACGTATTCATAATTTCAACCGTTCTATCAAGATTGAAATTATTGATTCTGCCCGTTTGACTCAGTTGAATAACGCAGTACTGGTAGATGGATATATCAGTAATGGGATTGAATATAACAAGTACCGTCAACCTGTAAACTACTATTTCGCTAAATATAATCCAGTAACATATACATATGATGCTACTAGTTATGAAGTTGTACCAGCAAATGAAATCCTACATTACTTTGTTATGGATGATGCCACACAGGAACGCGGTATACCGGATCTAATTGCCAGTACTAAAGTTTTAGCAGACTTAAAGAACTTCCAGGAAGCGGCATTACTTGCTAAACGAATCTCAGCCAGTGTAACCACATTCATTACTAATAATGGCGGTAACAAAGAATTAGCACTAGATGAAGGTGAACAAGATGCAGCGATTTATAACGAGTACTTAGAACCTGGTGCTATCTTTGAATTAAATGCTAATCAAGATGTTAAATCGGTTGATCCCCGTAATGGTGTTGACGGTATAGCAGAATTCACAGATGTACTATTTGATAATATTTCAATGGGCTTAAATGTCACTAAGCAATCCCTAATGGGAAGTACTGCTGATGCGTCATTTAGTGCTGCGAAACTTGCCGAACGCCTACAAGCTACAACTTTCAGTACTCGAACTAATGTACTCATAAATAAAGTACTCAAGCCAATTTATACAGCTTGGTTAAAGAATGAAATGCTAAATAATAGTAAGTTGAAATTAAGTTTTTCTGATTTCGATGATCTTGTATGTGCTCGTTATATCCCTACTAAACCTATTTCACTTGATCCATTGAAGGATATTCAATGTGAAGTAGCTGCTATTGATGCTGGTTTGAAATCCCGTACACAGGTAATTAGTGAAATGGGTGGTGATCCACGTGTTGTACTTCAAGAAATAGAGAATGAGAAAAATATGAACAAGG
>NZ_JADCKW010000082.1:0-498 GCF_014982155.1 Enterobacter cloacae complex sp. P16RS2 | reverse complement strand
GTTATTGCGGTAGTCGTAATGCGAGCGGAGAGACCAGCGGCGCAGTGCTGGGGCGGAATGTAAAGATTACATCATTAAAAATTGCAATATCATGAACTTCTTTTTATGTTTAATTTCTTTTGAAAGAAAATATTCACGATTTGGTGTGGATTTTCCCAAAACATTGATCTAGTTTTAAAAAAAACATTATAGCATAAATATGCTATCACTTTCTTTATCCATGTCTAGGCTTCCTAACGCTCCAAGATCTAAAGAATAAATCTCATCAGAACCTTTGCGCAAATTTAAGAAGTACCCAAGATCACCATCTTGACCAATCAATAAAACGTCGGGCTCAACTTCTTGAATTGCATAGGTATTATTTCTTTCAAGTAAATCAAAACAATTGAAAACATAAAGCTGATCACCATTCGCTCGTTGAATTTCATACGAGTCAGTGTCCTTGACGTTCTCAATCATAAAGCGCTTATATTTAGAAGGTAAAGGCATGTGCATGAA
>NZ_JADCKW010000081.1:0-957 GCF_014982155.1 Enterobacter cloacae complex sp. P16RS2 | reverse complement strand
TTTTTGTTGACCACTTCAATGAAGGTAAGATTATACCGTACCAGAATGCTAAGTTAACTAAGCAAGGTAACATTACACAGCTACGTTCAAGAACCAAGAGTGATAAATACAAAAAGGTGAAGAGTAGGAACGGTAACACGTACTTAATCGACACTACCAAGAAATCCTCTAAACGTAATCCTAAACTGGCACGTGAACAAAGGGTGATTGGTTATTATGGTTCCGTTGGTAGAAAACCATTGTTTGATTTCTATGATGAAACCGAGAAGCAAGTAATAGAACAATTAAGAACATTACGCGGTACGTTTGATTACCGTTGGAGGAAGTAAGATGGATAACTTAGAAAATTTCCCATGTTATGATCATTCTGTACTAACAGATTTTTCTTTTCAGACAATACAACCTGTAAGTGTTACATTAACATATGATAAAGCACTATCTGGTAGTAAGCTCATAAAAAAGAAAGTAGATAAAACAAAAGGTGATTTAGTCGTATATAGCTTCCATCATCATACAACACCTAAAGTAAATGAAGATGATGTATTGATGGTTGAATTAATGAAAGAACAAGTAGAAGTAAAGGTACTATTATCTTACAACCACATCTTTAAAGGTCATCGCGTAGTTTCTTGTGTTTGCCAAATACAAGGATAACATATGTTAAGTATTATCATTGACCTTATCAAAAACGGTATAAGTCTTATCAGTAAGAACAAAACCGAAGTTGCTAAGTCAAAAGACGAACTTGAAACAGAAAAAACAAGTGAAGCACAGGAAACAAACCGTGAAGAGATCAAGGCTGGAAAAGGCTGGAGATCATTTTTAGGTTATGCGTGTACTGGTATTCTTGTTTATAACTATATCTTAGTACCTATCTTAGATTACTTTGGTATCGTTTTATTCTCATTCCCACTATCTGACATTATCAGAATCATCATTTTGTTACTTAGTGGTAAC
>NZ_JADCKW010000080.1:0-338 GCF_014982155.1 Enterobacter cloacae complex sp. P16RS2 | reverse complement strand
CCCTGAGCGGCACCGGCACGGCGGGCGATACCGTGACGATCTACAACAACGGCGTCAAAATCGGCGACGCCGTCGTGGACAACACCGGCAACTGGACCTGGACGCCATCAACCCCGCTGCCTGGCGGCACCTATGACATTACCCTGACCGTTACCAACGTGGACGGCACGGGCAACGAAAGCGCCCCGTCGCAGCCGGTAACCATCACCATTGATACCGAAGCGCCGGCTACGCCTGCGGCACCGACCGTCACCGACAGCGTTACACAGATCACCGGCCCCGTTCCCGATGGCGGAACCACCAACGATCCGCGCCCGGTCCTGAGCGGCACCGGCACG
>NZ_JADCKW010000008.1:102274-172519 GCF_014982155.1 Enterobacter cloacae complex sp. P16RS2 | reverse complement strand
CTTACGCTCTGTACCCGAAACTATAAATATTAGATAATCATGAATGGATATATCCCTGGTGTTTCGTAGGTCTTTGACCTCCTGGCCACTGAGTTTCACGAGAACTTAGTGGCCAGGTACTTTTCAAGTATAAGGAATACCATGCACAATGAAAGCTGTCCTAAAAGACAGGGGATAATAGTTTCAGGTGTTATTATCAGGAATAAGAGCAATGAATTCTGTTATTGAGTTTTTTTTGCATGATTACGATGATTTACCGTCAGCATTAGCCCGCGAACTCTTCCGACTCAGGAGAAAAACCTTTCGGGACCGACTCGACTGGAAAGTTGAATGCGTTGAAGATATGGAAAAGGATCAATTTGACAACCCAAACACGACATACTTGTTGGGTATGTATGAGGGAGAGTTGTTATGCGGCGCGCGATTCATTAACTCGACGCATCCGACAATGATAAGTGAAATTTTTCACAATTATTTTGCCGAAACCATTATTTTACCGACAGATGTTCCCTGCTGTGAAATTAGCCGTTTATTTTTAGATAAAGAAAGACGAGACTCCTCAAGTCTGCAGGGCGTGCCCGCCAGTAAGGCATTGTTTCTTGCGATGAATATTTATTGCATTAAGAGTAAATATCATGGAATGTACGCAGTAGTCAGTCGTGGTATGTATGCCATTTTTCGCCATGCAAACTGGAAAGTTGAAGTTATTCAACGTGGCTTGTCTGAAAAAGGGGAGGTTATTTACTATATATTTATGCCTGCCAGTATCAACATTATTGAAGGCATTATTAGCAAAGATAAATCCAGTCACTGCCTTCGCGAAATGCTGGAGCATTTACGCCACTTATAACCAGTGGCTGAGGCTCAGTCGTCCAGTAATCGTAGTTCTGTTCCAAGTTTAATTGCGTGTCTGGCATTATTCACACCGAGTTTTTTCATTACATTCCCCATATGGAATTTAACGGTGCGTTCAGCAATAGACAAAATAACAGAAATTTCTGCGTAGGTTTTCCCGGCGCTGACCCATTTAAGGATTTGGCGCTCACGTGGCGACAAGAAAACATTCTTTTTCTGCTGATGCTGACTATACAGATTGAGTGTCTTCTGATGTAACTGAACAAGGAAGCGTAGAAATTGCGGCCGATACTTCTCTATGTCAATGCCAGAATGCTTAGGACTGATGACGGATAAGACGACAAGATTATTCAGATAGTCATGCAGAGGGAACGTCTGCCCCTGGTAGATATCATACTGGACGCTTTCGTGGAAAATGCGCGTCAGGTTATAACCATCAGACAGGATGACATCACTTTCCCAGAAAAAATCTTCAACACAGCGCAAAGCCCGAATGATAACAGGGTCAATGAACTGATATTTCCTGTCGAGGTAGATATCAAACCACTCGGGGCTGTTATTGATTATCCGCATCTGTGAAGGATCTTTCTTGTTCATAATGGCGTAGGCGAAGACGATCCCTTTGAAATCTTCAAAAAACGCGTCCAGCTCACTCTGAATTAGCGTATTGATCGCTATGTCGTTGTAATATGTGTCCTTCACGTGAGTTGCTTGCCTCCTGTTCGAGTGGAGGAGCAAGTATAATATGCTTCGTTATCTGTAGCGAGTCGCATTTTAATCCAGCCAACAGATAAGACAGGCTACCTCAAGTGGTAGCCTGGCCAACGTGTGGCATTTCTAATGGCAAATGCAGATGACTCGGCGAATTTTTGAAGATTTTGTCAAATCCCGAAATAGTTCACTAAATATAGTAGGCTGCAAAATTTAGGAGGTTTTCCGCTTTACATTTGAGTAATCAAAAAGCGTACCGACCCAGATTCAAATTCAGGATTTTAACCCGCGGTCTACATAATGCCTTTAAGAGCAATATGATAAAGCAGCATAATGGTTTTACCGTCGACAATCTTGCCTGTTTCAATGCCGCGTAATGCCTCTTCGAGCGTCATTTCCATCACATCAATATCTTCTCCCTCAGCCTTGATTCCGCCGCCTGCGCCGGTTCTGTCTTTCGGCTGGTACTCGGCAAGATAAAAATAGAGCTTTTCCGTGACGGAGCCCGGGCTCATATAGGCTTCAAAGATTTTCTGCACGCTCGAAACCTGAAACCCTGTCTCTTCTTCCGCCTCTGCTTTTATGCGGCTTTCGGGATCCATATTGTCCAGCAGTCCCGCCGCGGCTTCGATTAAATCGTCCTCATGGCCGTTGATAAAAACAGGGAAGCGAAACTGGCGCGTCAGGATCACCGTTTTTTTCTCACGGTTGTAGAGAAGAATAGTCGCGCCGTTGCCACGGTCGTAGACCTCTCGTTGCTGTCGTTGCCATTCGCCGTCACGGCGCTGCAGGTCGAAGGTGTACTTTTTAAGGTTGTACCAGTTATCTGACAGGGTTTCACTGTCAATGATGCGCACATCTGCACGTTTTGATTGCACGTTTGTTCCTCCTTACGTAGAGTAATTATCATAAACAGCATTGTCGTGCACTTTCAAGATAAAACATGCAACATCAGGAATTCATGATGCTCACCAGTCAGCGAAAACAATTGATCCTCGAAAAGCTCGGCACCGAAGGCCAGGTCCAGTCAAAAGCGCTCAGCATGTTCTTTGATGTCTCTGAAGACACCATCAGGCGTGATTTGCGCGAGCTGGCGGCAGAAGGGCGTTTGCAGCGCGTTCACGGCGGCGCGCTGCCGTCATCTTCTGCTATTGCTCCCTTTGCCGAACGGCAATCCGTGAAAATTGATGCGAAAAAACGGGTCGCCCGCAAAGGCGCGCAGCTGATTTCATCAGGCCAGGTGGTGATCGTTGACGGTGGCACGACTACTTCGGAGCTGATTACGTTTTTCCCTCCTGATCTGCGCATCACGGTGGTTACGCACAGTCCGAGCATCGCCCTGGGGCTTGTGGATCATCCGTCCATCGAGGTGATTCTGATTGGCGGTCGCTTGTATAAGCACTCGATTGTTGCGGTCGGCGCAGCGGCCATCGAAGGCATCGAAAATATTCATGCAGATCTGTTCTTTATGGGCGTGACCGGGATCCATCCTGAGGCGGGGCTGACAACCGGCGATTTCGAAGAAGCGTGCATCAAACGTGCATTTTCCGGCAGAGCCGCGGAGACGGTTGTGCTGGCTTCTCCGGAAAAGATCAACACAGCGTCTTCGTTTGTCATTGGCGATGTGTCGTCGGTGAACACCATTATCGTTGAAGACCATACCGATAAGGAGTGGATCCGCGCGGTATCGGAAAAGGGAGTCTCCGTCGTGTTGACCTCAGAGAGTGACACTCTCTGATAGCCAGCCTGTGCTCACAGGCTGGCTGGCGGACTGCCTTAAGCCTCAGGAATGTTCTCAAGTGCGGTATAAACCTTCAGGCCATATTTGCGGGCAACCTCAATGTCCATATCGGCACCTTTAGACGGACCGGCAATACGATAAATGTCATCACATTTAGCTATTAGCCGGTGAGCAACGGGGTACAGCATCGCTTCACTGATTTCATCACCAACTGCTTTCGAACCTGCGGCTTTTGCCAACGGCAAAGCCAGCCATTCGTTAGATGATCAGCTTGACGATAGCAGCACGTGAGAAGACACACTCAGAGGTCATTAGCATTCAGGCCAACGCCACAAACGATGCCCATAAAATACCAGATTTCTTCTGATCCCATATTGGTGCGCATAATGTATATTATGTTAAATTAGGTATGGGCATCAGAGAAGAAGCTATCAACCGTTCAGTCAAAACCCTCATAGTTGCCTTCCCTCTCAAATCAATGCAGTGACCTTTGGGTCACTGCATTGATTACTGAGGAAGTTATCTTTTATTCAGATATTTATTGAAGAATGCCGTGATGTTATCGAACGGGATCTTATCCATACGATCATATAAATCGACATGCGTGGCATCTTTAACAATCAGCAGCTCTTTTGGCTGATTTGCCGCTTCATAAGCCGTTCTGGAGAAGTAAAGCGAATGCGCTTTTTCGCCATGAATGAACAGGATTGGACGCGGAGAAATTTCCCTAATGTAAGTCATCAGCGGGAAATTCATGAAGGACATCGGCGTTGTCACGGACCATTAATTGCCAGAGTTGACGGCTCGTGGATGATATCCGCGCTTGGTCATGTAATAGTCCGCATAGTCCACGAGGAACTGTGCTTCACTGCCCTTCAATTACTGAATTAAGAGAGTCTGCGGGTAAGGTTTAATACCCCCTGGTATCGTTTACATTTTAGTCAAGCAATATCATTTGCTCACCGAGTTAACGCTGCTATTATCTAAGTCTTAGTGTTCGAATCATAAATTTCTTCAATAAATTACCCTGCTAATTAATTGTCCTCACGGAATGAAGGAGCTTCCCCGATGAACTTACCAGGTCAGCAGTCGCCTGACAGCACCCTTCCCTCTTATGACCTTTCGCGCAGCCTGGGACTACAAACCGGTGCTGATATCGATTTTAAAAAGCTGGCCGCCCAACTCGACTGCACGCGTAATTTTTACAATGTCGGCATCATTTTTGATGATGGCAAACAGCGCTGGCTGGTACGCCCTTCACGCCGCATTGCAGATGTGAATCAGAGCACCGTCAGCCATGTGGTAATCAGTAAAATTCCGGATGCTAAGGAAATCAGTGCAGAAAAAGCTGTGGTGGCGACGCTAACGACTCCCTCACTTGCTACGGAAATTACCTCAACCGGTTTTGCCTGTGGCGCGATGATTGTTACGCTTGTTATGGCGTTTGGAGCCGGTGCGGCAGTGCCTTTTACCGCTGGCGGGTCTGGTGTGATTGCTGCGATTAGCCTGTCCGGTACGCTGGCAACGGGCGCACAATGCATGATTGGCGCGGGCCGTCTGCTGGCTATCCATAACGATCATGGTTCCGATGTTGCCTGGCTCGACAGCCAGGACTGGTATGTAGCTACCACGACGGTTTTGGATGTCATTTCGCTGGCTGCGGCAGGAACCGCGCTGCGAGGTACTTTAGAAACGTACAAGCTGATGAAAGCGGCATCCTCAAGTAAAGTTACCGCCTGGTTCCAAAGCCTGAGCCGTGCCGAGCGTAAGCGCATCACAGAAGAGATCATTAAAGCGCAGAATCCAGGTATTTCCAGCGCCGGTGTGAAGGCAGCGATCCGCGCAGGCGTCTACCCGAAACGTTTCCCCAGCGAATCATTACAGAAATCACTGCAACGTGAGCTGATGAGTGCTGTGAACAACGCATCGGCCTTTGTTGGCAGTTCACTCACGGGGACGATCCGCAATCCTCAAAACACCGTCCAGTCCGGGCGCTATGTAGTCGGTCTGTTGCAGTCATTTTCGTCTAACTAAACGCTGAGTATTCAAATGGTTAAAGTTTTTTCCCGCCGCCTGCAACGCTGTAACGAGGTGGCTACCAGCATAAGCAATGCCTCCCCGACACAGCTGCAACAGCTAAAGACTGAGTTGGCTGACGAAATGGGCAAACCTGTAGGTCTACACACCATGGGTATTCCAGCGGCGATTAGTACCCTCGGGGTGATTGTCAGTTTCGCTATTCCTCAGCTGTGGCTGGGGTATGGCGTACTCGCCGGACTCGACCAGCCAGCGGAACACGTATTCGTCTGGGTTGTCCTGATCGCCCTTCTGTTCGCTGGCCTTAACGGCGTGACGATGTTTATGATTGGCAAAGGCAGCATGCGCGCCGTGCGGTTACACCTTACGCTGGCGGTGATAAGCCTGGTATTAACAGCAGCCTATCTGCTGGTCGCGATGAGCGGTAGCACTGCTCCGGGCGTCAGTCTGACCGCGGCGCTAGTGAGTATCGTCATGCTAATGCTTAGCGGCAGCTGTATCCTTTCCACCGCCTTCTATAAGATGCTGCTGTTTACTCTGCATAATCGTGCCTGGCGCAAGCTTCTCAGCCAGACGCGCGCTAAAACAGCGCGCTAAGCGTTCATTCCGTAAAAAAACCGCCATCGCTGGCGGTTTTTTTTTATGGCTTTTTATGCCTGCGCAACCAAATTAACTTATACGCCGCCGGAATAATAAACAGCGATAACAGCGGCGCCGTGATCATCCCGCCAATCATGGGCGCCGCTATCCGGCTCATGACCTCTGACCCTGCACCCGTTCCCCAAAGAATGGGCAGCAGACCGGCAATAATCACCGCGACGGTCATCGCCTTTGGCCGCACGCGCAGCACGGCGCCATGGTAAAGGGCGTCATCCAGCCCCTGTTCAGTGAACGTGTCCCGATGGGACAACGCCGGCTGAGCCTCAACGGCATGACGCAAATACATCAGCATGACCACCCCAAATTCTGCTGCCACCCCGGCCAGAGCGATAAAACCGGTGCCGGTTGCCACAGACATATGGAAGCCCTGCCAGTAAAGGAACCAAATTCCCCCGACCAGGGCGAACGGCAGGCTCATCAGGATCAGCAGCGCTTCATCCACGCGACGGAATGCCAGATACAGCAGAATGAAGATGATCATCACCGTCATCGGCACCATCAGCTTCAGTTTCTTGTTGGCGTGTTCGAGCAGCTCAAACTGCCCGGAGAATGAGACGCTGGTGCCCGGCCTCAGCTTTACGTTCTGACTAATAACCTTCTTAATGTCGTTCACCACCGACACCATATCCCTGCCGCGGGCATCGATATAAATCCAGCTCGCAGGCCGGGCATTCTCCGTTTTCAGCATCGTGGGGCCGGAAACCACGTTGATATCCGCCACATCGCCCAGCGTGATCTGCTGTTTCATCGGCGTCAGGATCGGCATCTGCTTCAACGCGTTCGGGCTGTTCCGGTAGTCCTGAGGATAGCGGATATTAATCGGGTACCGGGCGACGCCTTCCACCGTTTCCCCTACGGTCGCGCCGCCGATGGCCGAGGAGACAAAGAGCTGTACATCGCCCACCGTCATCCCGTAGCGCGAGGCTTTTTCCCGGTTGATATCGACGTCAATGTAGCGCCCGCCCTCCAGACGTTCAGCCAGGGCAGACACCACGCCCGGCACCGTTTTGGCTACCGTCTCGATGCTCTGCGCCGTGGCGTCGATATCCGACAAAACGGTACCCGACACCTTGATACCAATCGGGCTTTTGATCCCGGTGGAAAGCATGTCTATCCGGTTGCGGATCGGCGGTACCCAGAGGTTCGCCAGGCCAGGCAAACGAACGGTCTTGTCGAGTTCGTCAATAATCTTGTCAATCGTCATACCGGGCCGCCACTGGTCCTCGGGTTTAAGCTGAATGGTGGTTTCCACCATTTCGAGCGGCGCGGAATCCGTTGCCGTTTCGGCCTTGCCGGTTTTGCCAAACACCGAGGCCACTTCAGGTACGGTTTTGATGAGTTTGTCCGTGGTCTGTAACAGCGCGGCCGCTTCTGCCGGAGAAACGCCCGGCAACGTTGACGGCATATACAGCAGATCGCCTTCGTTGATCTTCGGCAGGAACTCGCCGCCCACCTGGCTGAGAGGCCAGATCACCGTGAAGATGGACAAGGCCGCAACCAGCAGGGTTGTTTTTGGCCATCGGAGCACCTTAATCAGTAGCGGGTGATAGGCTTTAATCAGTAGCCTGTTCAACGGGTTACTGGTCTCAGCGGGAATCTTACCCCGGATCCAGAACCCCATCAGGATGGGGATAACGATGATAGCCAGCGCGGCCGCGCCCGCCATGGAGTACGTTTTCGTGAAAGCCAGCGGACCAAACAGCCGCCCTTCCTGCCCCTCAAGAGTAAAGATGGGAATGAAGGATAAGGTGATGATCAGCAGGCTGATAAACAGCGCCGGGCCAACCTCGACAGAGGCATTGGTGATCACCTTCCAGCGGGTGGCGTTATCAATCTGCTCTTCCGGATGCTGGTGATCCCACTCTTCGAGCCGTTTGTGCGCGTTTTCAATCATGACGATAGCGGCATCCACCATCGCGCCGACGGCAATGGCAATGCCTCCCAGCGACATAATGTTGGCGTTCAATCCCTGGAAATGCATGACGATAAAGGCAATACACAGGCCAAGCGGCAGAGAGATAATCGCGACCAGCGCAGATCGAACGTGCCACAGGAACAGGGCGCAGACGATGGCCACCACGATAAACTCTTCAAGCAGTTTGGAACTCAGGTTGTCGATTGCCCGATCGATGAGCTGGCTGCGATCGTAGGTGGTCACAATCTCAACCCCTTCCGGCAGGCTGGCCTTCAGCGTCTCCAGCTTATCTCTCACCGCCGTGATGACTTCACGCGCATTTTTGCCCGAACGCAGGATGACCACGCCACCCGCAACTTCCCCCTGCCCGTTCAGCTCGGCAATACCGCGGCGCATTTCCGGCCCCGTTTGTACGCGGGCAACATCGCGAAGGTAAATCGGTACCCCGTTCTCGCCGGTTTTCAGGACGATGTTATTAAAATCGTCCATCGTCTGCAGATAGCCGCTGGCGCGGACCATATACTCCGCTTCCGCCATTTCAACTGACGATCCCCCCGCCTCCTGGTTAGACGACTCAAGGGCCTGCTTAACCTCCGGCAGGCTAATGCCGTACTGAGCCAGTTTTAACGGATTAACCTGGATCTGATACTGCTTCACCACGCCGCCGACGGAGGCCACTTCGGCCACGTTCGGGATAGTTTTCAATTCAAATTTCAGGAACCAGTCCTGCAATGAGCGCAACTCAGCGAGATCGTGTTTTCCGCTGCGATCCACCAGCGCATACTCAAATATCCAGCCCACTCCCGTGGCATCTGGACCAATTTCAGAGCTCACGCCGGCAGGCAGCTTGCCCTGAACCTGGTTCAGATACTCCAGCACGCGCGAACGGGCCCAGTACAAATCGGTGCCGTCTTCAAAAATGACGTACACGTACGAATCGCCAAACTGCGAAAAACCGCGCACGGTCTTTGCGCCGGGAACCGACAGCATGGTGGTCGTGAGTGGATAGGTGACCTGGTTTTCAACAATCTGCGGGGCCTGGCCGGGATAGCTGGTTTTGATAATCACCTGAACGTCAGAGAGATCGGGCAAGGCATCGACTGGCGTGTTAATAATCGTCCAGGTGCCCCAGACGCTGAGGAACAGCGCCCCCATCATGACCAGGAAACGGTTGGCGACCGACCGCCGGATAATCCATTCAATCATCATCGTCTCCTTAATGGCCAGAGTGCGCGCCGTCAGCAGCTTCGGCGTGGCGCATGCGCTCCAGCGCACCGGTAATATTGGCCTCCGAGTCAATCAGGAACAGACCGCTGACCACCACCGACTCCCCCTCTTCCAGTCCGCTCTCAATGCCGGACTGCTGCTGAGATTCATGCAGAACGTGGATCCTTTTCGGTACAAAATTCCCGTCCGCATCAACCGTAATCACGCGCTGTTCTTTGCCGGTATCGATAACGGCCTGGGAGGGGATCAGCAGCATTTCCTGGCTTTGGGTATTCAGCTTCAGGTACGCGTTCATGCCCGGTTTCAGCAGCTCATCCTTGTTATCGACCTGCAGGCGCACCTGCAGCGTACGGGTGGTTGGATCCGCGCTCGGCAGAAGACTCCATTTTTCAACCGGGAAGGATTTATCCGGATAAGCCGGTATCGAAACCGCAAACTGCGAGGTCTCTTTTAGCAGATAAGCAATGGATTCAGGCACTGCCGCGCCGATCCAGACCGGATCCATCCCCTGAATTTGCGCTACCACCTTATCTTTGGAAATATTCATGCCGGTACGCAGGTCAAAGGCCGTGATCGCACCGTCGATCGGCGCCCTGATGGTAAACCGGGTCTGGATAGTGCGGGTCGCACGCAGCCTCTGAATATCCTCATCCGGCATACCCGCCAGCCGAAGCCGTTCGAGAACCCCTTTGATTTGCGTCGGCGTTCCGCCGGTGCCGGATAACAGCAGAAACTCGCTCTGCGCCTCTACCCAGTCAGGAATGGTAATATCAACGAGCGGCGTGCCTTTCTTCACCTTATCGCCCGTCGTCAGCGGGTACACTTTTTCCACAAAGCCTTCCGCGCGCGCCTGCACAATGACAAACTGATAGTCGTTATAGCTGACGTTGGCCGGGATGGTCTGGGCATAGTTCAGCGTTCCGCGCGTCACCTTTTGCGTTTTTAATCCGAGGTTCTGAACCTGTGTCGGATCAATACGGATACCGGCACTGCTTTTATTGTCGTTTTCATCCGCATATTTCGGTACCAGATCCATATCCATAAACGGCGATTTGCCGGGCTTATCGAATTTAACGTCTGGCTTCATCGGGTCATACCAGAAAAGTACCTTTCTTTCAGAGGTTCTATTTTCTGTTTTTTCAGATGAATGAAACGCCTGCCATGCCGTCACCGATATCAGCCCTCCCGCAATAAGGCTGCTGACTATCATGGCAGCATATTTTATTTTTACTGAGGCCATGCCGCGTCTCGCTATTTAATGCTCTTGAGTAAAGAAAGATTGCCCTGCTGAACAAACGAGAAATTCACCTGGCTGCCGACTTTTAAGGCATTGATACTCTCGTCAGCCTGAATAAACGTGAAACGCATGGTCATCGCGGGCCAGCCAATTTCCGGGATCGCTTCATGGGAAATTGTGACTTTTTTATTCGTAAGATCAATGTCCTTCACGATGCCGGCCCCCGTGATGACCTGCTCTGAGGCCCCTTCGCTGGCAGCATTCATCATCTCGTGCTGATGATCCTCAGCCTGGAGGCTGACAGAAAACACAATGGAGATCGCACCAAATACAACGGCCTTAAGTGAATTGTGCATGATTATTTTCCTGTTTAATTAAATAACGTTATTCGACCCAACCGCCGCCGAGCGCGGTGAAGAGATTAATTTCATTAACCTGCCGGGCATAAATAAGGTCGAGAATATTTTGCTGGGTAGAGAAAAGAGAACGCTCCGCGTCAAGCACTTCGATATAGCTGACCGCGCCGCTGGAATATAACCCTCTGGCCCGCTGCAGGGTGATGCGTAGCGAATCAAGATACCGCTGCTGTGCAGCAAGCTGCTGGTTAATGCTGTCCCGCAGCGCGAGCGCGTCGGCAACCTGTTTGAAGGCGGACTGAATTTTTTGTTCGTAATTAACCACCGACTGCTGCTGGCGAATTTCAGCCAGCTTCAGATTGGCCTTATTCCTGCCCGCATTAAAAATGGGAATTTCGATTTTAGGAATAAAATTCCACATCCCGCTCCCTGACGTGAACAGGCTGGATAATTCCGTACTACCTGTGGAAAGCCCGTTGGTCAGGGAAATCGACGGGAAAAAGGCGGCGCGCGCCGCACCGATATTCGCATCGGCCGCTTTAAGCTGATACTCCGCTTCCATAATATCCGGGCGCTGCAGCAGTATTGCGGAGGAAAGATGAGGAGGCAGTTTTACCGGCGCAACGTCGCTGGCGTTCATGCCGCCGTCGCCCGGCAGCGCGCGATACGTGCCGAGGACCAGCTGCAGGGCATTATTGGCCTGCGCCAGCTCACCCTCTCTTTTGGCAATCTCTGCCTGCGTGCTTTCGATCTGTCCCCGGGCCTGTTCCAGCGCCAGGACGTTCGTACTGCCCGTCACCAGCTGCTGCTCAACGAACGCATAAGACTGCTGGTAATTGTTCAGCGTATCCCGCGCGATGCGCAGCTGTTTATACGCCAGCTGCTGGTTGAAATAGCTCTGCGACACGTTAGAGACGAGCAGGATATGCACCGCGCGACGGGCCTCTTCACTCGCGAAATAGTTTTGTCGGTCGGCATCGCTCATGTTCTTCAGCTTGCCGAAGAAGTCGAGTTCGTAGCTAAGCGCAATGCCCGCGTCGTACTGCTGCGCGGTGGGTTTGTCACTTTTCAGCCCGCCGCTGTACGTGATGCCCGAGGAGGCATTCAGCTGAGGATAGCGGTCCGCATCCGTCACGTTGAACTGCGCCCGGGCTTCCTCGACCTTCAGGGCGGCCATTTTTAGATCGCGATTGTTCTTCAGGGCCTCCGTAATCAGCCCTGCAACCTGAGGATCGACGAAAAAGTTGCGCCAGCCGGTGTCCTGATACCCCGCCGCCGCGGGCGTCAGGCCGTTACGGGAGAGCGAAAACTGCCGGGGGACAGGTGCTTCCGGCCGCTGGTACTCCGGAGCCAGCGAGACGCAGCCTGCCAGAATAAATACCGTACTGATGCTTAGTCGTTTTAACAGAAACATAACGGTTCAAATAAAGTCCAGAGTAGTTTTAGGGCTACTCTACGCAACGCATCCTGTTTGACGGGTGACAGGATAATGACAATGTTGTCATTTTTAGCGTAAGTCATTGTTAACGGCGGTACGCTCACTAGAATGTCATCAGCAGCCAGTCAGGGGAGCACGATGAAAATACTGATCGTCGAAGACGAAATGAAAACCGGTGAGTACCTGAGTAAGGGGCTGACTGAAGCGGGGTTTGTTGTGGACCACGCGGATAACGGCCTGAACGGCTACCATCTCGCCATGACCGCTGAATACGATCTGCTGATTCTGGATATCATGCTGCCCGATGTGAACGGCTGGGACATTGTCCGCATGCTCCGCTCTGCCGGAAAAGGGATGCCCATCCTGTTACTCACGGCTCTCGGCACGATTGAACACCGGGTTAAAGGGCTTGAGCTGGGCGCAGATGACTATCTGATTAAGCCTTTCGCCTTTGCTGAGCTGCTCGCCCGGGTGAGGACGCTGCTGAGACGCGGAAATACGGTGATTGCGGAAAGCCAGCTTCAGGTGGCAGACCTGACGGTTGACCTCGTGTCGAGAAAAGTAAGCCGGGCCGGAAGCCGCATCTCGTTAACCAGCAAAGAGTTCAGCCTGCTGGAGTTTTTCATGCGTCATCAGGGAGAGGTGCTTCCCCGCTCCCTGATTGCCTCCCAGGTGTGGGACATGAATTTTGACAGCGACACAAACGCGATTGACGTGGCGGTAAAGCGGCTTCGGGCGAAAATCGATAACGATTTTGAACCGAAGCTGATCCAGACGGTGCGCGGCGTGGGCTATATGCTGGAGGTACCGGATGCGCGTTAAGCTTGCCAGGCGCCCTTTTTCACTTGCCCTGCGGCTGACCTTCTTCATCAGCCTCTCCACGATACTGGCCTTTTTCGCCTTTACCTGGTTTATGCTGCATTCCGTTGAAAAGCATTTCGCCGAGCAGGATGTCAGCGATCTGCAGCAAATCAGCACCGCGATGCACCGCATCCTGCAGTCTCCGGGCGATCCTGACCAAAAGAAAATCAGTAAAATCAAAGAGTCGATGGCCAGCTACCGCAACGTGGTCGTTCTGCTTCTGGATCCGCAGGGCAATACCCTGTTCAGCTCGGCGCAAGGGGCGGCTTTGCGCCCGGCAATGAACACGGCGAACTTTAGCGAACACCGCCGCGCGCAGGATGTGTTTCTCTGGACGGTAGAGGACCCGGCCAACCCCATGCACGCCGGGTCCGACATGAAAATGGAAACCTACCGGATTATCGCCTCTTCAGGCACGGCGACGCTGCAGGGCAAAACGCAGGGCTACGTCATGCTTATCGGGCTCTCCATCAATTTTCATCTGCACTACCTTGAGGCGCTGAAAAAGAATCTCCTGGCGATTGCCGCGGCGATCAGCCTGCTGATTATTCTTGTCATTCGCATCGCGGTTCGTCAGGGACATTTGCCCCTGCGTAACGTCAGCAACGCCATTAAAAATATCACTTCAGAAAACCTGGACGCGCGGCTGGAGCCGTCCCGCGTGCCCGTTGAGCTGGAACAGCTGGTCATCTCCTTCAACCATATGATCGAAAAGATTGAAGATGTCTTTACCCGTCAGGCGAATTTTTCCGCCGATATTGCGCATGAAATCAGAACTCCCATCACCAACCTGGTGACGCAAACGGAAATCGCGCTGAGCCAGAACCGCTCGCAGAAAGAGCTGGAAGATGTTCTGTACTCCAGCCTTGAAGAGTACAACCGGATGACCCGGATGGTCAGCGACATGCTTTTCCTGGCGCAGGCGGATAATAATCAGCTCATCCCTGACCGGGTGATGTTTGATTTAAGTGCGGAGGTCATGAAAGTCTTCGATTTCTTCGAAGCCTGGGCGGAAGAACGCAACGTTACGCTGAAATTTAACGGGATGCCCTGCCTGATAGAAGGCGATCCGCAGATGTTCAGAAGAGCAGTAAATAATCTGCTCTCCAATGCCCTGCGCTATACGCCAGCGGGCAAAACGGTGACGGTCTCACTCAGAAAACAGGATAACGACATTGAACTGATGATAGAAAATCCCGGTAAGCCGATCCCTCAGGAACATCTGGCAAAGCTGTTTGATCGTTTCTATCGCGTCGATCCGTCGAGGCAGCGCAAAGGCGAAGGCAGCGGGATCGGGCTTGCCATCGTGAAGTCCATCGTCACCGCGCACCACGGAAAAGTCCGCGTGGAATCGGATGCGGTATCGACGCGCTTCATCCTCTCCGTGCCGGGAAAAGTGGCCTGAGGCGTCAGCGCACGGTCCGACACACTTCCAGCACCTTTTCCCTGAGCCATCGATGCCCCGGGTCCCGTTCCATGCGCGGATGCCACATCTGTGACACCGTAATGGTCCGGGTTTTAAACGGCAGCTCAAAAACGTGCACGCGCTCGTTCATCGGCTGATTGAGCAGGTACAGCGCCGGCACCATGGCAATGAGATCGGACGCCAGCGCCACGGATAGTGCCGTTGGAAATCCGGGCACCACGCTGGCGACCTTGCGTTTCATCCCCCGTTCCGCCAGCGCGTCATCGACAAACCCGTGTAGCGATCCGTCCGGTGAGGCCACCACATGGCCCCACGCGACATAATCGTCAAGGCTGACGTCAGGTTGTAATGACAGCGGATGTCCCTTGCGCACCGCGCCAACAAAACGATCCTGAAAGAGCCGTTGCAGCCGTATTTCCGGCCCCATATTGCTCTGCACGCCGATCTCCAGGTCGACCAGCCCCTCACGCAAATAGCGCGAGGTTTTTTCAGGTTTCGGCGAGAAGCGGATGCACACCCCGGGCGCAACGCTCGCCACCGCCGCAATCAGCAGTGGCCCAAACGCCACCACAAAACCGTCGTTGGCTCTGATGGTGAACAGCCGCTCGAGGCTTTCCACCTTGAGCGCGTCGGTGGAGGGCTGCAGCACAGCCCTCGCCTCATGAACGGCGCTTCTGGCGCGGTCCCGCGTGGCTTCGGCCCAGGGCGTCAGCACCATATGACGACCGGCCCGTACCAGGATCGGATCGCCTGTCACCTCCCGCAGCCTGCTCAGGGTGCGGCTCATGGCAGAGGTGCTGAGGTTCAAACGTCGCGCCGCGCCCGCCACGCTGGCTTCGGCCAGCAGAACGTCGAGCGCAACCAGAAGGTTAAAGTCAGGATCGACCACGGTGACTCCTAAGATAAGGCGTTATATGCAACGATTAAGTGCAAATGCTGCGTCTTCCGCCCTGTATACCGCATGATTATAGTTTCGTCATCACTATTCTTATGCGGAGTAACGACGATGACGCTATTTTCAAACCTGCCCGGCGATGAAGGCTTACCCGGTCATGAACGCGCCCGGGTCATGGCCGCCGTCATGACCACCACGCTGATGGGCGTCTTTGACGGCACCATGATCAACATCGCGCTGCCCTCCATGGCAAGGGCGATGCAGGTTCCCGCGAACGTTGCGGTCTGGTTCGCCAACGGTTACCTGCTGTCAGCGGCAATGACGCTAGCCATCTTCGCGGCGCTGGCGGCGCGCGTGGGCTATCGCCCGGTGTTTCTTGCCGGGCTTGCCACCTTTACGCTCACCTCGCTCGGCTGCGCGCTGGCAGCAACGCCGGAAATGTTAACCGGCATGCGTATTCTGCAGGGCATCGGCGGCGCGGCCACCCTGAGTATCGCCCCGGCGATCCTGCGCTCCGTTTTTCCGGGTCGACTGCTTGGCCGCATTTTGGGGCTGCACGCCCTGCTTATCGCCTCCAGCACGGCGATTGCCCCCGTGCTGGGCGGAACGATACTGGACGCGCTGAGCTGGCAGTGGCTGTTCGCCATTAACATTGTCCCGGGCAGCGTTGCCCTGCTGCTGGCGTGGCGGGCCTTGCCGCGGGAAACGGCCATTGACCGCTCGCCCTTTGACGCGCCGGGCGCCGTGCTCTCCGCCGCGCTGTTAGGTTCGGCGATTATGCTGGCCGACAGCCTTCAGCGCGTGACGCAAGAAATTAACCAGGCGGCCACAGGCTGGGGGCTGCTCACGCTGGTTAGCGCCCTCGCCTTTATCTGGCGGATTCGGCGCGCGCAAAGTCCCATACTGCCGCCCGTCATGTTCAAAAACGGACGCTTTACCCTCGCAGCCCTGACCTCACTGGCCTCGTTTGTCAGTCAGGGCATCACCTTTGTCGCGCTGCCGTTCCTGTTTCAGAGCGTGTATGGCTACAGCCCTGTGGTCTCCGCGCTGCTGTTCACCCCGTGGCCGGTTGGCATCGTGTTGATTGCACCGCACGCGGGGCGCTGGGCAGATACGATTTCCGCGCCGCTGATCTCGACAATCGGGCTAATGATTTTTGTCGGTGGGCTGATCCTGCTGGCGACGCTGCCGGAAAGCCCTTCCGCATGGAATATCTGCCTGCGCAGTCTGGTTTGCGGGATTGGGTTTGGCTGCTTCCAGAGCCCCAATAACCGGGAGATGCTCTCTAACGTGGCGCGGGAATATGCCAGCTACGCCTCCGGCGTGTTGTCGATTGTGAGGACATTCGGCCAGTGTCTCGGTGCCGCCGCGGTGGGCGTGCTGCTGGCGACGATCGAATCAGACCATGACCGGGCCGTGCATTTTGCGCTGTGGATAGCCGTGATAGCCTCAACGGGATCGGTGTTATTTAGCGTGAGTCGGCTGCGCCCTGCAGTTCGGGCATCAGCGTAAACTGTTGCAGCGCCTTCCGGCGCTGCTCGTTTATAACGCCTACGCTGTAAGGCGTTCATTCCACGCATCAGTGTATTGAATATTTCCGTCCAGGATTTTCCATGTGATTTTTGCGTATCGCAAAGATACATTTTCCAGGTGACCAGTACCGGGACAATCTCTTGTATCATGCATAACTGGAGTTATTGAAATGACTTTCACACCTTCCATAAGAATATTGAAGTATTCCACTTCCTGACCAGCATCATTGATGTGATAGAACTTTAATTCAGCACTTTGAAGCGTTTGACCTGTAGCCACTGCTTTGTATAGATAGGGTGAAGATGAATCAATTGCTTTTGTTAAACTGAAAGCTGAGTGTTGCCTTGTACCTGTAAGTTTACCTGTTGCCTCATCTGTTGGAATGCTCAGGTTATGGATAAGATCTCTAAGCTCTATGCTTCCTTCACGGTCTGCAACATCAGAACCGCCACGGATCATTGCTCCACCATCGTCTTTCAAAAAGAGGTGTACTGGTACAGCCATTTCTAAAACTCCTTATGCTAATTAATCTCTTATTCCATTTGCTATGAGGTTAATTACAGGCATGATCGCTACACCATCTGCATAGAACAGATCCGAATTAGTGAATGAATAAACCTTACCTGTGATTTTTATATTTACCGTGTTCCCATAAGCAGAAGCTGTAACATTGCTTGTATTGGCTTCAAGGAACGGCGATCGATCTTTAAGGGCCTTCATAATGTTCCCGCTTTTGTCTTTATCTAAATAGAAGCGGTAAATATCCGACACCGTAGCTCCTCCGTCATCATACTTTGTTATGTACAGTGTGACGGTATCAGATAGTTTCTGTTTGCTGACAAAGCTATCGCGAGGAGGTGCATTAAAATAGTATTGATATGTCAGAAACCCGCAAACAACGATCAATAAAATCGTTGTGAGTAAACAATGAAGCCGTTTAATAACCGTGTTTCTTTGCATATTCAATCCCTTGACTTATCCAAAACTGATCGTGAGGATCATCCCCATATGGCGGTTTTTGATACCAGTGCCTCCATTTCTTTTTGGAGGTTTTAGCTCTTTCCTGCGCCCATCCTGCCCCCATCAATAACGTTTCTGATGGTATCCCGGCAGCATAGCCAGCCGAACCATAATTGAAGTTCCCAAAGTTTGCTAACTCAGGGTGTCCTTGCTTGTAATCCCACGGCCCCTTATTTCTTACTTTTTGATAAAACCAAAGATAGGTTGTAGGGATAGCCATATTTCTACTCATACCATGCGCTCTTGCAATCCTCATGTTTGCTAATGCGAGCGCGATTCCTTCTTTTGGTAACAAAGGTATAACAGCCATATTAACCATTCTTTTCACATAGATATATGGCCGCGTATCGTACACTTTTGCGATAGTAAAAAAGATATCTGTTTCAAGACAAATGACGGAAAAATAACCGATTAAGGTATTGATCGCATTAAAAATCAAAGAAATTTAGGCTGCGCCCTGTGGTTCGGGCATCAGCCTGATTCGCCCGACGGCGCTACGCTTGCACGGGCCTACAAGGAAGCTTTGCACAATGTAGGCCGGGTAAGCGCAGCGCCACCCGGCAAGAAAGACGGCGCGTTCGTTTACTCCAGCGCCAGCAGCGCAAAGCTCGCCAGCCAGTGCCCGCCGCTGTAGTGGCTGCCGACAACATGCTCAACGCTAGCCGTCAGGTGTTTCGCTACCGCCTCGCGCAGCGCCTGCTGCGCCGGATGGCTAGCGGGAAGCGCTCTGGCAATATGCTTCATGCACCAGGCGCGGCTGAGGTTTAATCCGTCGAGATGGGCAATTTTCGGGTCGGTACGATCGCTCACTTCCGCCGGGTTCATCAGCGCCGCAACGGAGCCGACATCCGGCAGAAACGCGTCAAACCAGGCCGGGAAGTCTTTTAACACCTTGCTCATCAGCAGCGCCTCGGTCAGCGCCCCGGAAATATACTCATCGCCGCCGGGCTCGTAGTGGGCAGGATAGCGCGTGTCGGCGAGATAAAACCGCTCCGCCGCCGTCACAATCGCCTGCTCAAGCGCGCTATCTTCCACGGCGCGGGCGTAATCCAGCGCCAGCGCGAGGGCAAACGCCGTGTTGTAGTGCGTGCCTACGCGGATCGGATAGGTGAGCTTGCTGAGATAATCCACCAGCCGGTTTCGAATATCCTGGGTTATCGGCTCAAGCGTCCGGTACCAGCCAGCGGCCTGCGGCAGCGACGACTGCTTTAGCTCCTGGGCCAGCGCCAGCAGCCAGCCGTAGCCATACGGGCGCTCAAACGAGGCGCGGAATGGCGCGGTGAAATAGGCCAGCTCCTTCGCCACGTTCTCGTCCGTCAGGTGCTCGTCGACAAGCGCGACGATCGCATCCCGGCTCGGCAGTTCAGGGTAGAGGCGCACGCAGCGCAGCAGCAGCCAGTAGCCGTGCACTGCCGAGTGCCAGTCAAAACAGCCGTAGAAAATCGGGTGCAGTTCGCGAGGCGGCAGCACGTCGCCATCATCATTCAGCAGGTGCATGATGTGGTTCGGGTATTCCTGGCGCAAATAGGTCAAAGGCATGCGGGCAAACGCGTCAGCCTGATGTTGCGTTAATTCCATAACAGCTCCTTAGCGAAACACGAGGAAATACATGAGGAACACGTTCACCACCAGCAGGGTTAACGCGGTCGGGATCTGGATCTTGATCACCTGATATTTGTCTTTCAGCTCCAGCAGCGCGGCGGGAACGATATTGAAGTTAGCGGCCATCGGCGTCATCAGCGTGCCGCAGTAGCCCGCGTACATGCCAATCGCCAGCAGCGGCGCCGGGTTGCCGTGATGCACGTTAATCAGGAACGGCAAGGCGATGCCGGCGCTCAGCACTGGGAAGGCCGCAAACGCATTCCCCATGATCATGGTAAACAGCGCCATCCCCACGCAGTAAATCACCACCAGCATAAAGCGGTTATCCGGGTTAACGAACAGGCTCACCACCTTCTGAACCGAATCACCAGTATTGGCAGCCACGAACACGCCGCCGAGCATGGCCAGCATCTGCGGCAGGATCACCGCCCAGCCGATGGTATCGACAAGACGACGAGACTGGCGAATAGCGTGCAGCGGCGTGCCTTTGGTCAGCCACCAGCCGGTGAGGATCGCCGCGACGCAGGCCACGCACAGCGCCGCGAGGGTGAGCTGCTTCTGGTCGAGAAGATAAACGCCGCCAATCGACACGCCCTTCAGGAACAGCGTCCCGATAACCGTCACCACAGGGATCATCAGCGCCGGCAGGAATAGCCAGTTTTTAAGCCGATTTGACGACGCGAGACGTTCGTCTTCGGTGGACATTTTATAGTGCCCTTTCCCGACAAGACCAAAACCCGCCAGCAGCGCGATAGCGATAACGCCCCCGCCGATTATTCGGTACGCCAGCGATTTGCCCAGCTCCTGAACCATCAGATCGCCAAACAGGAAGATCCCGCCAAACAAGAACCAGAACAGCGCAGTAGTAAAACGCTTCGGATTGGCGCGATCGCGCAGGGTCATCACAACCAGCAGCATCACGACGAAGCCGATCAGGTAGTACACGCGGTTAATGGTAATAAGCGTCATCATTGCGCGGCCTCCTGCGTGTCCTGCTCTGCACGCCAGGCCATGACGTCGCGACGGATGCTGGCATCGAGGCGCAGCAGGCGCGTCATATGAATAACTAATGCCGCAATAGCGGTTGGGATAGCCCACAGGCCGATATGCAGCGGTTCGATGCCCGCAATACCGTTTTCTTTCAGGAACGCGTCGATCAGCAGCACCGCCCCGAAGGCAATAAAGATATCTTCGCCAAAGAAGACCGCGATGTTGTCGCACGCGGCGGCATGGGCTTTGATTTTGTCGCGAATGTGCTGCGGCAGCTCGCCGTATTCGTTCAGCGCCGCCCCTTCGGCCATCGGCGCCAGCAGCGGGCGCACCGTCTGAGCATGACCGCCCAGCGACATCAGCCCCAGCGCGGCGGTGCCCTCACGGGCGACAAAATAGAGCATCAGAATACGCGCCGAGGTGGCACTGGCGATCTTAGCCACCCAGGCCTGGGCGCGCTCCTTGAGACCGTAATATTCCAGCAGACCAATCACGGGCAGGATCAGAATGAAGGTCGCCAGCGATCGGCTATTCACGAACTTTTCGCCAAAGGTCTCCAGCAGCATCCCGAAATCCATACCGACCAGCAGACCCGTCGCCAGCCCCGCCACCACGACCACCAGCAGCGGGTTGAAGCGCAGTGCAAAACCAATAACCACGATCGGTATCCCAATCAGCGGCAACAGCGTAGTACCGTCCATAACGTTTACCCTATCCAAAGTGAGCGTTGCGCGCCGACGGCTATTTTTTTAATTTGCGGCGAGCGATGTTGTGTTTTTCGTCAGGTTTCGGAAAACCTGCGCTAAAAAGCTATATCTGAACCTCAAAAACATGTAAACAAATTATCAATAAAATGTTCTTATTTTATCGATGAGTTTACATTTCTGGCTAAGGAACGTTATGACCTCGAAAAAGAGTGCTTCAACCGATCGCGACGATATCAACGATGGCCGGATCGTCTCTTCCCGTCATCTGGTGTCCGAGCGCTGCGCGGAGCTGTCAGAGCTGGAGTACGCGCTGATCATGACCAGCAACGCGTTCAATAAATGGATGGTGCGCTGCATGACAGCAGCCGGCGAACCCGATATGGGCGCATTTGACGTCTCGCTGCTGCATCACGTGAACCACCGCGACCGCAAGAAAAAGCTGGCCGATATCTGTTTCGTTCTTAACGTGGAAGATACCCACGTGGTGACCTACGCCCTGAAAAAGCTGGTCAAAGCGGGGTACGTGACGAGCGAGAAAGCGGGCAAAGAGCTCTTTTTCTCGACTACCGAGGAAGGAAAAGCGTTGTGCATGAAATACCGGGACGTGCGGGAGGCGTGTCTGATCGCAATCCACGCGGAGAGCGGCATAGCCGGGAAGTCGATTGGCGAAACCGCGCAGCTGTTACGCACGATCTCCTCCCTGTATGACACCGCCGCCCGCGCGGCGGCATCACTCTAGGGCTAAGGACGTCTGAACAGCGTAATACTGCGTCCGGCCAGTTCGTACTCTACGGTTTCGGTGAACGCTGTCCCGGTGGCAGCGCCATCTGCCGTAGACAGCTCCAGCACCCATCCCCCTTCGCCAAACTGCGGGATCTGGAACGGCACGGTGCCTTCAAACGGGTTGAACAGCATCAGCACGTCGTGCCAGATGCCGTCCTCCTGCCTGAGATCCGGCCTGCTGATGGAGACGCCGAGCGTTGAGCCTTCATCCCACTGCTCGGCCTGCTGCGGGCCGCCTCCGGCATTGAACCAGCGGATCTCCAGCCCGTCGCGCCAGCTTTCACGGCGCAATAACGGCTGCGATGCGCGAAGCGCAATGAGCCGTCGGGTAAACTCGCGCAGCGCAGCGTCTTTTTCGGTTATTCCGTTCCAGTCGATCCACGAAATTTCGCTGTCCTGGCAGTAACCGTTGTTGTTGCCCTTCTGCGTGCGGCCAAACTCGTCCCCCGCCAGCAGCATCGGCGTGCCGTGGGAAAACAGCAGCGTGGTCAGGAAATTACGCTTCTGCCGTTCGCGGGTAGCAATAATATCTGGGTTCTCCGTCGGCCCTTCTTCGCCATAGTTGTACGAGCGATTGTCATTATGCCCGTCGTTATTGTCCTCGCCGTTGTCGGCGTTGTGCTTCTCGTTGTACGACACCAGGTCATTCAGCGTAAAGCCGTCGTGAGCGGTGATGAAGTTAACGCTGGCCCACGGACGACGCCCGCGCAGATCGTACAGATCCCCGGAGCCCAGCAGGCGTGCGGCAAAGTCGTTGGAGACGTTATCACCCTTCCAGTACTCGCGTACGGTATCACGGTATTTGTCGTTCCATTCACCCCAGCCCGGCGGGAAACCGCCGACCTGATACCCGCCGGGTCCAATATCCCAGGGTTCACCAATCAGCTTAAGTCTTGATAACACCGGATCCTGAGTCATGGCGTCGAAGAAACCGCCGCGCGGATCAAACCCTTCCGGCTCGCGGCCCAGTATCGTCCCCAGGTCGAAACGAAAACCGTCAATATGCATCGATTCCGCCCAGTAGCGCAGCGAATCCATCACCATCTGCAGCACGCGCGGGTGCGAGGTATTGACCGTATTTCCCGTCCCGGTGTCGTTGATGTAGTACCGGTGCTGGTCCGGCAGGGTGCGGTAATAGCTGTAGTTATCAATCCCCTTAAACGAGAGCGTGGGGCCAAGCTCATTTCCTTCCGCTGTGTGGTTGTACACCACGTCCAGAATCACCTCGATGCCCGCATCGTGATACGCGCGCACCATGTCGCGAAAGCCCTGGATCCCCGCCGGGCCGTAGTAGCGCGACGCCGGAGCAAAAAAGCCGAGCGTGTTATAGCCCCAGAAGTTCTTCAGGCCGCGGTCAAGCAGGTGCTGGTCGTCGGGGAACCAGTGAACAGGCAGCAGCTCCACCGAGGTGATACCAAGACTCTTGATGTAGTCGACCGAGGCTTTGTGTCCCATCCCCTCAAACGTGCCGCGCAGCTCCGGCGGAATGGCCGGGTTCATCTGGGTAAAGCCCTTCACGTGGCTCTCATAGACGACGGTATGCGGCCAGGGCACGATTGGCCGGCTGTTGTCCTGCCAGTCAAAGGCGTTCGGGTCGATGACCTTGCATTTCGGGGTGAACGGCGCGCTGTCGCGCGTATCAAAGCTTAAATCTAATTCGTCATGCCCCAGCTCATAGCCGAAATGGGCATCGTTCCAGTCGATATCGCCAACCAGTTCTCGAGCGTAGGGGTCGATAAGCAGCTTGTGCGGGTTAAAGCGGTGACCGTTTTCCGGATCGTAAGGGCCGTAGACGCGATAGCCGTACAGCGCGCCGGGCTTCAGATCCGGCACATAGCCGTGCCAGACCTCATGGGTATATTCCGGCAGTTCCAGCCGGGCGATTTCGTTTTTCCCGGACGGATCAAACAGACAGAGTTCCACCCGCTCGGCGTGAGCGGAGAACAGCGCGAAGTTGACGCCCTTCCCGTCATAATTCGCCCCCAACTGCTGGCCATGACCGGCCCGAATTTCAAACGTAGTATCCTTTGCCATTTTCGTTCTCCACGATTATTCGCAGGTAAGCAGAACCAGTACACATCCCTTTTCTGACGTTAAATCCAGCGTCTCTTGCAGAATGCGGCTCTCACCGCTGAACAGATCCCGATAGCGTTTCCCCGCCAGCTCCTCGGGTATCGCCACTGTGGTATTGACCCACAGCTGATGATTATCGGTGACATCAAAAACCAGACGCGGCACGGCGACAATCAGCGCCTCCTCGTCCTTAACGCGCGCATAGACAATCAGATTCTCCTCGCGCTCGCCGGAGACCTTAAGCGGCAGCCAGTCGCCGTAGCGGAAAAGCGCGTCGTAATGCGGACGCAGCCGCAGCAGCGTGGCGGTGACGAACTGCTTAACGCGCCCGTCTCGCCAGCCGGCCGGATTGTCAAACACGCTGGCATCCGCCGCGCTGAGATTTTGCACCAGGGTCGGAAAATCCGGCTCCCGCCGGTTATCCGGGTCGACAAGGCTAAAGTTAAGCGCCTCGCTGCCCTGATAGATATCCGGCACGCCGGGAGCCGTCAGCTTGATCACCGTCTGGCTGAGGCTGTTCATCAGCCCGGCCCGGATAAAGGGCTGCATCGCCTCGCTAAAATCATGCAGGAACAGCGCATTGTCCGGCGAAAGCAGGTGCCGCGCGTAGCTCAGCACCACGCTCTCATAGCTCTCGTTGCTGTCGATCCAGTCGGTGCGCTGTTTTGCCTCGCGCAGCGCTTTCTCGAGGAAGCCGATAAAACGCGCTTCCAGGGATGCAAGCCCTTCGGCGTCGTCCGGAGACAGCGTGGCGGGCCAGACGCCCGCCAGCGCCTGATAGATCATCCAGGTATCGGCAGCGTTCGGCGCGGTGCCGTCATTGAGAAAACGCACCTGGGTCTGGTTCATCTGTCGCCAGCGGGCCAGGTTCTCGCCCCAGCGTTCCGGCGCTTCCGTCAGGGTGTAGAGTCGCGCCCGGGCGTCTTCCCCGCGCTTGGTATCGTGAGTTGAGGTGCCCAGCAGCGCGTCGGGCTGACGGGCCAGACGAATGCGCATCTCCTGGTGGAAGCGGGATAATGAAAACGCGCGCGGCGTCGGGTCGGCGCCCACTTCATTGAGCGCCAGCTCGAGGTTGTGGCGAAAGAACAGCGTGTCTTCAACGGACTTCGCCATCAGCGGCCCGGTAAGCTGCTGGAAGCGGGTTCTGAAAAGCGCGGCGGACTCGCGACAATCTTCCGGCAGGTCGCCGGTAAGAATGCGCACAAGCAGGCTCAGCGCCGCTTCCGACGTCTCCACGCTGGCAACCACGCGGTTAAGCAGCGCCACGTCAGGCGGGGTTAATCCCTCCCGGGTGCCGTAGGTGCGGTAGACCGGAAAGGCGATAAGCAGCTCGCGCAGCGCGTGGCGGATCTCCTCGCGCAGCAGCGCAACCTCATTGCGGCGGGCCAGATCGTCAGCAAGGTTAAGCAGCGTGGTGAACTCACCCTCAAAATTGCGATCGGTCATCAGGCCCTTGGCATCGCGCAGTTCCGCGTGGCGATCGACCGTTATCCCCAGCGTTTCGCCGTGGATGGTCTCCAGGCGCGACAGGTTATCATCGTCGACCAGCACTTCCGCCAGCGAGGCGATAAACTCGTAGCCGGTGGTGCCGGATACCGGCCAGTCGGCGGGGAGCTGTTCCCCTTTGGCGAGAATCTTTTCGACCGTGATGTAGCAGTCGGGCCCGGCCGCCTGCCGCAGGCGCTGCAAATAGCCCAGCGGATCCGCCAGACCGTCGACATGGTCAATGCGCAGACCATCCACCACGCCCGCGTGGACCAGCTCAAGGATCAGCCGGTGCGTATCGTCGAAGACTGCGTCATCTTCAACCCGAACGCCGACCAGCCCGGTTATCTCAAAGAAGCGCCGCCACGAGAGCTGCTTCGGCGCTTCCCGCCAGGACATCAGCCGCCAGCTTTGCGCTTCATGCAGTTCAGCGATGCTCTTATCCTCGCTGTACGTGCCGGGGTTGAGCGGATACGCCGTGTCGTAATAGACCAGAGAGGCCTTTCCCGTGACAGTGTCACTCTTCAGGGTGATGGCCCCCTTCTCCAGCTCCGCCTCAAAGGTGTCGCCGAGGAACGGCAGCGTTAGCGGGCGCGAACCGTCGATATCAAAATAGCGGAAATAGCGGCTCTGCTGGCCGTATTCAATTACGTCCCGCCACCAGGCGTTTTCCAGCGAGGTGGACATATGGTTCGGGACAATGTCCAGAATCAGCCCCATGCCGGCCTGCTTAAGCGCCGCGGCCATGCGGTCGAAACCGTCTCGTCCGCCGAGTGCGGGGTCAATTTCATTCGGGTTGGTCACGTCATAGCCGTGGGTGGAACCCGCGGTGGCGGTAAATACGGGCGACGCGTAGAGATGGCTGATGCCGAGATCTTTCAGGTAAGGCACCAGCGCCGCAACGCGGTCGAAGGTCATGCCATTGCGGAACTGAATACGGTACGTGGCGGAAGGGATCATAACGATGCTTCTCCATCAGCAAAGCGAACGACAATACCGTTCGGCGGTAAAACGTCAGTGACTTCCGGCCAGGCAAAGCGCGTCTCACCCGCGAGATCGGGCAGCGCGGCGGGCTTATTACCGATATTCAGCGCCAGAGAGAGCGTCCCTGACGGGAAATGCCAGCTCACCGCCACCATGCCTGGCGCGGTCTTAATTACCTTGCCCTCAACGGCGCCGCTATGACGCAGAAGCGGAACGATATGGCGATGACGCAGCGTCAGCAGGTGGCGCGTGAAGCGCAGCCACGTTTTGCCTTCGTCGGTGGCAATCTTATTCCAGTCGAGTTTTGAACGGATGAAGGTGTTCACGTCGTTCGGATCCGGGACGGTTTCATCGTGCCCGGCATGGCCGGTAAACTCTTTCGCGCGCCCTTCCCGCACCGCCTTTGCCAGATCGCCGTGAAAATCGGTGAAGAACAGGAACGGATGCGTTTCCCCAAACTCCTCGCCCATAAACAGCAGCGGGATATGGGGAGAAAGCAGCAGCGCGGCAAGCAGCACCCGCGTCTTGTCGGCACCGGCCAGGGCGATCAGCCGCTCGCCCTGGGCGCGATTCCCGGTCTGATCGTGGTTCTGAATAAAATCGACGAAGAACTGCGGCGGCTGCGTCTGGCACTCCACCCCGCGGGATTCGCCGGTTTGCAGCGAAATCTCGCCCTGGTAGACAAAGCCTTCCGCCAGCGCCCGGGCGAACTTTTTCTCCGGCTCAAAGGCAAAATCCTGGTAATACGCGTGGCTCTCGCCTGTGGCAAACACGTGGGCAGCGTTGTGGAAGTCATCATTCCACTCGGCGGTGAACAGCGGCGTGTTGCCCTGTTCATCGCGCGGATGCAGGAAAATCACGTTGCGGCTGTCTTCCGTGGTCAGGTGAACGTGGCGGTGCGGGATCGCCTCGCGGATTTTAGCGGCAATCTCCTCCAGAATGTGCGTCTCAGCGCTGTCTTTAATCTGGTCGATGGCGTCAAAGCGCAGGCCGTCCAGACGATACTCCGTCAGCCAGTAGAGCGGCGCATCGGTGATGTACTGCCTCACCGGCTCGCGTTCGTAAGCGATGCCGTTGCCCCACGGCGTCATCCGATCTGCATCAAAGAACGAGGGCGACAGCAGAGGCAGATAGTTCCCCTCGGGGCCGAAGTGGTTAAGCACGATATCCAGCACCACGGAAAGCCCCAGCCCGTGCGCGGCGTCGATAAACGCGTGGAAATCCTCCGGCGTACCGTAGGCTGAGTGCGGGGCGTACAGCAGCACGCCGTCATACCCCCAGCCGCGGGTACCGCCAAACTGAGAGACGGGCATCACTTCAAGCTGGGTAATACCGAGCTCAGCCAGATACGGCAGCTTGTCGATAGCGGCCCGGAAGGTGCCCTCAGGGGTAAACGTGCCGATGTGCAGCTCGTAGATAACCGTGTCTTCCCACGGCCGCCCTGCCCAGTCCCGGTTGAGCGGCTGGTAGCGTTGGGGATCGATAACGATGGAGGGGCCGTTAACGTCTCCTTTTTGCGCGCGCGAGGCGGGATCGGGCACCGTCATGCCGTCCTGCAGAACAAATTGATATTCTGCACCGTGCGTGACGCCGGATACGTCTGCCTGAAACCAGCCGTCGCCAGCTGCCGTCATCGGCACGTCGGCGGCCGCCAGACGTAGCGTAAGTTCTTTCTGTCCTTCTGCCCAGACGCGAAAACGTACAACGTCATCGGAAATAAACTCAGCACCCCACTGCTTTTGAAATGTCCTGAATTCCATTCATTGTCCTCGAATGACCCACATTTTACGCGGAACGAAGTACAAGCTTAGTTCAGGATTAAAAGTGTGTTAGGCCAGCGAATTTAACCGCTTCGTCTATTCTTTATGAAATTACTCACTACCGGGAATACTATGCAGATTCGAAAAGGACTCAGTACCGACCTCACGCGCCTTGAATGCTGTGACTTTTCTTTCACCATTAGCCACATTGCGCGAGAGCCCTTTATCCACTGCGATTTGCATATCGAAGCCGTCGCCGTGCCCTGGATTAAAACCTACGAGCTCGATATCCAAACCCTTGAAAACCACTGCGTTAATCCGGACGCCATATTTCTTATTGCCGAAACGGATGACGGTGAAATTGCAGGATTTATTACCGCTTCGATCGGCTGGAATAAATTTATCTCAGTGGATTATATTGCCGTTGAGCGTACAAAACGCAGAACCGGCGCCGCGCAAAAATTGATGGCCGCCGCCCACGTCTGGGCCCGCAGCGTAAACGCGCCGGGATTACGGCTTGAAACACAAAATGTGAACGTTTCTGCCTGTCTGTTTTACCGCAACTACGGGTTTACCCTGGGCGGATACGATCGTTATCTCTACAACGCCTTACCGGAAAAAGACGAGATCGCCCTGTTCTGGTATTACATGCTGGTCTAACGGCACGGCCTTCATATTTCTGTCATTGAATTTCATTACGCTTTCGGGATTTTAACAAGGGTGTTGAGGAAAAAAGTGTGAATTCAATGGCTAAGGCATTACTGCTGGCATTACCTGTTTTGAGTGCAACGGCAGCGGCGACGGCCGCCGGGGGCGATCTGTGTGAACCCAAAGCGTACGAAATGGCGCTGCGCTATCAGCAGAAATCGGCAGAGATCGTGGCTCTTCAGCTGCAGACGTATCGGTTTGCCACCGAGCGTTTCAACGAAAAGTTAAAAGATCTGAAAACGCCTGAAAATTACGCCGTGGTTATGGACCTGGATGAAACGGTACTTGATAACACCCCTCTGCTGGTGCGCGACACCGAACAGTGTCACGACTATACAAAATGGGACACCTGGAGCGACTGGGAAAAACAGGGAAAACCCGGCTTAATTCCGGGCGCGAAAGCGTTTCTTGACCATGTGAATCAAAGCAAGGTCCGTATCTACTACGTCTCGGACCGCATGCAGGAAAACAAAGCCGATACGCTCAGGACGTTAGAAGCTCTGGGACTTCCGCAGGTGTCCGATGAAAGCGTGCTTCTGGACACGGTCAGCAAGGAAGAGCGTCGCCAGAGCATCCTCAAAAAGCAGCAGATCGTGATGCTTTTTGGCGACAGCCTGCCGGATTTCGCCGTGCAGTTTAAAAATAAAAAGCCGAGCGAGCAGCAGCGTGAGCTGGTTGAGGCCAGCGCGGAACACTTCGGTAACGACTGGATTGTGCTGCCAAATGCCGCTTATGGCTCCTGGTCCAAAGCCACGCCGGACAGCTGGAACGCACCTCTGAAAAAATAACGTGTTACGAGCCGGGAAAGGCAGCATCGCCACCCGGCTTCTGCGCTGTGCTATCCACTGCGTTTATAGGTCCTATCATTTCTGGGCAGGTTCTTATAATTTTACGAAGAAGTAAGATGAGCGCTTTCAAAGGAGACTCGTATGCTTACCGTGAAAAAACTTGCTCTTTCTACGCTGATTTCCAGTTCATTGCTTTTCTACCCTGCGCTGCAGGCGGCGGCAGAGACGCCCCAGCACGTCGTTAAACAACCGGCGGGCGGATACAGCGTTCAGGTCGGCGACGTTCTGGTCACCTCGTTTACGGACGGGACCGTCGCGCAGGATCTACACAAGCTGCTGCGCCGGACAACGCCGCAAAAAATCGATGCGCTGCTCGCGAAGAATTTCCAGACCAACCCGCCTGAAGTGTCCATTAACGCGTTCCTGATTGCGATGCCCGGACATAAAATTCTGGTGGATACGGGCTCAGGCCAGCTCTTTGGCCCCGGCAACGGCGGACGTCTGATTGAGAGCCTCGCCACCCAGGGGATTAAACCCGAGGACATTACTGAAGTCCTGCTGACCCACGCCCACTCCGATCACGCGGGCGGCCTGGTGAAAGACGGCAAGGTGGTGTTCAGCAACGCGCGCGTTTTCGTTGGCAAACCGGACGTCGACTTTTTCTTTAATGACGAGAATCAGAAAAAAACCGGCTACGGCAGGAACTACTTTGACGTCGCGCAGAAGACCTTAAAACCCTATCTTGACGCCGGTAAAGTGGTGCCGTTTAGCGGCACTTCGGAGATTCTCCCGGGGCTCACCGGCACGGTTCATCCCGGCCATACGCCCGGCTCAGCCTTCTACACGCTGACGAGCAAAGGCGAGAAGATCACCTTTGTCGGCGACATCATTCATGCCGCGGCGGTACAGTTCCCGCAGCCTGACGTGACCATTACCTACGATGAAGATCAGAACAAAGCGGCAAGCGTGCGCGAACATGCGTTTGCGGACTTTGTGAAAAATAAAGACCTGGTCGCCGCGCCCCATCTGCCGTTCCCGGGTATCGGCTATGTCACCAAAGGCGAAAACGGCGGCTATGCCTGGGTCCCTGTGACCTATACCAACCGGGACGCCGGCAGCGCGAAATAAGATGACGCCCAGCTCTGACATGGACATCGACCTGATCCTGACCCTGGACGCCCTGCTTCAGGACAGGAATATCACCCATGCGGCCGCGCGGCTGGGCATCAGCCAGCCCGCGCTGTCCGCTCGTCTCGCGCGTCTGCGAACGCTGTTTGGCGAACCGCTGTTTATTCCTTCCCCACATGGACGTGGGGTGCTGCCCACGCCGCGAGCGGAAGCGCTTAAGCCTCAGGTGGAGAGCGTGCTGCGCGGCATCAGCGCGCTGTTTGCCCCCACCACGTTTGATGCCCAGACCAGTACCCGGACCTTTGTTATCGCCCTGCACGAAAACCCGGCGCTGATGCTGGGCACCGGGCTGCTTAACCAGGTGGGTACCGCTGCTCCCGATATTCGCCTGCGCTTCGCCCTGCCACAGATGTCTGAACTGCCGCAGCAGCTGGAAAACGGAGATGTGGATATCTACATCGGCGTAAGCGCGGGCGCCCATGACGGCTGGGTGAGGCGCAAACTGCTCGACGATGCGTTTGCCACCGCCCAGCGTAAAAGCCATCCGCGCGGAACGGGTCTGTTAGATCTGGATAGCTACTGCGCGCTTTCTCATCTGGTGGTGTCATCGGCTGGGGATCCGTTTACCGGCTTTGTCGATCAAACCCTCGCCGGGCTGGGCTATCAGCGACGCGTTGCGATGTCCACGCAGAGCTACGCCGTGGCGCCTGCGCTTGTTGCCGGTACTGACCTGGTGTGCACCCTGCCGGAACGGATGCTGAAACAGTTTGCCAACACGCTGGATCTCTTTGCGCCGCCGCTGCCGCTCCAGCCGATTACCATCTACATGTACTGGCACCCGAAAAACAGCCAGGATCCGGCGAACGCCTGGCTGCGCGAGCAGCTGCTGCAGGCCGCCGGACGTCAGGCGTGATCGAGCGTAACCAGAAACTTTTTAAGCACTTCTGATCGGATAATCCGCTGACAAACCAGCGTCAGCTCGCTTTCACGGAGCCGGTCGAGGATGTCCACGTAAACCACATTCTCAACGCTCACCGCCTTTGCCGAGGCGGGCAGCAGCGCCAGCCCAAACCCCGCCGAGACCAGGCTTATCACCGTGGGCACGTCGGTCGCGTTTTGCACCACGTCCGGCTGAAAGCCCGCCCCGCTGCAGGCGTCATAAAAGTATTGTTCCAGCCCCATTCCCTCCGGGTCGCGCAGGGAGATCCATTTTTCGTCCTTCACCGACGAAAGCGTTAGCGCGGAAGATCCCGCCAGCGGATGCTGACGATACAGCGCCAGCACCGTTTTCTCCGAGGCGAACGGGCGGCTTTGCAGATCGTCAGGCAGCGACGGCAGCGGCGCCCGGATAATAGCCACATCGAGCTGGTTGCTCTGCACGGCCGCGTAGAGCGTCTGCACGTTTCCCGTCACCAGCGACATGGTAATGGCCGGCCAGCGCGTGTGCATCTGGCGCAGCGCGGTGGGCAGCCTGCCGTCGAACATCGCGCTCGACACGCACCCCAGGTTTAATACCCCCTGCTCGCCTCTTGCCGTTTGCCTGGCGTCCAGAACCGCCTGCTCGGTGAGGGAAATGGCGAGCCTGGCTTTCACCAGAAATGCTTCACCCGCGGGCGTCAGGGTTAAGCGGCGGTTCGCCCGGCTAAAGAGCGTGACGCCTAAACGTTCTTCCAGCGCCTTTATCTGCTGGCTCAGGGCCGGTTGCGCCATGTTCAGACGCTCAGCGGCCCGGTGCATGTGGAGCTCTTCGGCCACCACGATGAAGTGGCGCATCTGACGAAACTGCACGGAACGCTTCCTTTTTTGATATGGATTTACTTATCAATTTAGCAGTAATGATGCAATTGATGCTATTGGTCATTGCCATAAAAATGGAGGTATTCAAACGAGGGAGGAAAATATGGAAAACCCGATCAACGATCTCCGCAGCGCCATCGCCCTGCTTCAGCGCCACGAAGGGCAGTATCTTGAAACCGATTATCCGGTCGATCCCAACGCGGAGCTGGCGGGAGTCTACCGCCATATCGGCGCGGGCGGCACGGTAAAACGTCCTACCCGTACTGGCCCGGCCATGATGTTTAACTGCGTGAAGGGCTATCCCGGCTCCCGCATCCTGGTGGGCATGCACGCCAGCCGCGAGCGCGCGGCGCTGCTTCTTGGCTGCGAGCCCTCTGAGCTGGCAAAACACGTCGGCCAGGCGGTGAAAAAGCCGGTTGCGCCGGTTGTCGTTCCGGCCTCGCAGGCGCCCTGCCAGGAACAGGTATTCTACGCAGACGACCCTGACTTCGACCTGCGCAAGCTGCTTCCGGCACCGACAAACACGCCGATTGATGCCGGCCCGTTCTTCTGTCTGGGGCTGGTGCTGGCAAGCGATCCGGAAGACAGCTCGCTGACGGATGTCACCATTCACCGCCTCTGCGTCCAGGAGCGCGACGAGCTTTCCATGTTCCTTGCCGCCGGTCGCCACATTGAAGTCTTCCGCAAAAAGGCGGAAGAGGCCGGGAAGCCGCTGCCGGTGACGATCAACATGGGGATCGATCCCGCCATCTATATCGGCGCGTGCTTTGAGGCGCCCACCACGCCGTTTGGCTACAACGAGCTGGGCGTCGCCGGGGCGCTGCGCCAGCAGCCGGTCGAACTGGTGCAGGGCGTGGCGGTAAAAGAGAAAGCAATCGCGCGGGCGGAAATCATCATCGAGGGCGAACTGCTGCCGGGCGTGCGCGTAAGAGAAGATCAGCACACCAATACCGGCCACGCGATGCCGGAGTTCCCGGGCTACTGCGGCGAGGCGAACCCGTCCCTGCCGGTGATCAAAGTGAAAGCGGTGACCATGCGAAACCACGCGATCCTGCAAACGCTGGTGGGACCAGGAGAAGAGCATACCACCCTGGCCGGTTTACCGACGGAGGCCAGCATCCGCAATGCCGTTGAAGAGGCGATTCCGGGCTTCCTGCAAAACGTCTATGCGCATACCGCGGGCGGCGGTAAATTCCTCGGGATCCTGCAGGTGAAAAAACGCCAGCCGTCAGACGAAGGACGTCAGGGCCAGGCGGCGCTCATTGCCTTAGCCACCTATTCGGAGCTGAAGAACATCATTCTGGTCGATGAAGACGTGGATATTTTCGACAGCGACGACATCCTGTGGGCGATGACCACCCGCATGCAGGGCGATGTCAGCATCACCAATATTCCGGGGATCCGCGGTCACCAGCTGGATCCGTCCCAGTCGCCGGATTACAGCACCTCAATTCGTGCAAACGGCATCTCCTGCAAGACCATCTTCGACTGCACGGTGCCGTGGGCGCTGAAGGACCGCTTCGAGCGCGCGCCGTTTATGGAGGTGGATCCTCGTCCGTGGGCGCCGGAGCTGTTTAACGAGAAATAATGACAAAAGGCCACGTTAATGTGGCCTTTATCGTTATACCCTTATCGGTTTTTGGGTTTCATCCGCAGCTTTTTCTGTTTATTGATATGCGCCAGTGCCCAGGGATCGTCATTGCCCGGTAACGGAGCCTTGCGAGTTAGTCCACCCCATGGCGAGCGGTGTTTCTTAATGATTTCCGGTAAATCATTAACTAATCGTGTCTCTTCCTCCAGGATTTTTTTTGTTAGTTTTGGAAGTGCTAGATATTCCGATAATGCATTAAAGTAATCACCGTAATTTTCGTGGGATATTTTTCTTCGCATAAAGGGAGTTAAGGCACCAATTACTCTGCGTATTTTTACTTGAGAAGAAAGTGATGCAGTGAGTTTTTCTTTAACTTCTGCGATACTTACACCGATCTTATCTTTGGCAAGATTAAGATCGACTATCTCTTTTATCAGAAGGTATACCCCAAGTCTTAACTTTAATTTTCTCTTAAAACCTAAGCACATTCCTGAAATGCCAAAGTTAATGTTGTCATATTCTGGCGCATACACGAATACCCAGTCATCCATTCCGGTTAGCTTTTGTAAACGGCTTGTTTTAATGATAGACAGCGTATCGAAAAGACTGATTAATGTTAGCTTTGAGAGAAGGACGCAAATATCGGGATTGATAATAAGGGGTCGCGCGCGCTCCGGAACAGGATCAACAACGTCGATAGTAATATCCTTATCTGCATCGATCGACGTATGAGTACAGACGAAGGTAATGATTTTTTCAGGCGTTCCACTTTTGCGGACAATCTGAGTAACGCTGTCTAATTGTGCGACCGCCTCTTCTATTCTCTGCCATCGTGAAGTATGTTCGCCCCCTTTACTTTCAAAAACATGCCATTTCCCCTCTTGGGTCTCGATAAGATAATCTGGCGTTTTTCGTTTATCTTCATCCGGGTAAAACTGCAAAGAGGCTTTCTTAATTAGCCCCGCGTGAATAAAATGTTTTATCTGCTCATGTCTGGACTTAAGCCAGTAATTTGCCGACTGATAGCAGAAAAAACCGCCGAGAATAAATGATAGGGTGGATTTTTCGGAAGACTCGATACACTGGTAAAACTTTCGCATTTTGAAGGCCTTGCCATCGCTTATTTCAATGCATGACCCGGCAAGTCTTAATCTGGTACGTGTGTAGAAGCCAATCCGCTTATAAATTCCTTCATCTAAAATACCGTCAGCCTTCCAGTCAATACACTGCGAATATCCACATTCCAGTGCCCCAGGGGTTGCAAGCAGAGACGTTTCGGCTATGAGCCGTTTCTCTGGATCCTCCATGTCCCCCTGTGGATCATAATCAATGCAGACAATTTCGTAGGAGGGATACAGAATTCTTTTTGTGATCCCTTTTTCCTTATTGCTTGCTTTTATTGCATCAATTTCTTTTTTTTTGTTATCTCTTTTAATCACGGACTGCGCCGAAACCTCAAACCAGGTAAAGACGTTCCCATTTTTTTCCATACTCTGTTTTTCCCTGAACGCAAATAGTAGGTTAGTGAACAATCTTTATTATACCGTTCTGGGTAAAATTCTTGACGCTCAAATAAGGTAGGTTTGTTGCCGCTTCCTCCACTTTCTTGTACCCTTTCACCGGTAACCCTGCCCCCACAAACATTGAGACATCCGGACACCTATGACTGCACATATTTCCAAAGATCCTTTGCATGGCGTAACGCTGGAGATGATGGTCAATGCCCTGGTGGCAAAATATGGCTGGAGCGAACTGGGCGACCGAATCAAAATTAACTGTTTCAGAAAAGATCCCAGCGTTAAATCGAGCCTGAAATTTCTGCGCCGCACCCCGTGGGCCCGCGCGGAAGTGGAAGCCCTGTATCTGGACTCCCTCAACGATGAGGTAAGCACAGAACAGGCGGAGCCCGCCTTTAATCCCTGGGCCAACAGTCGGATTATCAAGAGCTAATACGCAAATGACGCGACACGTAAAACGGATTGGTGCGCTGGCTGCCTGCGCGCTTTTACTTGTGAGCTGCTCCTCAAAACCACCCAAATCACTGGTTACCCCTCTCCCCAACGTCAGTAAACCGACGCAGCAGGCAAACGAGCCGATGCGCGGGATCTGGCTGGCAACCGTCTCTCGTCTCGACTGGCCGCCGGTGGCCTCGGTGAACGGCCGCAGCGCCGATCAGCGCATCGCGATGCAGAAGCAGGCGCTGATAAGCAAGCTCGACAACCTTAAGCACCTCGGTATTAACACGGTGTTTTTCCAGGTGAAGCCGGACAGCACGGCCCTCTGGTCATCAAAAATTTTGCCGTGGTCGGATATGCTGACGGGCAACATCGGCGAATATCCGGGATACGATCCGCTGCAGTTTATGCTGGATGAAGCGCACAAGCGCGGCATGAAGGTCCATGCCTGGTTCAACCCGTACCGCGTGTCGACCAACACCAAACCGTCAACCATCGCCGCCCTGAACCGGACTTCCTATCAGACCCCGTCCAGCGTCTATGTCCAGCACCCTGAGTGGGTGCGCATCTCGGGCGACCGCTTTGTTCTCGACCCCGGCATTCCGGAAGTGCGCGACTGGATAACCAAAGTGGTGACCGAAGTGGTGGCGAATTACGCGGTAGACGGCGTGCAGTTCGATGATTACTTTTACGCCGAATCTCCGGGGTCCGCGCTCAATGATTCGCAGACCTGGCGGCAATACGGCCAGGGATTTGCCTCAAAGGCCGACTGGCGTAGACACAACACGCAGCAGCTGATCGTCCAGGTTTCCCGCGCGATTAAACAGACTAAGCCCGACGTTGAGTTTGGCGTCAGCCCGGCGGGCGTGTGGCGTAACCGCTCCTTTGACCCGGCAGGCTCGGACACCCGCGGCGCCGCGGCCTACGATGAATCCTACGCCGATACGCGTCAGTGGGTTCAGCAGGGCCTGCTCGACTACATCGCTCCGCAGATTTACTGGCCCTTCTCCCGGGACGCCGCGCGCTACGACGTGCTGACCAAATGGTGGGCCGACGTCGTTAAGCCGACCCACACTCGCCTGTATATCGGCATTGCGTTCTACAAGGTGGGCGAGCCGTCGAGAAACGAACCGGACTGGACGGTTCAGGGCGGCGTGCCGGAGCTGAAAAAGCAGCTAGATCTCAACGATTCGCTGCCCAACGTGAACGGCACCATCCTGTTCCGGGAAGATTACCTGAACCAGCCGCAGACGCAGCAGGCGGTGAACTACCTGAAAGGACGCTGGGGAAGCTAAGTCACTATCAGGCAGAAACGCCCCGTTTCTGCCTGTTTTTTTACGGCTTCGGCCCGAACATCGCCTCAAGCTGCTGCGCATCCGGCATACCGACCACCTGCTGCAGCTCATTTTCCGCATTCAGATAGTAAATGGCCGGCGTGGCGTTAGCGCCCAGGCTGTCCATCAGCGTCTGGTGCTTCTGCAGGATCTCAACCGTCTCACGGGAAGCCTCGCCCTCTGGCTTCGGTAATTTTTTCCCACCGGAAAGCTCGTATTCGCGCCACGCCGAAACCGGATCTTTCGCATTCAGAATCGCCGAGGCGTTACGCCCGCTGTTGGGGTTGAGAAACGCCACCAGCAGCGTGTTGAGCTGCACCTCGCCCGCCTTCACCCACGGCTGCGCTTCGGCCCAGAACTGCTTGCAGTACGGACAGAACGGATCGGCAAATACAAAGACTTTACGCGGGGCGTTATCCGCCCCTTCCTTCAGGGGATGCGCCGCGTTGAGGTTCTTCCACATTTCGCGTCCCATCGGGGCGTAGATCTCTTTCTGGAAATAGCCTTCGCTGAGGTTCTTCCCTTTGTCATCATAAAGATAGCCTGAAATGACGTGCTTGCCGTCCGGGGTTAAAAAGAGCGTCACGCCCATGTCCTGATACTGCCCAAGCCAGGCGGGCGCGCCGCCGGGCGCATCCAGCTTCTTGATGATTTGAATGTTCTGCTGCTCGCCGAAGTGCTTCACCACGTCCGGTATGGCTTCAGCCGCCTGCGCCAGCCCTGACGTCGCCAGCGCTGAAAGTAACAGTAATTTTTTCATTTCCCTCTCCGGTTTGTCGGGGGCATTCCGCCCCCTTCAGGTTAGCGGTTTTTCAGTGCGTCACTGACCATTTCGTCGAACTGTTCAAACGGCACCCAGCCGGGCAGCAATCCCTCGCCGATGAGCGTGGCGGGCGTGCCCTGGATCCCCATTTTTTCCGCGACGATCAGGCTGCGCTTGATCGTCATCAGGCTCTCGTCATCCGGCGTCGTGACGCTCACGCCCGCCCGCCTCTGCGCCTCCTGAATGCTGGCGTCATCGTGGTAGCCCTTCTTCGCCATCAGAGTGTGGTTAAGCTTCATAAACTGCCCCGGATCCTGACGCCAGAGGGTTAACGCATCCCGCGCCGCGGTCAGCGAACTTTCCGAGCGGAAAGGTAAAAACTTAAAGACCACCGCGACGTCCGGATGCTTTTCGACGATCTTCTCAAGGTACGGATCGAATTTTTTACAGTACGGACAGTTGTAGTCGGTAAACACCACCAGGGTGAGCTTTGGGTTTTTCGCGCCGATGCGCGGGGAGTTCGGATCGTTAAACAGGAAATCAGCGATCATCTTCTGCGCACGCTGCTCCTGGTCCGGCGTCAGCGGCTGGGCAGCGAACACCTGAACCGGGGCCAGCAGGAGCAGAAGCGTAATAAGGATTTTTTTCATAACACAGTTAGCCTTTTGCGTTGTTCAGGGTGGTGATGAGGGTGCGCTTGTCCAGCAGCGGCGAGAGGATTTCGCCGTCAGACAGGCCGGGGCCATACACCGCGTTAAACGGAATAGCGTAACGGTTTCGCTTCGCCAGAAAATCCGCGATAAACGCGGACGGCTGGCTCCAGTCTCCGCGCAGGGCCACCACGTCCGGCTGGCGCAGCGCGGCAATGACGTCCGGCTGATTCAGCACCCGATGCTCGTTAACTTTGCAGGTCACGCACCAGTCCGCCGAGATATCCACAAACACCCGCTTCCCCTGCGCCAGCGCCTGCTGGATGGCCTCCTCGCTGAGCGGCTGCCACGGGATGGACTGAGCGGCATTCTGCGCCGGAGCGTCAGGCGGCGCGTTAAGCAGCCCGCGCGCCTGATACCCGCCGAGCGCCGACAGCGCGATAATCACGAGCCAGAACAGCGGTGAGGATTTTTGCCCCTTCAGGGCTAACAGCGCGAGCGCGACGGCGATGAGCACCAGCATCACAATCTGGCTGACCGCCTCGCCCAGATGCACGCTTAACAATGTCGCCAGCCACAGGCTGGAGGCGAGCATCATCAGGCCCAGAACGACTTTTAGCGTATTCATCCAGCGGCCGGGTTTCGGCAGCAGCATGGCCGTTTTCGGCACCAGAGCGACAAACAGCCACGGCAGGCTCATGCCCACGCCGAGCATCAGGAAGCTCAGCCACAGGGAGTGCAGTGGTGCGCCAAGGGCAAAGGCGACCGCCGTACCGAGGAACGGCGCGGAGCACGGCGTCGCCAGCAGCGTGGCGAACATCCCTTCGCAGAAGCTGCCGCCAATCCCCGCGCCACCTGCCGTAGCCAACCGTCCCGTAGCGGCGGAAGGCAGCAGCATCTCAAACACGCCAAAAAGGTTCAGCGCAAACAGGAAGGTGACGGCGACCATCAGGCCGATAAACCACGGGTTCTGGAACTGAATGCCCCACCCCAGCGACGCCCCGGCCAGCTTCAGCGCGGTCACCATTCCCGCCAGCAGCATAAAGGAGGTGAGGATCCCGGCGCTGGTGGCCAGAAAGCGCAGCCTGATGGCGTGCCTGTCCGATCCCGCCAGCAGGATGCTGTTAAGCTTCATCCCCATGACCGGCAGCACGCAGGGCATCAGGTTGAGGATCAGCCCGCCCAGCAGCGCAAAGAGCACCATTTTGCCCGTCCCTTCAGGCGCAGAGGGCGCTACGGGCGTCGCGCCAACGCTCATGGTGGTTTGCTGCGCGTGACCGCCACTGGTCAGCACAAACGACAGCCTCTTGCCCTCCAGCGAGGCGGGCTTGTCTCCCCATTCGTCGGTCACGGGTACCGTCACCCGAAGCGTATTGCCGTCGTGTTTGATGACCGGCTCGCCGGGAAGAATGTCACCCTCCAGCGGGTCAAAGTAGATCCCCGGGTTATCCCACTTCCCGTCCGTCGTGCCGGTAATCACCAGCTTGTCGCCAGCGAGCCAGGCGGAGAGATCCGCGGATACGCCTGACGTACCGGGCACGGCACGCATCGCCTGCTCGAACTCGCTGCGGAAGCCCTCGTCCACCGGCTGGGTAAAATCGAGATGCAGCGGGTAGTCCGTCAGCAGGCAGACATTACTGCACGTCGAGAGCGTGAGCGTCCCGTCGAGCGTGTCGCCCTTCACCCCGTCGAGCGTAATCGGGATAGCGACCTTATCGTGATAGCCCTGCGTGGTCATGCCGGAGATATCGAAGCGCGACGGGACCGGCCAGGACCAGCTATCCGTTACGCCTTCCGGCCAGCTGATTTTTGGCGCGACGCCGCCCTCGCCCGGCGATCGCCAGTAGGTTTTCCAGCCGGGCTTTAGCTCAACGGTGAGCAGGCCTTTAACGTGCGTTTGCTCCCTCTCCGCCTGAAAGCGGATGCGAGCGTGATCGTTTTGTGGGGAAACCTGCCAGCTGGTGTCTGCCGCATGGACAATGCCGATGCAGGACAGCCACAGGAAGACGAATCCCCTGAAGAGGTTAACCATGTTTTACTCCGTGAACAGTGAAAATTATCGTGTGAGGACGATGATTTTCATTCACGGAAAACGCAGTTTTTCAGGTGTATTCGGGGAGGCGGTGCCTGAACGGGCTGTTCTGCGGGAGCCAATGCCCGCCCTTGCGTAAACAGCTGCAGCAGCGCGAAGAAGATAATAATGGCCGGTAGCGCGCCGTCGAAGAACAGCGGCTGGGCGCAAAGCAGCGAGTGTGCGCCAAGTTGGCAAGGCGACGGGCCGGGCTGTTCGGTGCTGGTTTGCGTTGGGGCATCAGCACTCAGAGAAATCTGCGGATCCAGCCCCTGTAAAAAATGGTTGAGCATCACCGCACGCTGCACGAGGCAAAGCGCCATCGCGAGACAGGTGATAATCAAAAGCCATTTTCCGAGGAGCTGACGGTTGCGCATAACGTTCCAGAGTGACAAGACGCCCCGATCATAAACGATAGTGATGAATCTACAAGTGCCGGAAGTGTAAGGTTTTGTCTGTCGCCGCTATTCGCCCGTCAGCGCGTCATAGACGTCCCGCAGCCGCGTGCGCAGAAACAGCACCGCCTTGTGCTTGCGGGATAACAGCGCCTGCTCGCTGGCGCCCGTCTCCTCTGCCAGCATTTTAATGCTGTAGCCGTGGAGTTCGGTCTTTTCAAACACCTCGCGCTGCGGCGGCGGGAGTTCAGACAGCGCCTGCCCAAGCTCTTCCCACAGCAGCGTTTTGAGGTACTCCTCTTCCGGCGTGTGCGGTACGCCGAACAGGGTTTCGGCCAGCTCGTCCTCCGGGAAACCGTCGTCGTCTTCGCCCGTAAAATAACCGGAGAGCGACACCTCGCGCTTTTTACGCGCCCGGTCGGTCATCTCGTTACGCGCCGCGCGGAACAGCCAGGCGGCGACGTTTTCGACCGGCTGCTCCACTTTCATCAGCTGATAGGTGACTTCCTGCAAAATGTCGTCGGCATCATCGCGAACGGAGGTCCGTCCGCGAATGAAGGCTGTCAGCCGGGCGCGGCAGGCATTGAGCGCCGACATCAGCATGGATCCGCCCGCCTCCCCGGCTTTCATTTCGCTCACTCTGCTTCCGGCGCTTTTGGCGTGGCGTCGTCGCGCTTATCGTCACGATGACCGTGCCAGCCGCAGTGGCCGCGACCGTGGCGACCAAAACCTTCGCGGCGCTGCTGAATAAACGCCTCGCGCTGTTCGGGCGTCATGTTCATCCAGCGCTCGTGCATCCGGCGGTGCGCGCCAAACATCCCCGGGCGGAAACCTAACCCGCCAAACAGAATGCGGCTCAGCACCAGAATGCCCAGCGCCTGCCAGAAGCCAATAGCCTTAACGCCGAGAATGGCCGGGAGCAAGGCGTTCCACAAGGACATCACCAGCAGGCCGAGCACGATGAAAATCACCGCGCCGATGACTAAGCCCTTACCCATACGGTGGCGACCGAATCCGCGCCCGTGACCTCTGCCGTGCATTTCAAAATCTCTCATGGTGTTTACCTCGTTTACAGTAACTGATTATGGCTTGTGATGAGGTAGACGGATGAGGGATGGAAATATTGCTGGGGGGAATAAAAATTTTTGGGCTGACGATTTGGACTCATAGCGGTAACGGCTGGCGGGCGCTATGAGTCGCTTGCAGGCAAATCATCTCGTACGAAGAATTCGCTTAACCAGTGCGATAGCAATAACGGCCAGTATGATTGACACCAGTGCCAGGAAGATAAGCAAGGATAATAGTGGATTTAACAAGCCACCTAAACTGGTGAAGTCGCTGATACGGCCAAGTTGCTCGGACGTGCATACACGCAAAATGATCTCAGGAATAATAAGCAGAAATATAATGACGGTCAGGACATAAACCAGAGCACTCTTGCGCTTTCCCATTTTCGTTGTTGCCCCTTTCTCAATCATGATCACTGATAATAAGGTAATGATAATGCAAGGTTGTATAAAATGTCACAAAATTAATTAATTGCAGACCGCCCGAGGCATTAAAGTTTTGCTAACAACTGCCGATTTATGAATTACCACCTAATATTGAGGCGCCAAAATGTTCTTTGAAAACTTTAAAAATAAGGATTTTATAATTTACTTTATCTATGTCGCTGTATTTATCGTGATTGTGAATAGAGCATATGGAATGTCTAATTTACTAAGATTTGTCTTTCGCTATCTGGCAATTGGTTACTCAGATGCAAGAATGAAAAAACTTGATGACAAATGGTTTGATATCCAACTATTCAAAATAACCAATGGAATTAACACCACCAATTTAAACGACGCAAGACTAATACAAAGAGGGTTAAATGAGGGGGTACTAAAACCATCATGGTTTTTATTTACCAGTTCATGGGGAGACATCACCATAAAGATGTCGAAAAAGAAATTAATCTTATCCTATCTAATGGGACTGGTTATATTTATCATGGGGAATTATGCATGGATTGAGCAAACCAAGATTGTAGATGGATTCGTAAAAATCGACTATAAGGAATTTAGTTATTACCTTTCTAAAGAAAAGCTGATCATAACATCACTTGACAGATCCATTGATAACGCCGCCGTTCATAGTAAAGAGGATTGCAAGAATATCCCGAACTCAATCGCTAAGGACTCAATGTTCTCTATAGCATGCACGAAGCTACTTGATGATAGACTGTCGTATAAATGGTGGCTTGAAAAAGAAATCCAGTCCGTAAATAGCAGGAAAAATACGCTAAGGCTTATTTCTTACATTTATTGTATCACTAGCGTTTTGTGGGGATTTTCATTATACCAATTCAATCGCGCCAGCACTCATGTCGTAAATTATAAATTATCGATGCAAAATCAAAGTTCATAGATAAAAGTATAAAGCCGCCTTTCACAGAAAGGTAGCTTTCGATAATGGCTCTGTAAGGGGGTATTGCGACTGTAAGTGTACCCGTTATAACTCCATGCATTTTCTGAGATGTCCATTAGTGGAGGTAGTAAACGGCGAGGCTCCAGAGGGAGCCTCGCCTGATACCATCAAGCCTGCACCGGCAACCTAAAACTCGAAATACTCCGCGAAAGCTGCTGCGCCTGCTCTTCCAGCGATGCCGCTGCCGCGGCGGACTGCTGCACCAGCGCGGCGTTCTGCTGGGTGACGCCGTCCATCTCGGTCACCGCCTGTCCGACCTGGCCGATCCCGCGGCTCTGCTCTTCGGAGGCGACGGAGATCTGCTCCATCAGCGTATTCACTTTATTCACTGACGAAATAATCGAGTCAATCACCTCGCCTGAGCGGCTAACCAGCTCCGCGCCGTTTTTCACGCTGGAAACCGACTGCGCAATCAGGCTCTCGATGTCCTTCGCCGCCACCGCGCTTTTCTGCGCCAGGGTGCGTACCTCGCTGGCCACGACCGCAAAGCCGCGACCCTGCGTACCGGCGCGCGCCGCTTCAACCGCAGCGTTCAGCGCCAGAATGTTGGTCTGGAAGGCGATGCTGTTAATCACGCTGGTAATGTCTTCGATGCGCTTCGAGTTCGCCGCGATGGTGTTCATCGTGTCGATCACTTCACGGGTCACCGCTTCACCGGTGTGGGCATTTTTCACCGCGTCCTGCACCAGCTTTCCGGCCTGATAAACGTTGTCGGTATTGTTCGCCACCGTCGCGCTCAGCTCTTCCATGCTGGCCGCCGTCTGGGTCAACGCGGAAGCCTGCTGTTCGGTACGTGACGCCAGGTCGATATTCCCGGAGGCAATCTCCTGCGCCGCGTGCGTTACGGTATGGCTCGCATCGCGCACCTGGGCGATGGTCGCCAGCAGCGCCTGACGCATCTGCTCCATTGAGCTCATAAGATGATCGATTTCGTTATGTGCGCTCCCCTTGACCGGTACCGGAACGTCCAGCTTGCCCGCCGCAATCTGGCTGCAGTGCTCGCGCGCCAGGTTTACCGGCGCAAAGACAAAGCGCTTCATCAGCAGGCTGACGGCGACAATCACCACCACAAACAGGCTGGCGATAGCGGCAATGATCGCCAGGCCAGAGACGAAATTGCTGCTCGCATCCTCGTTCAGGCTTTTGGCGTATTTCTGGTGGACGGAAAGGACCTGGTCGAGAACGATCTCGTACTGGCGGTCGAGGCGGGAGACTTCCGGGATCAGCGCGTTAAATTTGGCCACATCGTGCGCCTCGGCGGCATCGATCAGCGGCGCCAGCCCCTGGTTGCGGTAGTTTTGCCAGGCGTCCTGATAGGCAGTCACCAGCGGCGCTTCATCCGTCAGACGCGGCGAAGCCATAAAGGCCGCAAAGGCGTGGTCCGCTTTGGTCAGCGCCTCTTTCACGGCGGTTAGCTTTGCAGCCCCGTCTGCCGAGTTGCCCGCTTCCACCATCTTCACATACTCCATCACCCGCACGCGCAGCGTACGGCTGTGGTTGATGGGGTCAATAATGGACAGCACAACCTGGATCTCTTTGTTGACGTTATCCAGGGAATTATTACTTTTAATGATGAGGCCAACGCTGGTCACGGTGCTGACAACAAAGAAGAAAAGCAGCGAGAGCAGAACGATCAGGGACGACTTTTTCAACGACATAAACCAATACCTCAAGGAGAATTATTCCTTATGGTTATCGGCTCTTCCAAAACTTAAATTAATTAAAGTTATTGATGTATCGGTCCGAGCTATATTGCTCACTTATAGCGCCGCTGCAGGGTGGCAGCCAGCTTGCGTTGCAACGGTTCCGGGGTCTCTCCCTCGATCAGTTTGCTAATCAAATCAAAGCAGTGCCACGCCAGCTGGCGGTTATCCTGACGAATCGTATCCACCGGGATCGTCAGCGAATCGTAGAGATAGTGATCGTCAAAACTGGCTAACCTGATATCACTTTGCAACAGGTTGTGCTGGCCCATATAGCGCAGCACCCCTTCCAGCAGCCCGCAGGCGGCGGCGAAAAGCGCTTTCGGCGGGCGCCCCAGGCGGGCGCAGAGTTCAGCAAACATCTCGTATCCGGAGCTCGGGTGATAGTTGCCGTGAATGATCCACTCGGGGCGCAGCGCCACACCGGCCTCACGCAGCCCTTGCTTAAAGCCTTCCAGGCGGTCGCGCGTCGGGGATAAACGGGGCTGGCCGCCGAGGAAGTAGAATTCATCCGGATGCTGGCGCGCAATGTCCGCCACCAGTTCCGCCGTCGGGGTAATGGAGTCGGTGATCACCAGCGGCAGCGCGCTGTCGTTGATGTGGCGGTCAAACAGGACAACGGGCAGCTGCTCGCTCAGCTTGTGGTAGTCCGCATCGTTGAGCATGCTGGAGGCCACAATCAGCCCGTCCACCTGACGCGCCACCATGTTGTTCACCACCACCGTCTCCTGCCCCGGGTTTTCATCGCTGCAGGAGATCAGCAGCTGAACCCCCGCCTCGCGGCACAGCGTTTCCAGCTCGTGAGAAAACACGGCAAAACCGTAGTTGGTGATCTCCGGAACCACCAGACCAACGGTGTGGCTGCGGTTATCGCGCAGCGACCGGGCGTGAATGCTGGGCTGATAGTGGTGCTCTTTTGCAATCGCCAGCACGCGCTCGCGCGTCTCCTCCGCCACGCGAAGCTCTTTGCTACGCCCGTTCAGGACCAGGCTGGCGGTGGCTTTTGACACCCCCGCCAGCTCCGCGATGTCTTTAATGGTGACGCGTTTTGTTTTTCTCACAACGACTTAGATCCGGCTGCCAAAACCCTCATTCTATCATGCAGGCGCGCAGCGACCAGTAGCGTAATGTGATATCGGACGCACCTTCGAATCGCACCCGGGCCGGATGGTCAGGAAAATAGCGGCTGCTCATTACCCCTTCACCGTGATTGATGAAGATTTCAACGCTGGAGCGGTCGCAGAGAACGCATAAGTGAGTGACGTCGCCCTGCCAGTAGCGGGTCAACGTTTCACCGGTTTTCAGGCTCGCGCGTTCAAGACGTATACCCTGCTCATCGACCATGAGACGCAGCGCGCCGCCAAAATCGACATTCACCTGCGATGCGCTCAGCTCAAACTCCAGCCGCGTCGCGTCCAGGTCCGGTGCCTCGCTGGCGCGCCCCTGCCAGCACTGTTCATCTTCACGCAGCGCCGCCAGCTCGCGAGCCGGGGTCTGCCAGAGCCTGCCGTCGCGATAGCGTAATTCGCGCGGGCAGGTCATCTGGTGCATCCAGCCGTGTGTCCGGGTTGGCTGAAGCATCTCTTCCCCGTCCGGTACGCCCATCCAGCCGATCAGAATGCGTCGTCCGTCCTCCGCCAGGGTCGTTTGGGGTGCGTAAAACTCAAAGCCCGCGTCCAGCTCGTGCAGCTCGCCGTGATCGAACGCGGCGTTTTCATAGTCAAACGCCCCGCTCATCCAGGTCGCCGGATAGGTGTTGAGATAGCGATGCGGCTCGCGCGCCAGCCCCTGCGGACAGCTGATCAGGACGTGCGTTCCGTCGAGGGCGAACAGGTCCGGACACTCCCACATATACCCCGCGTCCGTCAGGCCGTTGACGCCGTGACCGGCGATTTCCCCGCAGGACGTCCAGGCGTGCAAATCGGCTGATGTAAACAGCAGCACCTTGCCGCGCTTTTGCAGATCCTGCGCGCCGAGCACCATGTACCACATCCCGTCGTGCTGCCACACCTTCGGGTCGCGCACGTGGCCGGTGTAGCCTTCCGGCAGCGCCAGCACCGGCCCCAGCTTCTTAAAGGTCCCGTCCGGCTGTTCCACGGCGAGGCACTGCCAGGCCGTGCGGCTGCCGTCATCGAACTTGACGTTGCCGGTGTAGCACAGGGTCAGAACGCCGTGATTGTCCACGGCGCTACCGGAGTAGCAGCCGTTGCGGTCATACTCTTCATCCGGCATCAGCGCCAGCGGCTCATGCTGCCAGTGCACCAGGTCCGCAGAGCTCCAGTGCCCCCAGCATTTAAACCGATGCTCGCAGTCCAGCGGGTTCCACTGATAGAACAGGTGGTAGCGCCCGGCAAACCAGATGAACCCGTTGGGATCGTTCATCAGCCCCGTCACCGGCGCGGGGTGCCACTGCGGATAGTGGCTATCCGCCAGCGCCCGCGGCTGACCTTTCATAACGGCCTGCAGGATCGCAGGCCAGCGGGAAGGTAACGTCATTATTCAGAATCCGTTTTATATTTCAGCAGCAGTGAGACGGTGAACGCCACGCCGAAGGCAATCACCATGCCGATAATATAGTTCAGCAGCGAGCTGGCCTGCACGATGGCCATCCCCGGAATCGCGGTCAACCCAACGGCGGTCATGTAAACATGAACAGATACCACCCAGGCCCCGCCCACCGCGCCGCCGATTAGCGCGGCGATAAACGGTTTCACGAAGCGCAGGTTGATACCAAAAATAGCCGCTTCGGTGATGCCCAGCATCGCAGAAAACGCCGACGGTAAGGTAATGGCTTTGATTTTGGCATCTTTGGTTTTGAACCACACCGCCAGACAGGCGCCGCCCTGCGCCACGTTCGCCATGGCCCAGATCGGCAGCAGGAAGTTCACGCCAATCGACGGGTTGCCCAGCAGACCGGCTTCAATCGCGTGGAAGCTGTGGTGAATACCGGTGATCACAATCACCGAGTAAAGCCCACCGAACAGCAGCCCGGCTAGCCAGCCCGCGTGTTCAATTAACGTGCTCAGGATAAAGGAGATGCCGTCGCCCAGGGCGCGCCCCGCCGGGCCGATAATCAGCAAGGCGATAAAGCCGGAGATAACGACGGTGAGGAACGGCGTCAGGATCAGATCTAACGCGTCCGGGATCGCGCGGCGCAGATTTTTCTCCACGATGCTCATAAACCAGACGGCCAGCAGCACCGGGAACACAGTGCCCTGATAGCCAATCATCGCGATCTCAAGGCCGAAGAAGTTCATGGTGTGGAAGCCGGAGGCCACGCCCCAGGCGTTGGTCAGCGCCGGGTGCGTCAGAATGCCGCCCAGCGTCGCGCCGAGATACGGGTTACCGCCAAATTCCCGCGCGGCGGTAAAGCCGATCAGAATAGGCAGAATGATAAACGCCGCGGAGCTGCACATGTCCAGCATGATGTAGAGAGCGTTATCCGCATTGACCCAGCCGTAGGTTTTCACCATGCCGAGCAGGCCCATCAGCAGGCCGGAGGCCACAATCGCGGGAATGATCGGGACAAAGATGTTTGAGAGCAGACGGGCAATGCGCTGGAACGGGTTCAGCTTGCGCGCCGCCAGGTCCGCGGCCTCCGACTTGCTGGATTCGCTAATCCCCGCCGCCTGAATAAACGCGGCGTAGACCTTGTTGACCACGCCCGTGCCAAAAATCACCTGCATCTGTCCGGCGTTACGAAAACAGCCTTTTACGCCGTCGACCTTGCCGATCGCCTGCTGATCGGCAAGCGCGTCATCGACCAGCACCAGACGAAGACGCGTTGCGCAGTGCGCCGCGCTGGCGATATTTTCCTTGCCACCGAGCAGCGGAATAAGCTCGCGGGCGATTTGATTAAAATCCATAGATACCTCTGCCTGACTTCTTTTTATGATGTGCGAAACGCTCCCGCAAAGCGGGAGCGTGATGGGTTAAAACCAGGTTTCCATCTGGACCCCAAAGTTCCATTCCCCGCCGGCGTTGAAGCCGCTGCTGCCAAAGGCATCATCGCTGGCGTAATGATCCAGTTTGCTGCTCCAGTCCATCCAGGTGGCAAACAGACGCAGCTCCGGACGGCTGAAGAAATCGCCGATTTTGCTCGCTTTTAACGTCGGCGCAAAGGTCAGCTTGTAGAAACTGCCGTTGACGGCGTTGCGGTCCTTATAGCCTTCCGGATTTAAATCCATGTACTGATAGCTTCCCTCAAACGCCAGGGCGAAGTTCTGCGTCACCTCTTTAATCAGGCGGGTGTTGAGCGTCACCCACTCATAGCTGTCGCCCTTGACGTAGCGATCTTTACTGCTCTGCGCCAGCACGGCGGGCGCAACGCTCCAGCCGCCGCCGACAGGCGTGACACCGTAACTTGCGAAGCGCCAGGTATCCGCCTCAGACAGCAGCGCGCCGTCGGAACCGATGCTTTTCACTTCCGCACCCAGCCCGTGACCGTACAGCAGCGCCGTTTTGGCTGTCCCTTCCCGCAGGCCGTAGAAGCTCTCGTTGTGCAACCCGACCAGGGCATGAACGCCGGTATTGGCGGCGTCGGTTTTGATGAGATCGCCGTTGGTGTCTTTACGGTCGTCGTTATCCTTCGCCCGCAGGCCGCTCACCATCAGCTGGAACGGGCCGGCGAAGTGGTTCATGCTGAGGATATAGTTCTGAACGTTGTTGTCGGTCTGCTCCACGCTGCCAAAGTTGCGTCCGTAGATGGAGAAGTTGCTGCGCAGCGAATCGTTCCACTTCACGTCATAGACGCCGCCGCCGGTACCGGCGAGGAACACCACGTCGGAGTCCAGCCAGTGAATATCAAAGTTGTCGCGGTCGAAGCGTTTACCCGCCCAGAAGGTGCTGCCCTTCAGCGCGCCGGTAAAATCAGGCAGGTTACCCAGCTCCGCGAAGGCCTGGCGAATATTGAGATCGCTTGTATCGGCTGACCAGTCGTTATAGGTTCTCTGACCGTCGGCGAGCATCGCTTTAAAGCGCGTGGTGGCGCCGTTATCCAGAGTTTGCTTGTGCTCCAGGTTCAGCTCGACGTAGGTGTCGGCTTCGTTACCCAGACGCCCTACCGCGCCGCCGGTTTCTCCGGCCGGGGTCAGATAAGGACCGCTTTTGCTGCTGGAGGCCGCATCGTTCATCAGCAGGCCCGAACGGGCGTAGCCGTGGAACTCAAACCCGCTGCTTTGATCCGCCTTCTTCTCCAGCGCGGTGGTGCGCTGCGCCACCGCCTGGGCTGTCGTTTGCGTCTGCTGCTGCGCGGCAACCAGCTGCTGCGTTTTTTGTTCCGCATCCGTGGCGCGTTTCTCAGCCACCTGCGCACGCGTTTCCGCCGCCTGGAGGCGCAGCTCCATCGCGGCAAGACGCGCTTCGATACTTGTCATATCCGTTTGGGCAAAAACAGAGGTACTTCCGGCCAGCATGCCTATCATCACGGCAAGTCTGCGTTTTTTATACATTTTGTCGCATTCCTAAAAGAAGTCATTAAAAGTGCTAAATTGCTAAACCGGTTTAGGTTGCTGATACTAAACCTCTGAATTTTGGATCGGCAATCTTTTTTGCTAAACCGTTTTAGTAAGTGTGATCGAGGCGACAATTCAGGCCGCCGGATGGCGGCCAGTGGAGGAAGGAATTACAGATCGTGCTGCCAGGGCAATGCAGTCATCGCCCCTTTGGCCGTGGTGGCTAATGCGCCGCAGCGCTGGGCTAAGGCGATGACCGGCGTCAGGTCCTGCCCGGCAGCCAGCCCGTAGAGCAGCCCCGCCACGAAAGCATCGCCCGCGCCGGTGGTATCGACACACTCAACGGGCGTTGCCGGATAGTGCTCCACGGCGCCGTCATGCCAGGCGATCACCCCCTCTTTTCCCTGGGTGACCAGCACCAGACGCGCCGGGCAGCGCGCCATCAGCGCGTCCAGACCGACGTTAACCTCGACATCTCCGGTTAAAAACGCCAGTTCTTCAACGGAGAGTTTCACCACGTCGGCGCTCTGCAGGGCCAGCCCCAGGCAGCGGCGCAGCGCGTTCTCATCCGGCCAGAGATCCGGGCGAATATTGGGGTCGAAGCTGACATAGCCGCCCGCCTCGCGAATGGCGGCCATCGCCTCAAACGTCGCGGAGCGGCTCGGCTCTGCGCTTAACGCGATGGAACAGACGTGCAGCCACTCTCCGGCGCTGAACGTCGGCAGATCGGAGGATTCGAGAAACAGATCGGCGCTCGGGCGCACCATAAAGGTAAACGAGCGTTCGCCGTGGTCGTCGAGATCGACCACCACCGTTGAGGTGCGGTGCGCCGGGTCAAGGCGCATAGACTTCACGTCAACCTTTTCGTCAGCGAGAGTTTTCGCCATAAAGCGCCCGAAGGGATCGTCGCCAACCCTACCGATAAAGGCGCTCTGGCCGCCCAGCCGGGCAATACCGACCGCAACGTTTGCCGGTGCGCCGCCGGGACACTGCAGCAATCTGCCTTCTCCATCGGGCAGCAAATCCACTACCGCATCGCCAAGTACCCAGATTTTTTTCATGCTTTCCTCGCAGCTAAACAATATTAAACCGTTTTAGCTATTTAAGCACAGGCAAGGCGAAGGGGAAATAACGCGGGAGGAAAATTGGCTAACGCACCAGATGTGGCCAGTGAATATCACCGACGCCATTAAGCTGCGGGCGGGCAAACAGAAAGCCCTGGAAGCGGCGGATCCCGGCAGACTCGAGCCAGCACCACTCCTCTATCTTCTCGATCCCTTCCGCCACCAGGGTAATTTCGAGATCGGAGCAACAGCTGACGATGGAACGCACAATCGCCTGCTTCGGGCCGCTGAGGTGGATATCGCTGACTATCTCCCGGTCAATCTTAATTTTATCCGGCTGAAAGCGGGTCAGCAGCGAAAGACCGGCATAGCCGGAACCGAAATCATCGATCGCCAGGCCAATCCCCTCACCGCGAAGCTGCTTGATGGCGCTATTAAACTGGTTGAAGCCGGAGATCATCTCGTTTTCCGTCACTTCAATGACCACCTGCTCCGGCTGAAGGTCATGTTTTTTTATCTCGCTGACCAGGAATTCCACAGCGTTGGGGACATTCACCAGCGACATCGGCAGCAGATTTACCGCAATCTTATGGCTGCCAATGCCCAGCTTTTCCGCGAGAGCAAAGGCATACGCTTTCGTCTGGAGATCGACTTCGTAGATTTTGTCCGGGTCGAGGGCGCTGAAGAAATGCTCCGGGCTGCCGCCTTCGTTGCCGCGAATAAGGGCTTCAAGCGAACTGATCTTCCCTTCCGAGGGCTCAACGATGGGCTGGAGCGCAAACTGACAGGTTTGGTTGGCCATCAGCCCCAGGTGTTCGCCAAAGGGCAACGCTTCGGATGAAAGCGTCCATTTTTCAGGTACGTAGCGTGCACCCGACAGGGCCGGACGTTTGCCTGTGATAAACGTCTGGATAAATTTGAACACCCGGTCATCGGATGTGAGATAGCTTTCCAGCTTGCTGTAATTCAGAACCGACTGCAGCACCTCTTTCGGTGACTGCGTCTGCAGATCGAACAGCAGCATACCGACGTTTTCGAAGCGTCTGCGCGGGCCATAGTCCCGCATCAGCTCCACCACTCCACTGTGCCGCTTGTCGTCACGGATTTTATGGAACAGCTTAAGCACGCTCTCTTCCGACCCTTCGAGTATTTGCAGCACGTCACTGCCTTTTGCAAGCAGAACCCCGGTGATATTCAGACTGGCATTGCGGATCCGGGCGCGCTCCACCAGTTCCCGCAGCTCGGTGGAGGGGCGGGATAAATTCAACTGGCTTCGGTAAATCAGAGTCGTCAGCACAAAAATGGGTTCCGATGAGAAAGAGTGGTGCCTTGAAGCTACTATTTAACATACTTAATCAATGCAACCTAACATATTCACACCACAGGGGAACGTTACTTTTCCCCATCGCCAATCCGGCTGTCGATCCTCTCCTGCATATAGTCGTAGAACGGGTTCGAGGTGACCCGCATCAGCGCCTCTTTTCCGACGCTCAACACTGACGTTTCGCCCCATAGCGCAATTGTCCCCAGGCTGATGCCGTAGCGGTTTTTCATCCCAGGCTCACGGCCATAGAGATCGTCATCCGGGGGGAACGGCACCGCAATATGCGACAGGGAATAGACATCCTGCGGCCAGGCCTGCGCAAGCGGCACGACCGTCTCCCGGGTGCTGCCTGCCGGAGTGATCTTCGCCACCGTCGAGAAACTGTGCTCGCTGGCATTGGTAATAATCGTGACACCGTAACGCCTCTGCGCAACCGGCAGCAGCGCCGAAGTTGCCGTCCACGACGACGGTTTGAACAGCGGACGGAAGCTGGCTGCCTGATTGATGTCAAACACCACCAGCTCGCTGCCGTTTGCCGGAAGCTGGTCAAACAGGCCGGTCACCACCGCGCGGGTGCTGACCGTGGAATCCATGACCGACTGGAACGCCAGGATCGGCGGCAAATTCGCCAGCCTGTTCTCCCGCGCCTCGCGGCCGATTTGCTCCTGCAGAGCCTTCGTCAGAAGCCATGACTGGCGGGCAGCGTTCACCGGGAACGAGTTATATTTGTACGGGTTATATTCCGGAGAGATATTCAGCCACGCCGCTTTGGCAAACGCCGGCAGCAGCGCCGGTAACCCGGCGAAACCGGCAAACCGCGCAAAGGCCGTCACGCCAATCATAGGTGAGAGGAGTATCACCTGCTGCGGTTTACGCAGCGAAGGCGCGTCCAGCGCATCGAGGGCATACTTCATCGCCAGCGCCCCGCCGTTGGAGTAGCCCACCAGATGCAGAGGCGCAGCCTCGCCCGCCAGACGCGTGGCCTCCCGCACCGCAAGACGCGTCGCCGCGAGCCACATCTCCCAGTCAACGTCCGTCAGCGCGCCGGGCGCGGTGCCGTGCCCGGGCAGGCGCGGGACCACGGCCACAAAGCCGTGCTGTTGATAGTTCACCGCAAGGCGCCGGACGCTATAAGGCGAGTCCGTCAGACCGTGCAGCAGCACCACCGCGCCGCGCGGCTTTCCGGCAGGCATCAGCACAAAGGAGCGGTTGGCATCGGGCGTAAACTGTCCCGGCCATACCAGGCTCTGGCGGTAATAGCGGTTTAACGGCGTACGTTCCTCGCCCTCTGTTTTCGCCGTCACCGCATTATCAAGATCGGCGAAAATGGCGTTTTCCCGGGCGATATACCCGGCAAAATCGGCGTTATCCATCTCGCGCACGGACATCTCATCGGCCCGCCAGGTATGCCAGAGGTGCAGTTCCGGTCCCTGCTGCGAGAGATAGACCCGAACCGCCAGCAGGACGACCAGTACGATCCCAACGACCATCCCTATTTTCTTTGCAAGCGCCATCAGGCGCACGCTGACTCGCCAGGGCAAATTTGCCATGCCGGGATCCCTTTTATATTCACAGTACATCTATCTTATCAAAAATGTGAACGGACTGACGTATTCACCAAATTCATACCTGCCGCGTCAGACAGTGCACCAAAAGTGAACTACGCTGCACAAATGTTGATCATTGGTTAAACAAATATTGCATGAAGTTTACTATACAGCGGGTTTCACCCGTCCTGTGAACTTGGCACGCGTCATGCATTGTTAACCAGGTAACAAAAATTCGGCCTTTGACAGTCTGTTAACAGCGAGGCGGTATGACGACGAAACCTGAGATGTTGAGCCGTATCGAAGCGACGTTCAGCCAGCTCACGCCCAGCGAAAAGCGGGTCGGAAGCTGGCTGCTGGCGCACGCGGCGCAAATCCCGTTTGAAACAGCGGAGAGCATCGGTCAGGCGAGCGGGACCAGCGGAATTACCGTCGGACGCTTCCTGCGCAAGCTGGGGTATCGCAACCTGGAGGATGCCAAAAAGAGCCTGCGCGATCCGTATCAGCCCTGGGGCATGAACGAGCGGCTGGACTCCTGGCAGCAGCAGCGCCCTCTTTCCAGCCGCCTTCAGCACGCCCTGTCGCTGGAAGTGGATGCCATCACGCAGGTGTACCAGCTGGCGCAAACGGACGCCTTCCGTCAGGTGGTGCACAACCTCGCCCGCGCCGATGCGGTGTTTGTGCTGGGGATCCAGTCCACGCGCGGGATTGCCAACGCCTTCTTTAGCCACCTTGAGTACCTCCGCCCGCGCGTGAGCTATTCGGAGGGCGCTTCCGGCAGCTGGGTGGAATCCCTCAACTCGGGGTTTTCGCACCCGTACGTCGTGCTGACCGATACGCGCACCTACTCCTCGATGGCCCGCCAGTACTGCCGCGTCGCCAGCGAGAAAGGCATTCCGCTGGCCTTAATCACCGACATCTGGTGCCCGTGGGCGAGGGATTACCCGATTGATTTACTGCAGGTGAAAACCGATACCGGTCACTTCTGGGATTCGCTTGCCCCTGTGAGCTGTCTGTTCAACCTGCTGCTGTCGGGCGTAGTGGAAGCGCTGGGTGATGCTCTCCCGGCGCGTCTGGCGGTAAACCGGCAATTACAACAAGAGTTTGGTCAATTCGAACGCTAAAGGAGCGGAGCTATGCCCGAAGAGAGTGAACTGATTGATGTGGCGAAGACGTTTCCCACGCTGCATATCGATCTGAAGTACGCCACCGCCGACAACATCACCGGCCGTCCGATCTATCAGGAGGCGCTGTGCCTGCTGCATACCGACGCGGCCACCGCGCTGGCAAAAGCCATCAGCATTGCCTCGCTGGCCGGGCTGAAGCTGGTGGTGTACGACGCCTATCGGCCGCAGCAGGCGCAGGCCCAGCTGTGGGATGCCTGCCCGAACCCGGAATACGTGGTCGACGTGGCGATTGGCTCCAATCACAGCCGAGGTACGGCCATCGACGTCACCCTGATGGATGAACATAACGCCGTGCTGGATATGGGTGCCGGTTTTGACGAAATGCACGACCGCTCGCATCCGTATCACCCCTCCGTGCCGCCGCACGCCCAGCGCAACCGTCTTCTGTTGAACGCCATCATGTTCGGCGGTGGTTTTGTCGGTATCAGCAGCGAATGGTGGCACTTCGAACTGCCGAACGCCGCCAGCTACCCGCTGCTTGACGACCGTTTTGCCTGTTTTCCCCTGACGCACACTTCTCTTTAAACCTGGAGCACCGCCATGAAAACATCGCTTGTCTCGACCCTGATCGCCGCCACGCTGGCCCTGAGCGCCCCGCTGGCGCTGGCTGCCGTTCCGAAAGACATGCTGGCGATCGGTAAAGCCGCCGACCCGCAAACGCTCGATCCTGCCATCACCATTGATAACAACGACTGGACCGTCACCTATCCGTCCTACCAGCGTCTGGTCAAGTACAAGCCGGGCTCTACCGAGGTGGAAGGCGATCTGTCGACGGGCTGGAAGGCGTCTGAAGACCAGAAAGAGTGGACCTTTACCCTGGCGGATAACGCGAAATTTTCCGACGGCACGCCGGTTACCGCCGAGGCGGTAAAACTCTCCTTTGAGCGCCTGCTGAAGCTCGGCCAGGGGCCGTCTGAAGCCTTCCCGAAAGATCTGAAAATAGATGCCGTCGATGACCATACGGTGAAGTTCACCCTCAGCCAGCCCTTCGCGCCTTTCCTCTACACGCTGGCAAACGACGGGGCGTCCATCATTAACCCGGCGGTGCTGAAGGCCAATGCGGCGGACGATGCGCGCGGTTTTCTGGCGCAAAACACCGCCGGTTCCGGGCCGTTTATGCTGAAAAGCTGGCAGAAAGGCCAGCAGCTGATTCTGGTCCCTAACCCTCACTGGCAGGGTGAAAAGCCGTACTTTAAGCGCGTATCGGTGAAAATTATCGGTGAGAGCGCCTCGCGCCGACTGCAGCTTTCCCGCGGCGATCTGGACATTGCCGACTCCCTGCCGGTCGATCAGCTCGCAGCCCTGAAGCAGGAAGGCAAAGTCGCCGTCGCGGAATACCCGTCCCTGCGCGTGACTTACCTCTATCTCAACAACAGCAAAGCGCCGCTCAATCAGGTGGATTTACGTCGGGCCATCTCCTGGGCGACGGATTACCAGGGCATGGTGAAAGGCATCCTGAGCGGCAACGGCAAGCAGATGCGCGGCCCGATCCCGGAAGGCATGTGGGGCTTTGACGCCACGGCAATGCAGTACAGCTTTGACGAGGCCAAAGCCAAAGCGGTGCTGGAGAAGGTCAAAGACAAGCCCGCCAGCCTGACCTTCCTCTACTCGGACAACGATCCGAACTGGGAGCCTATCGCCCTCTCCACTCAGGCCAGCCTCGGCAAGATCGGCATTAGCGTCAAGCTGGAAAAACTGGCCAATGCGACCATGCGCGACCGCGTCGGAAAAGGCGATTACGACATTGCCATCGGCAACTGGAGCCCGGACTTTGCCGACCCGTACATGTTCATGAACTACTGGTTCGAATCGGACAAAAAAGGGCTGCCGGGCAACCGTTCGTTCTATGAGAACAAAGAGGTCGATTCGCTCCTGCAGGCTGCGCTGAAAACCACCGACCAGGCGGAACGCACCAAAGATTATCAGCAGGCGCAAAAGGTGGTTATCGACGAGGCGGCCTACGTTTATTTGTTCCAGAAAAACTACCAGCTGGCGATGAACAAAGAGGTCAAAGGCTTCACCTTTAATCCGATGCTCGAGCAGGTGTTCAACATCGCCACCATGAGCAAATAACGGTTCTCGCCGGGGGAAAGCGTATGACGTTCTGGAGCATAGTGCGCCAGCGCTGCTGGGGGTTAATCCTGGTGGTGGCCGGTGTCTGTATTATCACCTTTATTATTTCACACCTGATCCCCGGCGATCCGGCCCGTCTGCTGGCCGGCGACCGCGCCAGCGACGAGATCGTGCAGAACATCCGCCAGCAGCTGGGGCTGGACCAGCCCCTGTATGTTCAGTTTGGCCGCTACGTGGACGCTCTGGCCCACGGCGATTTAGGCACGTCCATCCGTACCGGACGCCCGGTCGCGGAAGACCTGAAGGCCTTTTTCCCCGCCACGCTGGAGCTGGCCTTTTGTTCTTTGCTGCTGGCACTGGTCATCGGCGTGCCGCTGGGGATTTTGTCGGCGGTGTACCGCAACCGCTGGCTGGATCACCTGGTGCGTTTAATGGCGATGACCGGGATCTCCACGCCGGCCTTCTGGCTCGGGCTGGGCGTCATCGTGCTGTTCTACGGGCACCTGCAGATCCTCCCGGGCGGCGGCAGGCTGGACGACTGGCTCGATCCGCCGACGCACGTCACCGGGTTTTATCTGCTGGACGCGCTGCTGGAGGGCAACGGTGAGGTCTTTTTTAACGCGCTTCAGCACCTGATTTTGCCCTCGCTGACGCTGGCGTTTGTTCACCTGGGGATCGTGGCGCGCCAGGTTCGTTCGGCGATGCTGGAGCAGCTCAGCGAGGACTACATCCGCACCGCGCGCGCCAGCGGACTGCCCGGCTGGTACATCGTCCTGCGCTACGCTCTGCCGAATGCGATGATCCCGTCCATTACCGTGCTCGGGCTGGCGCTGGGCGATCTGCTTTACGGCGCCGTGCTGACCGAAACCGTCTTTGCCTGGCCGGGCATGGGCGCCTGGGTGGTGACGTCCATTCAGGCGCTCGATTTCCCTGCCGTGATGGGCTTTGCCGTCGTCGTTTCGCTGGCCTACGTGCTGGTTAATCTGGTGGTCGATCTGCTTTACCTGTGGATTGACCCGCGAATCGGGCGCGGAGGTGCCGAATGATGTTAACGCAGGAAACGCCCGTCCCGGCTAAAACCGCCGGACAACGCATCAACTGGGCAAAGCTGTTCTGGATGCTGCGTCAAAGCCCGCTCACGATCGTTGGCGGCATCATTATGAATGCGATGCTCTTCCTGATGGTGGCTTCGCCGTGGATTGTGCCGCATGACCCGAACGCGCTGGATCTGACTGCACGCCTGCAGGCGCCGTCTGCGCAACACTGGTTTGGTACCGATGAGGTGGGACGCGACCTGTTCAGCCGCGTGCTGACGGGCAGCCAGCAGTCGATTACCGCCGGGCTGGCGGTGGTGGCGATTGCGGGCGGCATTGGCTCACTGCTGGGCTGTTTTTCCGGCGTGCTGGGCGGGCGCGGCGACGCCATCATCATGCGGGTGATGGATATCATGCTCTCCATTCCCTCCCTGGTGCTGACCATGGCGCTGGCCGCCGCGCTCGGGCCGAGCCTGTTCAACGCCATGCTGGCGATTGCGATTGTCCGCATCCCGTTTTACGTCCGCCTGGCGCGCGGGCAAACCCTGGTGGTGCGCCAGTTTACCTACGTTCAGGCCGCCCGCACGTTTGGCGCGTCCCGCTGGCATTTGATCCGCTGGCATATCCTGCGCAACGCCCTTCCGCCGCTGATCGTGCAGGCTTCGCTGGACATTGGCAGCGCCATTCTGATGGCCGCCACGCTGGGGTTTATCGGCCTGGGCGCGCAGCAGCCGACCGCCGAATGGGGCGCGATGGTGGCCGTTGGCCGTAACTACGTCCTGGACCAGTGGTGGTACTGCGCCTTTCCCGGTGCGGCGATTTTGATTACCGCCGTAGGCTTTAACCTGTTTGGCGACGGTATCCGCGATCTGCTGGATCCGAAATCGGGAGGAAAACAGTGATGACCGAACCGGTATTACGTATTGAGGACCTGCACCTGAGCTTCCCGATTTTTCGCGGTGAGGTCCACGCGCTGAACCACGTCTCGCTGGAGATCGGCAGGGGCGAAATCGTCGGCGTGGTGGGCGAGTCGGGTTCGGGTAAATCCGTGACCGCCATGCTCGCCATGCGGCTGTTGCCGGAAGGGAGCTACCGCATTCATCACGGACAGGTGAAGTTACTCGGCGAAAACGTCCTGACGGCGTCCGAGAAGCAGCTTCGCCAGTGGCGCGGTGCAAGAGTGGCGATGATTTTTCAGGAGCCCATGACCGCCCTCAACCCGACGCGGCGGATTGGCAAACAGATGGTGGAAGTGATCCGCCAGCATCAGCCGCTTTCGCGGCGCGAGGCGCAGCAGAAGGCGATTGCCCTGCTGGAAGAGATGCAAATCCCGGACGCGAAGCAGGTCATGGAGCGTTATCCGTTTGAACTCTCCGGCGGCATGCGCCAGCGGGTGATGATCGCCCTTGCCTTCTCCTGCGAGCCGGAGCTGATCATCGCCGACGAGCCGACCACCGCGCTGGATGTCACCGTCCAGCTCCAGGTGCTGCGCCTCCTGAAGCACAAGGCGCGGGCCAGCGGGACCTCGGTGTTGTTTATCAGCCACGATATGGCCGTGGTGTCGCAGCTCTGCGACAGGATGTACGTGATGTATGCCGGGAGCGTGATCGAGAGCGGTGCCACGCAAACGCTGATCCACCGACCCGTGCATCCCTACTCCATCGGCCTTCTGCGGTGCGCGCCGGAAAACGGCCAGCCGCGCGACCTGCTTCCTGCCATCCCCGGCACGGTGCCCAACCTCAGCCAGCTTCCGCAGGGATGCGCCTTCCGCGAGCGCTGCTTTGCCGCCGGGGCGAAATGCAGCGAAACGCCGCGCTTACAACCCAACGGTGCAGAGGGCCAACAGGCTGCCTGCTGGTATCCACAACGGGAGAAACACCATGTCTGATGTACTGCTGGAACTGGATAGCGTGCACGTGAACTTTGCGGCGCGCAAAAACTGGCTGGGCCGCGTAACAGAACAGGTCCATGCCCTCAACGGGCTCGATCTGCAGATCCGCCGGGGGGAAACGCTGGGCATTGTCGGTGAATCCGGCTGCGGGAAAAGCACGCTGGCCCAGCTGCTGATGGGCATGCTTAAGCCCAGCACCGGCGCGTGCCAGCGGGCGCACCACGCAGGCGGCATGCAGATGGTGTTTCAGGATCCGCTCTCGTCGCTCGACCCGCGATTGCCGGTCTGGCGCATCATCACCGAGCCGGTGTGGGTGCAAAAACGCAGCAGCGAGCGCGAGCGCCGTCAGCTGGCGGAGGATCTGGCGCTGCAGGTGGGCATTCGCCCGGAATACCTCGACAGGCTTCCGCACGCCTTCTCCGGCGGGCAGCGCCAGCGCATCGCCATCGCCCGGGCGCTCTCGTCCGATCCCGATATTATCGTGCTTGATGAACCCACCAGCGCGCTGGATATCTCCGTGCAGGCGCAAATCCTCAACCTGCTGGTGAACCTGCAACAGCAGCGTAATCTGACCTACGTGTTAATCTCGCATAACGTCTCGGTGGTCAGACACATGAGCGACCGGGTGGCGGTGATGTACCTCGGGCAGATTGTGGAGCTGGGAAGCGCCGCGCAGGTGCTTGGCGAGCCGCGCCATCCCTATACCCGTCTGCTGCTCGACTCGGTTCCCCGCACCGGTGAACCGCTGGATGAAAATCTGGCGTTACGCAAAACGGAGCTTCCCGGCAACCGTCACCTGCCCGAGGGCTGTTTTTTCCGCGACCGTTGTCCGATAGCAACGCAGGGGTGTGAACGTCCCCAGCCGCTACAGCCCTCACGCGAGGGCCGTAACGTCCGATGCTGGCGCAGTCTGGATTAGATTTGCGCCATTCCGCCGTCCACAAACAGCTCGATGGCGTTAATAAAGCTGGCCGCGTCGGAGGCCAGAAACGCCACCGCTTTACCCACCTCGCCCGGCGCGCCTAAACGCCCCAGAGGTACCTGGGCGGCCAGCGCGTCGTACAGCCCCTGGCGGTGTTCTTCCGGCACCAGATCGCCGAGACCTGGCGTTTTGATCGGGCCCGGGCTCACCACGTTGACGCGGATCCCGCGGCCCTGCAAATCCAGCGCCCACGAGCGGGCAAAGTTGCGCACGGCGGCCTTGCTGGCGCTGTAGACGCTGAAATTGGCCGTCCCTTTAATGGACACCGTCGAGCCGGTCAGAATAATCGACGATCCGGCGGAGAGCAGCGGCAGCGCCTTCTGCACCGTAAACAGCACCCCGCGAACGTTGGTGCCGAAAATCCGGTCAAACTGTTCTTCGGTGATCGCGCCCAGCGGCAGCATATCGCCGCCACCGGCATTGGCGAACAGGATATCAAGACGGCCTTCTTCTTTTGCTATACGGGCATAAACCTCATCCAGATCGGCAAGCTTTGAGACGTCAGCGCGAATGCCCACTGCGTCAGAAGCAATCTCTGCTACCGCGGCGTCCAGTTCGGCCTGACGACGACCGGTGATGTACACCTTCGCGCCCTGCGCCGCCAGCTCCTGCGCCGTGGCAAGACCAATACCGGTGCTGCCGCCGGTGACCAGTGCGATTTTTCCTGAGAGAGTCGTGTTCATGTCATTTACCTTTTGTTGGGTTTGCGGTGCGCGCTTTCGCTCGCGTTGAACAAACTTTAGCCCTTGCGGCATTAGTGAAAAACAGGCAAAAATGAAAATGACTATTCACATACAGAAATAATCAGAGGTCATCATGGACCAGCTCATGGCGATGCGCGCCTTTACGCGGGTCGTGGAGTCCGGCAGCTTTACCCGCGCGGCGGACTCGCTGAATATGCCGATCGCCACGCTGAGCAAGCTGGTCAAATCGCTTGAGTCGCACCTGGAGATACGCCTTCTGCACCGCACCACTCGCCGGGTGGTCGCGACGCCTGAAGGGATGGAATACTATGAAAAAGCGCTCAGGGTGCTGATTGATATCGAAGATATCGACACCTCGTTTCGCGTTTCCCGCGCGACGCCAAAAGGGCATTTGCGGGTTGACGTCGGCGGCTCCACCGCCCGGGACGTGCTCATCCCCCTGCTTCCGGACTTTATGCGGCGCTACCCGGAGATCCGCATCGACCTTGGCGTGGCCGACCGGCCGGTCGATCTCATCAGCGGTAACGTAGACTGCGTGATCCGCGGCGGTCCGCTGGACGACTCGACCCTCATCGCCCGTCATCTCGGTAACGCCGAGATGGTCACCTGCGCGACGCCGGGTTACCTGAAAAATCACGGCGTTCCGGCCTATCCGCAGGAGCTGTGCAACGGGCACAAGCTGATCAGCTACCTTTCGCCCGTCACCGGGCGGGCATTTCCGTTTCGCTTCCGGCAGAACGGCGAGGCGCTGGAAATCAACATCCCGCACTATCTCGGCGTCAATGAAAGTAATGCCCATCTGGCGGCTGCCGCGGCGGGGCTGGGGATCGTTCAAACCTTTGAGTATTCGGCAAAGGCGTATTTGCAGGCGGGGGCGCTGACGGCGATCCTGGGCGACTGGCGCCCTGCCGCGTATCCGTTTCATGTGGTTTACCCGCAGAACCGGCATTTGACGCACAGGCTGAAGGTATTTATCGCCTGGCTGGCGGAGGTGTTCCCCGCTGCGCTGAAGGGATAGCCGGGCGCAAACCCGGCGGGGTGTTAATTAAGCTTATAGTCCAGCGTAATCTCGGCCTTCAGGAGCTGTGATACCGGGCAGCCCGCTTTGGCTTTCTGAATAATGCCGTCGAACTGCTGTGGAGCGATGCCGGGAACGGTCACCTTGCTTTTCAGGGCAACCTTAGTGATGGCAAAGCCGCCGTCGGTTTTATCCAGAGAGACGTCCGCCGTGGTATCAATGGAATCGGCGGTATAGCCCGCTTCCCCGAGCATCAGCGACAGCGCCATCGAGAAGCAGGCCGCATGTGCAGCGCCAATCAGCTCTTCGGGGTTGGTCCCCTTTTCACCCTCAAAGCGGGTATTGAAACCATAAGGCTGCTGATTGAGAACGCCGCTCTCAGTGGAAACCGTTCCTTTTCCGCGCTTAATGTCGCCAGACCAGTGTGCCGAACCGTGCTTATGAATAGTCATTCTTGCTCTCCTTTTGGCTTACAAAGGGTTAAGTATAGACTACGCATCTGGCCCACCCTGGAACACAGACAATTCCAGGACTTTCACCTGCTGTACCGACAAAAAGGATAATGATATGGCGCTAAAAATCAGGATGGCCGTTGCCGTCACCACGCTGGCTCTGTCGCTCTCTTCACTGGCGAAAACGCCGGAGAACTTTATCTATACCAGCTCAGGCGATCTCGACGCGGCGTTTCCGCTTGTTGCGCGAAGCGATATCGGCGGCGTGCAGATCGTTTACAACTGGCGCCTGCTGGAACCCGAGAAGGACAGCTATGACTTCTCGCGGATTGAACAGGATCTGGCGCGCGTTAAGGCCGCCGGAAAAAAGCTCTTTATTCAAATCCAGGATCGTTTCTTTGAGCCGGACGCCCGCTACGTTCCGGACTATCTGATGCACGACACGAAGTACGGTGGCGGGATTGCGCCGCAGTTCGATAACCCCGGCGAAGGCAAGCCGGTCGGGTCAGGATGGGTGGCGCGTCAGTGGGATCCTGCCGTGCGCCAGCGCTACCAGGCGCTGCTGGCCGCCCTCGCGAAACGCTTTGATGGCAAGGTGTATGGGGTAAACCTGCCCGAAACCGCCATTGATATCGACGAAAAAAATCCGCCCGCCGGATTTACCTGCGACAGCTATTTCGCGGGTGAAATGGAAAACCTGGCCTTTGCGCGAAAGGCTTTTCAGAAATCACATGTCGTACAGTACGTAAACTTCTGGCCGTGCGAATGGGATAATGACCACAACTATATGGGGCGTCTGTTTGCGTACGCCAGCGCTAACAATATCGGCCTGGGTGGGCCGGACATTGTTCCCAACCGCAAGGCACACATGAAGAATGCCTATCCCTTCTTCCATAAAAATAAACAGACGCTGCCGCTCATCGCCATGGCGGTTCAGGAGCCGACCCTGACCTATAAGAATCCTCAGACCGGCAAACCGTTCACCAAAGCGGAATTTGTCCGCTTCGGCGAAAGTTATCTCGGTGCCGATATTATTTTCTGGAGCACGACGTCTCCCTGGCTAAAGGCGAAGTAATCCCTTCTTATGCCAGGTAGCGCGACAGTTCGTCAAGGAACACGCGCAGCGCGGCAGGCTGGTATTCCCGTGACTGATAAATGCCATGGATGGCAAGCGCTTTCGGCTCGAGCGCCTCCAGTACCGGCACCAGCAATCCCTGTTCCAGCGCGGCACGCGCTTCGCGCTCCGGCAGCATGGCGATACCGCAGTGCTTAATCGCCGCGTCCATCAACAGCGAAGAGATACTGGCGCTCAGGTTGCCGCTGACGGCCACGCTCATGCTTTCCCCTTCCGGCGTCAGAAAGTGCCAGGACTGCCCGGCGAAAAAGCTGTAGTGCAGGCAGTTGTGCTGCGCTAATTCTTCGGGGCTGACGGGGATACCGTGCTGTGCCAGATACGCCGGCGAGGCGCAGAGCACCGAGCGACATTCCCCCAGCCGGCGGGCAATCATGCCGGGTTCGGGGTTGTCGGTAATGCGCACGGCGACATCAATGCGCTCTCCCACCAGGCTGACCGGGTGGTTATTCACGTCCAGCTCGATGCGCAGCTGCGGGTAGCGCAAGAGCAGACCGGGCAGGACCGGCGCAATCAGGTGCATGGCGGTAAAATGGGCGCAGGCCACGCGCAGCGTGCCGGACGGCAGATCTTTCTCCGACTGGCCCTCGATTTCCTGCGAAATCTGCGAGAGCGTCCGGGTTTTTTGCAGTACCTTTTCCCCTGCCGCGGTCAGCGTCAGCTTGCGCGTGGAGCGGTTTACCAGCCGCGTTCCCGCCCATTTCTCCATTTGTTCAAGGTAGCGGCTCACCATCGGTCGGGAAATGCCCAACGCGCGGGCCGCCGCGCTCAAACTGCCCAGCTCGCATATCCGGTTGTAGACCTGAGCGGCGATAACGCGATCCATATAAGCTCCATCTGCTCGATTTATGAAACTAAGCATGTCTTGTTTCAGGAATTCTGGCAAATGCGAATATCCGTACAATAGACACATTCCTGAACAACAGAGACAACAGCATGAAATTCACTCACCTTGCCCTGCTTTCCACCCTTTTCACTCCGGCCGCGTTTGCCGCGCCGTTGACGATCGATACCTATAACCCGCAGGAAAAAGGCATTTTCCCGGTCTCCTCCACGCTGGTTTCCGGCCCGAAAGAGGCGGTGCTGTTTGACGCGCAGTTCAGCGTGAAGGATGGCGAAGCGCTGGTAGAAAAAATCCGCCGCAGCGGTAAAACCCTGAATAAGATTGTGATCACCTCCGGCGATCCGGATTTCTATTTTGGCCTGCAGCCGCTGGTCAAAGCCTTCCCGAATGCCAAAGTGGTGGCCACACAGCATGTGGTTGACCATATTAAAGCCACCAAAGACGCCAAGCTCGCCTTCTGGGGGCCGCAGATGAAAGACGGCGCGCCAACGAAGCTGGTTGTCCCGCAGGTGCTTGCCTCCACCACGTTCATGGTTGACGGGGAAAAGGTGGATATCGAGCAGCCAGACAGCTACGCGGCCTATGTGTGGATCCCGTCAGCAAAAACGATCCTTGGCGGCACCGGGGTAGCCTGGGGTATTCACGTCTGGACAGCAGACACCCAGACGCCGGAAAGCCGCAAGCAGTGGCAGGAAACGCTGGAGAATATGACCGCGCACAAACCTGAGCGCGTCATCCCGGGGCACTATCTGGGCACCCCGCCAGCGGGCACTGGCGCAGTTGATTTTACCCGCGACTATCTGCAGCGCTTTGAAAAGGCTTTAACCGCGCATAAAGATTCCGCAGGCGTTATCAATACCCTAAAAAAACAGTATCCAGGCCTGGCTGATGAAAGCTCGCTGGAATTAAGCGCCAAAGTGAACACTGGCGAAATGAAGTGGTAATTTAAAAACGGCTCCTGCTATATTTCCGCGATAGCAGGAGCCCCGACAAAATATCCCCGCCGTTACCCGTAGATATAGCCACATCTTTTAAAAGCGCATAAAAGCATGCACTTATGTCATTTTTATTTCTAAGATGAATCTGAACCACAACCGGGAAAATATTTGCCATTCTGTTTATGAATTAAATTTTTTGCGAGCCGTACCATTAAACAGACAACGACACGGAGGCAGCATGTTTACTTATTACCCGGCTAATACTGCAGCAGCACAACCTGAACTCGTTAACGCGATTGCGCAGGGTCTTCACGCCGAGCACGGTGCTGTGACTGAAGATGACATTTTGATGGAACTGACCAAATGGGTGGAATCCACGGATAATGACATCCTCAGTGACATCTACCAGCAGACTATTAACTACGTCGTCAGCGGGCAAAACGCACCCTTGTAAAAACCTGCTAAGCTGGATCTGCAACCTAAGGGGTTACATTTCGTTTGCGTGAGCAAACTGGTCCTTAAAACTATCAACAGGATTGAGGAGTTAACATGAAATCGAACCGTCAGGCACGCCATATTCTGGGACTGAACTACAAGCTTTCTAATCAGCGTAAAGTGGTGATTGAAGGCGACCATGAAACGCAGGTCACTCACGCCACCGGCAGAAAACGCCACGCCGGCAAGTAAGTTCCAGACTGAGATCCAGGACACCATCGGTAATCCCGATGGTGTTTTTGTTTATGTGTTGCGGTAATTAATATTTAGCTCCTTTATAATACCGCCTGACCGCACCCCATCGCACAGGCCAGAAAGATGACAAACAGCAGTGTCAGGGACGGATCTTCATAAAAAGAGTGAGTGACATGGACAACAAACTGAAAAAACATCGTTCCTTATACATCCCATACGCCGGACCGGTTTTACTCGAATTCCCCCTGCTCAACAAAGGCAGCGCCTTCAGCATGGAAGAGCGCAGCAGCTTTAACCTGCTGGGTTTACTACCCGAAGTGGTTGAAACCATTGAAGAACAGGCGGAGCGCGCGTGGATCCAGTATCAGGGTTTCAAAACCGAAATCGACAAGCACATCTACCTGCGCAACATTCAGGACACCAATGAAACCCTCTTCTATCGCCTGGTGCAGAATCATCTCGAAGAGATGATGCCGGTGATCTACACCCCGACGGTGGGTGCGGCCTGCGAGCGTTTCTCAGAGATCTACCGTCGTTCACGCGGGGTATTCATCTCCTATCAGAACCGTCACAACATGGACGATATTCTGCAGAACGTGCCAAACCACAATATCAAAGTGATTGTGGTGACCGACGGCGAACGTATTCTCGGCCTCGGCGACCAGGGCATTGGCGGGATGGGGATCCCAATCGGTAAACTCTCTCTCTACACCGCCTGCGGCGGCATCAGCCCGGCGTATACCCTGCCGGTGGTGCTGGACGTCGGGACCAACAACCAGCAGTTGCTCAACGATCCGCTCTATATGGGCTGGCGCCATCCGCGCATTACCGACGACGAGTACTACCAGTTTGTCGACGACTTCATCCAGGCCGTGAAGCACCGCTGGCCGGACGTTCTGCTGCAGTTTGAAGACTTCGCGCAGAAAAACGCGATGCCGCTGCTGAACCGCTATCGCGATGAGATCTGCTCCTTTAACGACGACATCCAGGGCACCGCGGCCGTGACCGTGGGTACGCTTATCGCCGCCAGCCGCGCAGCCGGCAGCCAGCTGAGCTACCAGAAAATCGTCTTCCTGGGCGCAGGCTCTGCGGGCTGTGGTATCGCCGAGCAGATCATCGCCCAGACGCAGCGCGAAGGCTTAAGCGAAGAGCTGGCCCGCTCCCGCGTCTTTATGGTTGACCGTTTCGGCCTGCTGACCGACGCTATGCCGAACCTGCTGCCGTTCCAGAACAAGCTGGTGCAGAAGCGCGAGAACCTGAAAAACTGGGATACCGACAACGAAGTCCTTTCCCTGCTGGACGTGGTGCGCAACGTGAAGCCGGATATTCTGATCGGCGTTTCCGGGCAAACCGGCCTCTTCACCGAAGAGATCATTCGCGAGATGCACAAGCACTGCGAACGCCCTATCGTTATGCCGCTTTCCAACCCGACCTCCCGCGTGGAAGCGACGCCGCAGGACATCATCGCCTGGACCGAAGGTAACGCCCTGGTCGCCACCGGCAGCCCGTTCGACCCGGTGGTGTGGAAGGATAAAATCTATCCGATCGCCCAGTGCAACAACTCTTACATCTTCCCGGGCATTGGGCTGGGCGTGATCGCTTCCGGCGCATCCCGCATTACCGATGAGATGCTGATGTCGGCGAGCGAAACCCTTGCGGGCTACTCTCCGCTGGTCAACAACGGTGAAGGGCTGGTGCTGCCGGAGCTGAAAGACATTCACAAGGTGTCGCGCGCGATCGCGTTTGCGGTAGGTAAAATGGCGCAGCAGCAGGGCGTGGCGGTGAAAACCTCTGCCGACGCGCTGCAGCAGGCCATCGACGACAACTTCTGGAAGCCTGAATACCGCAGCTATCGCCGTACCTCGATTTAATCCGCTCCGACCGTTCCCTCTCCCTGTGGGAGAGGGAACCACAGTAATTTCTCTACCCGAAGCGATGGATCTTGCTTCCAGAAAATAGATGACTTACAGCGATACCCTGGTCCGGCTGTAAATCGCTGAGGCGTTTGCCTTCCGGCCGGGGCGAGGCGCAGGGATGCGCCGAGAGGGCGGGCTTTACATGGACGTTGCCTCCGCCCGTCCCCGATAAGCCGGAAGGAATAAGCCGAGGGCACCGCGAAGCGGCGATTTACCGCCGGGAGCCCGGGTCGCCAGGGTGGTGGCGACTGAGCCACCCTGGCACGTTCACAGGTCATGTCGTTACAGAGTAGCAAGGAACATAAAGTGAACGGAATGACCACTACAGCCGTATGTTCCCCTCACCCT
>NZ_JADCKW010000008.1:0-102213 GCF_014982155.1 Enterobacter cloacae complex sp. P16RS2 | reverse complement strand
AACCCTCTCCCAAAGGGAGAGAGAATTAGATTCGCCCCCCACTAGCCAAACCCCTTTTCCCCCGCTACACTCCCTTCATCCATTAACCTACTGAATATATAAGGAGGCCAATTATGCTGTACTGTGAAATTTTCAATGTTTCACATACATTTGGTGATCGCACCAGCTCAAGCGTTATCGGTATCGTGCTGCGATAACTTCTGCTTGAGCGAAGACACCAACCCCTGAAATCCCTTCTCTCGGGCTTACTGAGTTATCGTCAGCGATGTTTGACGAGGCATAAACATGCCTGTAACTCTTGGGTAAGCAACAATGAGCACTTTACTCACTGCACAATCTTTACGCGTTGATACGGCGTTTGGCACGCTCTTCGACTCACTCTCCTTTACGTTGAAAAAAGGCGACCGCATTGGCCTGCTGGGCGACAACGGCTGCGGCAAAAGCACGCTGCTGAAGGTGCTGGACGGCACTGACTCCCCCGCCGCCGGAACGGTCTCGCTGGCCGGGCACTGCCTGATGGCGCGCGTGGAGCAACATCTCCCGGACGCCATTTTCCCGCTGACCATGCTGGATGCAGTACTCGCACAGCTGCCTTTAGCCGAGCGCGATAGCCTGCGCTGGAAAGCCGAAACGCTGCTGGCAGGCATGGGCTTCACGCCTCAGGATATGGCGCTGCAATCCGCCACGCTGAGCGGCGGGCAGCACACCCGCCTGCTGCTGGCGCGGGCGCTGATTCACGACCCGGATCTGCTCCTGCTCGATGAACCCAGCAACCACCTTGATTTGCCGACCATGCTCTGGCTGGAACATTTTCTACAGAACTGGTCAGGCAGCTTCGTGCTGGTCTCGCACGACCGACAGCTGCTGGATGCCGTCACCAACGGCAGCTGGATCCTGCGCGATAAAACGCTGCACTACTTCGCCCTTCCCTGCACGGCCGCCCGCAAGGCGCTTGAAGCAAAGGATGAAAGCGACGCGCAGCGCCACAAGGCGGAGCAAAAGGAGATCGACCGCGTGACCGCCAGCGCGAAGCGGCTGGCGACCTGGGGCAAGGTTTACGACAACGAAGACCTGGCCCGCAAAGCCAAACAGATGGAAAAACAGGTCGAACGGCTGAAGGAGAGCCAGACGGCGCTCACGGCAGGCAGCCCGTGGACGTTAACCCTGCGCGGCGACGCGCTGCGGGCCGACCGTTTGCTGGAAATGGAAAACCTCGACGTGCCTCCTGCACCTGGCCTGCCGGCGTTGTTCAGCATCGAAATGGCGCGGCTAAAAAGCGGCGATCGCGTGGCGATTGTCGGTCGTAACGGCTGCGGCAAATCGTCGCTGATGAGGCTCATCTGGCAACAGTTTGCCGATGAGTCCGCAGACAGCGGGTTGAAAATCCATCCGCGCGTGTCGCCAGGCTATTACGACCAGACGCTTCATCAGCTGCCGGATGACGCCACGCTGCTCGACGCGCTGGAGCCTTTCGCACCGGATCCGCAGAACCGCAAAATGGCACTGATAAGCGCAGGTTTCCCGTGGGCGCGTCACGGGCAAACGGTCAGCACGCTCAGCGGCGGCGAGCGCTCGCGCCTGCTGTTCGTTGGCCTGACGCTTGCCCGCTACAGCCTGCTGATGCTGGATGAGCCGACCAACCACCTCGACATGGAAGGCAAAGAGGCGCTGGCGCAAACCCTTCAGCAGTTTGAAGGCGGCGTCCTGCTGGTCAGCCATGACCGTCAGCTAATTTGCCAAAGCTGCAACCGTTTCTGGCTGATTGAAGAGGGAAAGCTGAGCGAGTGGCACGATGCAGAAGCGGTGTTTGAGCGCCTGCGTGAAAGCGCGGGGCTGGCGACATCCACCGCGCCCGCCATCGACGCGGCGACGGTTCAATCCTCGCCGTATGACGATCTGCTCGAACGCCTGGTCGCGCTGGAAACGCTGCTGGAAGACGATCTGGCGCGTAAGCCGAAGCATCAAAAGCCGCATCTGCAGGCGCAATGGCGTAAAGAGATAGAGGAGATAGAGGCACAGCTGTAAGTCTGCGCCCGGCGAGTCTCTCGTCGGGCCAGTATTTTCCCCCTAAATTATTAGAGGAACGCCGTATTCTTATTCTGAAAATGGATTAAATAATGACATTATGTTGCCGTTGCCTTGCATTACAGCGCCAAACCACTAATCCTTGAGGGGTATTACACCTGCTATGCAGATACTCATCATGAACAAGGAGATACACATGAAGGCTGCTGTTGTCACTCAGGATCATCAGGTTAATGTCACTGAAAAAACCTTACGCCCGCTAAAGCACGGGGAAGCCCTGCTGAAGATGGAATGCTGTGGCGTATGCCATACCGACCTCCACGTGAAGAACGGTGATTTTGGCGATAAAACCGGGGTTATCCTGGGCCACGAAGGGATTGGTATCGTAAAAGAAGTCGGCCCTGGCGTGAAGTCGCTGAAAGTCGGCGATCGCGCAAGCGTGGCCTGGTTTTTCGAAGGCTGCGGCCACTGCGAATACTGTAATACCGGCAACGAAACCCTGTGCCGCGACGTGAAAAACGCCGGTTACTCCGTTGACGGCGGCATGGCGGAAGAGTGCATCGTCACCGCAGACTACGCCGTAAAAGTGCCAGACGGTCTGGAATCCGCTGCGGCCAGCAGCATCACCTGCGCAGGCGTCACCACCTATAAAGCGGTGAAGGTATCGGGTATTAAACCGGGCCAGTGGATCGCAATCTATGGTCTGGGCGGTCTGGGCAACCTTGCGCTGCAGTACGCCAAAAACGTCTTTAACGCCAAAGTCATCGCTCTCGACGTTAACGACGAACAGCTGAAGCTGGCGGCCAGCATGGGTGCGGATTTAACCATCAACTCCCGCAGCGAAGACGCCGCGAAAATTGTGCAGGAGAAAACCGGCGGCGCGCATGCAGCAGTCGTTACTGCCGTCGCAAAAGCGGCCTTTAACTCAGCCGTTGATGCCGTGCGTGCCGGTGGCCGCGTGGTCGCGGTTGGCCTGCCGCCTGAAGCGATGAGCCTCGACATTCCGCGTCTGGTGCTGGACGGCATCCAGGTGGTAGGTTCCCTGGTCGGCACCCGTCAGGATCTGCAGGAAGCCTTCCAGTTCGCCGCAGAAGGTAAGGTGGTGCCGAAAGTCACGATGCGTCCAATCGAGGACATCAACGCCATCTTTAAAGAGATGGAACAGGGCCAGATCCGCGGCCGTATGGTGATCGACCTACGTTCATAATCGTTCATCTTTCATTACCGCTCCTCGCTGGAGCGGTTTTTTTATAGCCATTTTCCGGCAATCCTTATCTTAATTCCTTTGTTCCCTTGTTTTCCCCTGCGCCCGATGATGAATCCGACGCTAACAAGAAGATAACAAAGGAATTCACCATGCAAACCCCATTTCGTCTGCCGCTGCTGACGGCGCTGATTCTGACGACCACCGCCGCCTGGTCCGCGGATGCGCCTGTTAAAGGCGGCACGCTGATTTATCTGGAGCAACAGGCGCACACCAACCTCTATCCGCCTGCCGGCGGCTTCTACCCGAACGGCGGCATTCTGAATCAAATCACCGACAAGCTGGCGTGGCAGAACCCAAAGACGCTGCAGGTGGAACCCTGGGTGGCAGAAAGCTGGACCACCAACGCCGATAAAACCGAATACACCTTTAAGCTTCGTCCCGGCATCACCTTCTCCGACGGCACGCCGCTGGACGCGAACGCCGTGGCGAAAAACTTTGATACCTACGGTTCAGGCAATAAGGCACAGCGCCTGCCGGTGTCAGAAGTGATCAATAACTACGATCGCAGCGAAGTCATCGACCCGCTGACCGTGAAGTTCTACTTCAAAAAACCGTCGCCGGGGTTCCTTCAGGGCACCGCCACCATTGGCTCGGGTCTGGTCTCGCTCAGCACGCTGAAGCGCAACTTCGAAGAGCTGGGAGATGCACGCCACATCATCGGTTCCGGCCCCTTTGTGGTGAAGGACGAGAAGCTGGGTCGCGAAGTGACGCTGGAAGCACGTAAGGACTACCAGTGGGGGCCGAAAAACCTGGCGCAACAGGGGCCAGCCAATCTTGATGGCATCAAGTTTATCGTTACTCAGGAAGACAGCGTGCGCGTCGGCGCCCTGCTGGCGGGTCAGGCCGACTTTATTCGCCAGGTGCAGGCGTATGACGAAAAGCAGGCGACCGATCAGGGCTATAAAATCTACGCCGCCCCGACCCGCGGGGTGAACGACAGCATTAGCTTCCGTCCGGATAACCCGCTGGTCTCCGATATTCGCGTGCGCCAGGCGCTGCTGCATGCCACCAATGCAAAACAGGTGGTCGAGACCCTCTTCTCGGCCAACTATCCGCAGGCGAAGTCCGTGATTGCCGGTTCCGCCGCAGGCTTTGTCGATCTCAGCGACAAATTGACCTTTGACCCGGCAAAAGCCAACCAGCTGCTGGACGAGGCGGGCTGGAAAGCGGGCAGCGACGGGATCCGCGCCAAAGACGGCCAACGTCTGGCGCTGACGGTGTATGAATCCCTGCCGCAGCCGCAAAACAAAGAGGTTCTGCAGCTGGTTGCTCAGCAGTGGCGACAGGTGGGCGTAGCGCTGAGCGTCAAAGCCGGAGACGCAGGCAGCCGCACGCTGGATAACCTTGATCCGCTGAAAACCCCGTTAACCGTCTCCGAAGTGGGCCGCGCCGATCCGGACGTGGTGAAGAGCATGTTCTACCCCGCTAACCGCGACGCCCTGCTGCAAAAAGGCGGCTCCAGCGACAAGGTCAAAAGCTTCCGTGACGACAGGCTGAATGAACTGCTGGTGAACATCTCCGCTGAGGTCGATCCGCAAAAACGCCTGCAGCTGACCGGCGATGCCCAGCGTTACCTGCTGGATAACGCCTACGTCATTCCGATTTTCGAAGAGCCGCAGGTCTTTGCCGGTGCGCCGTGGCTGAAAGGCGTCAGTTTTGAAGCGGTCGGCCGCCCGTCGTTCTACGGCGCGTGGATAGAGAAACACTGAGGAGCTGACGATGCGCCACGCACTTCTTCAACGCTTTGGGCACGGGCTGCTGGTACTTTGGGCCGCCTTTACCCTCTCGTTCGTGTTGCTCCAGGTGCTGCCGGGCGACGCGGTGCTGATTAAATTTCAGAACCCGGACCTGGGCTTAAGCCCGGCGCAAATCGAGGAGATGCGCGTGGCCTACGGCGCGGACAGCCCGCTGTGGCAGCAATACGGCCACACGCTGCTGGCGATGCTGCGCGGAGATTTCGGCTATTCGCTACAGGCCGGCGTGCCGGTCAGCGAGCTGATTGCCAGCAATCTGCCGGATACCCTGAGCCTCGCCCTGCCCGCGTTTGTGCTCGCGGTCCTGCTGGCCTTTGCGCTGGCCTTTGCATCACGTCTGCCGGGTCTGCGCTGGCTGAGCAATACCCTTCAGTCTCTGCCGGTCCTGTTTATCTCCTTACCCACGTTCTGGCTGGGGATAGCCCTCATCCAGCTTTTTTCTTTTCAGCTGCGGCTGATCCCGGTGATTAACCCGACGCCGCTGCAGGGGCTGATCCTGCCGATCGTGACCGTCGCGATCCCGATTTCCGCCCCGCTGGCGCAAATTCTGATGCGCAGCCTGGACCAGGTGGCGACGCAGCCGTTTGTCGCCGTCGCCCGGGCCAAAGGGCTGAGTGAAACCGCCGTCCTGTGGCGCCACGTTACCGGCAACGCCCTGCTGCCGGTCCTGAACATTGCCGGGCTGCTGCTGGGCGAGCTGATTGCCGGGGCGCTGATCACCGAAACCATTTTTGGCCGCAGCGGGCTCGGGCAGCTGACCCAGCAGGCGGTGAATAATCAGGATATCGCCGTACTTCAGGCGGTTGTGATGATTTCCGCCCTCGGTTTTGTCCTGATCAATCTGCTGGTGGATCTGCTGATGCCGCTGCTGGATCCCCGTCTGCAAACCGTTACCGGAGGTGCATCATGAGTCTGGTCGATTACGCGGCCGCAGCGCGAAAACGCGTTCCAGCGTGGCAGGGAGTGGAATGGCAGCCGGGACTGTGGCTGGCATGGGGGGTGATTATTCTCGCCGCTTTTGCCGCCGTAGCGCCCGGCCTGTTAACCCACTACAGCCCGATTGAGGGCATCGCCGGGGCGCAGCGCCTGGCGCCGCAGGCCGGTCACTGGCTCGGGACCGATCAGCTTGGCCGCGATGTTTACACGCGTATCGTTTATGGCGCCTCCCATTCCCTGAGCGCGGCGCTGGCCGCCGTCACGATGGGGCTGGTGGTCGGTACCGGTTTAGGGGTGATCGCCGGGGCGTTCGCTGGACGCGTCGAGTCTCTGCTGATGCGCTTCGTCGACGTACTGCTGTCCATCCCGTCTCTGCTGCTTTCGCTGACGGTGATTATTCTGCTTGGGTTTGGCACCGTTAACGCCGCGATTGCCGTCGGCGTTGCCTCCATTGCCAGCTTCGCCCGCCTCGCGCGCGGTGAAGTGGTGCGCATCCGCCACACGGATTACGTCGAGGCGGCGTTCGGCAGCGGCGGGACGTTTTTCGCCGTGCTGTGGCGACACATCCTGCCCAACGCGTTAACCGCCGTCCTCGCCTTTGCCACGCTGCAGTTTGGTCAGGCCATCCTGGCGCTCTCCACGCTGAGCTTTCTCGGCTACGGCACCCCGCCGCCGGTGCCGGAATGGGGCTTACTGATTGCCGAAGGCCGTAACTATCTCTCTACAGCCTGGTGGCTCACCACCTTCCCCGGCGTGGTCGTCATCGCCGTAGTGCTGGCCACCAACCGTATCAGCCAACAGTTCAGCGGAGGTCGCTAATGACCGTGCTCTCAGTGGAAAATTTGACGATTAGCTACCGTACCGCGCGCCAGTGGCGAGAGGTGGTGCATAACGTCAGCTTCACGCTCGGACGAGGGGAAATGCTGGCGTTTGTCGGCGAATCCGGGTCCGGCAAAACGACCGCGGCGCAGGCGATCATTGGTCTGCTGGCTGACAACGCCCGGCGCGATGCGGGAAAAATATCGCTCAACGGTGAGGAGATTAGCCGATGGTCCGCAAAGCGTCTCGATACCCTTCGCGGAGCGAGAATTAGCCTGGTACCGCAGGATCCGGGTAATTCGCTCAACCCGGTGAAAACCATCGGTGCGCAGGTCGGAGAAATCATTCAGCTCCACCAGAAGGTGACCCGCGCCGAGCGCGACGAGCAGGTGCTCGCCCTGCTGACAAAGGTCGGCCTGAGCCATCCCGAACAGCGCATGACGCAGTATCCCCATCAGCTCTCCGGCGGGATGAAACAGCGCGTGCTGATTGCCATCGCCATTGCCCTGCGTCCGGACGTGATCGTTGCCGATGAGCCCACCAGCGCCCTGGATGTGACGGTGCAAAAACGCATTCTCGATCTGCTGGATATCCTGCGCCGGGAATCGGGTACCGCCGTTCTGTTTGTCACCCACGATCTGGCGCTGGCCGCACAGCGCGCGGACAGGCTGCTGGTGTTTCGCAACGGTGAGGTTCAGGAGCACGGCGGCACCGCCGATATCGTCCGCACGCCGCAGCACGCCTACACCCGCCAGCTGTTGAGCGATCTCCAGGGCCAGCGCCTGACCATCGCCCCGGTGGCTGGTCTCCCGCTCGCGTCCCCGGCCATTCGCGCCCGGGCCATCAGCAAGCAATTCTCCCTGGGCAAAGGTCATCAGCTTCAGGCGCTGGATCGGGTAACGTTTGACGTCAGGCGCGGCAGCACGCATGCACTGGTCGGTGAATCCGGCTCCGGGAAAACCACCCTCGCCCGTATTCTGCTGGGTTTTGAACAAGCCGACAGCGGACAGGTCATCATTGATGATATTGATGCCACCGCGCTCAGCCGCGAGGCCCGCCGTCAGCTGCGCCAGAAGATCCAGTTTGTCTACCAGAACCCGTTTGCCTCTCTCGATCCGCGTCAGACGCTGTTTGACATCATCGAAGAGCCCCTGAAGAACTTTTCTCGCCTCAGTAAGGCGCAGCGAAAGGTCCGGGTGGAGACCGTGGCGCAGCGGGTTGCCCTGCCCGTCGAACTCCTGAGCCGCACCGCCCGGGAGCTTTCAGGCGGACAGCGGCAGCGCGTTGCCATCGCCCGGGCGCTGATCCTGGAACCGACCATTCTGGTGCTGGACGAAGCCACCTCCGCGCTGGACGTCACCGTGCAGGCGCAGATCCTGGCTCTGCTTCAGCAGCTGCAGCAGCAGCTGGGATTGACCTACCTCTTTATCACGCACGATCTGTCTACCGTCCGCCGGCTCGCCCACAGCGTCACGGTGCTGCGCGGCGGTCAGGTGGTCGAACAGGGCGATGTCGGAACCTTATTCGCCTCGCCGCAGAACGACTATACCCGCGAGCTGATTGACGCCATTCCCCATTTTTCACCCGCTACGGAGGAGTTCGCATGACGCGAAAACGCCTGGGATTTTTCACCCGCCTGCTTGACGACGCTGCGCCGAAGGAGCGCTATCGTCTGGCAACTGAACAGATCCGCCACGCCGAACGCCACGGTTTTGACAGCGCCTGGATTGCCCAGCACCACTTCCACGAAAGTGAAGGCGGCCTGCCGTCACCGCTGCTGTTTCTGGCGCACGTAGCCGCGCATACCGAAACCATCCGCCTGGGCACGGCCATCATTACCCTACCGATGGAAAACCCGCTGCGCGTCGCGGAAGATGCCGCCGTGCTCGATTTACTCGCCAATGGCCGTCTTGAGGTCGGTTTTGGTTCGGGCGGCACACCGACCTCATTTCTGCCGTTCGGCCTGACGTTTGAGGAGCGCGGCGCGGCGTTTGCTGACCATTTGCATGTGATCCAAAGCGCCTGGCGCGGGGATTCGCTGACCCATCCGGATAACCACCTTTACCCGCCTGCGCCACAGCTTGCCGACCGTATCTGGATTGCCACCTTCTCTGTTGACGGTGCCGTTCGCGCCGCCCGGGCCGGACACGGTTTAATGCTCTCCCGCACGCAGCCGCGCCCGGCAGATCGGCTGGATTTAACGCTCGACGAGATCCAGAACCCGATTGTGGATGCCTACCTCGATGCGCTGCCTGAGGGCATCGCACCGCGCATTCTGGCCTCCCGTACGGCGTTCGTCGCCGACAGCGACGACTATGCGCTCAGGGTCGCGACGCCGGGCCTCACGAAACAGGCCCATCAGCATCGCGCTGCCGGGCACGCGGTTAAAGGTGACAACGTCACCGATTATCGCCGTCAGTTTGACGCGCATATTGGTTCGCCCGATACGGTGCTGCATTCCCTGAATGCTGACTCTATTCTCAGGCGCGCCACGGATATCTCATTCCAGGTCCATTCGGTCGAACCCACGCATCGCGACACGCTGCGGTCCATCGAACTGATCGCCGAACGTATTGCCCCCCACATCCATTGAGGAGATACCTATGTCATTAAGTCACGACATTCTCGCCGAGCTGGCGGAAATTAAACCCGGTTCCCCTCTGGCAGAGGCGCGCGCCACGCGTGATGCCGCCACGCGCCACGCGCAGGGCAGCTACGAAAACTTATTCACTCAGCAGGATAGCGATTTTGCGCTGGACGAGCGCTTCGCCGTCGCGGCAAAAGTTGCGAGGTGGCACAGCGCGGAGGCGCTGGCCGCGCACTATGCGGGGTTTGGCCTGGCCGATCCCACCTCAGAACGCCTGACCCCGGCGCTGAACTTCGCGCGCCTGCTGACGTTCTCCCCCGTCGAAGCGACGCCCGCAGCGTTAAAAGCGCTGACCCAGGCAGGATGGAGCAAGGAAGGCATTGTTACCCTGGCGCAGCTTATTGCGTTTGTGAGCTTCCAGAGCCGACTCATCACCGGGCTGCGGCTGCTGAATGACAGGCCCGTCGCCAAAAGCGATGCGCCGGTGGCGGCAGGCATCTGGCACACGACCGCAACAACGGTCACCGGGAAGGCGGCCCCCGTCGCGTTTACCCAACAGGAGCTGGGATGGGAACCGTGGATAGCGGCCAAACCGCTGGCGGACTTCGGTGACGATGAGGTTGCCATTCTGGCGAAATTTGGCCATACCGATTCCGACTACTTCCGCCTGCTGGGGCGCAACCTGCCGGTGCTTGAACAGCGCACGTTAACGGATAAAGGGATTTTTTATACACCGGGAGGATTACCGCGCGCCGAGCGCGAGCTGGCCGCAACGGTCGCCAGTAAAATTAACGGCTGCATCTACTGCGCATCTGTCCATGCGCGTAAAGCCAGCCAGCTGTCAAAGGATGACGCGGCGGTAGAAGCCCTGCTGGCCGTGAGGCCGGGGCGGTCCCTGAGCGAGGGGCAATCCGCACGCTGGCAGGCGGAAATCGATTTTGCGGCGGCGCTGTCGGTCACGCCGCCTGCCGCCACGCCGCTGCACCTTGCCGCGCTGGAAAAAGAGGGGCTGGATACCTTAGCGCAGCTTGATCTGGTGCAGTCCGCCGCGTTCTTCGCCTGGGCCAACCGCCTGATGCTGACCCTGGGTGAGCCCTGGTTTGCCTGAAATCTGTCAGGCTAGCGCGCGAGCGTTAGCCTGAGCCCGCCTCGCCCGCAGGTGACCGTAGATCAGCAGTGCGCTCATGGCCGAGAAAGAGAGTATTGCCGCCGGCAGCGTGACGTAACGCCAGCTAAAGCCGAGGACAATCATCATCCCGCCAAAGTACGCGCCAATCGCACTGCCGAGATTAAACGCCATCTGTCCCCCTGCCGCCCCCAGCATCTCACCGCCCTTCGCATTTTGCAGAAGCAGAATTTGTAGCGGCGCAGAGAGCGCGAACAGCCCGGCACAGCAGATAAAGCCCATGACCAGCGAGGCCGTTTTCAGTTCACCAAAGGTGAAAAGCAGCAGCAGCGAGGCGACAATCACCATGTCGGTGGTGGCCGCAATGCGCAGCGGGCTAAAGCGTCCCGAGAGTTTGCCGCTCAACAGATTGCCCAACACCATGCCAAGGCCCATCAGCATCATGATGGCCGTCATCATCCCTTCTGAATAACCGGAGACGTTAACCATAAACGGCTTAACGAAGCTGAACCATGCGAACACCCCGGCGTTGCCAAACATGGTGGCGGCAAAGATCAGCCAGGGTTCGGTTTTTTTCAGAAAGTGGAACTGCTCGGTCAATTTGATTTCTGAAGTGTCGCGGATGTCCGGCACCCAGAGCAGAACCGAGAGGATCACCAGCGCATCGAACACGGCAATCAGAAAAAAGGTATAACGCCAGCTGAACTGATGCCCGAGCCAGGTCCCCAGCGGAACGCCCATCAGGTTCGCCACGGTCATACCGGCGATCATCCCTGCCACCGCGACCGTCACCCTGCCCGGTGGCGCAATTTTAGACAGGATAATCGCCCCGACGCCAAAAATAGCCCCGTGCGGAAAGCCGGAAATCAGCCGCCCCACCGCCAGCCAGAAATAGGACGTGGAAAACGTGAACAGGGCATTGCCGACAGCGGACATCGCCACCAGAAACAGCAGCGTGGTCTTTAACGAAAACTTGCCTGAGAACAGCGCCACAATCGGGGCGCCAATTACCACGCCGAACGCATAAAACGAGATCATATTCCCGGCGGAGGGAATCGAAATACCGGTGTCATGTGCCAGCTCGGTTAACACGCCCATAATGCCAAATTCGGCCATTCCGAGGCCAAATGTGCCAAGCGCCAACGAAAAAATTGTCTTTTTCATACTTCAACCACGGGTTAATCACACGCGACGGACATTATTGAATAATCTTGTATGGTGAGCCAGTTCAAATCCATTGGCTGGCAGGTTAATCCATTAATTCAGGAGTTTTCTCCCATTGCTACGCGGCGGGAATGGTAAACAAAAAGCCCCGACTGGTGTCAGGGCTTCAAAGGGTTTAAGGTTTAGCTTTTACAGTTCGCTTTCTGCCGCTGATTTAGCGCGTGTAATAGCGCCAGCATTGAAAATTGGGTGCTCGTGATTGTTCGTTATGTCACGAACGCGATAAATTTTCCATGCATCACCTTCACGACGAAGAAATACTTCAAGATGTATACTTCTCCCGTCACCCGACCCCTCAATGACCTGGACTACTTCACCGTTTAAAAATGGTCTTGCGTTCCCCACCCGCAACGCAGGTATCCATTCGCGAGAGTAATCCTGGGTATACGTAAAATAATCAGATTCGATTAACTCTTGTTCAGAGATTTCCTGAATGGTGCTAATGCGAGCAATAGTATCAGCAGAAACATATTTACGCAGTGCGTCGGCAGGATAAGGCCTGGCTTCATCGCTGCCGAATGCGGAAAGATAGGATTTATAAAATGATTCGGTAGCATCTTGCGCACTCTGATCTTGACGGGCAGCCGAACTACATCCCACCAGTAGCATAACGAATGATAAAAATATCCTTTTCATCAGTGCATCCTGTAAATTTTAAAGGATGGTTGCATTTTGCGGTACCCAGGCCCCGGATACATGCTTTTTTGAACATAGTCAGAAATCCACTGCGTACCGTCATACATAGTCATGTGACCTATGCCATTTCCGCCAGGATACGGCTGTATCACAGCCACATCGCCAGAAATTAAAGTAGAACCGGGCGGCAGCTCACTGAACCCAGCACGTAATAACTCCGCCCCATAATCTTTTGCATAATCTGTGTTCGGTACCTTAACGCCTCCAGCCAGAATGGCCAGGCGGGTAAACTTAGCACATTCACTATGAGAGTGCCCCAGAGCGTGTGAACGGAGATACGAAACCGCAGCTTCTTTATTCCAACTCATTCTTAGTTCCTTTAAGTAAATAAGAATGAAATTATTACTCTAACCACATATAGCGTGTGGGTTTAAAAGTGCTGATTTTATTGCATCTACATAGGGGAATGGGTGCTAAACACCTTCGCGAATACCTCAGTATCTGCTTAAAAAAAGTGTTGTGAAATTAATTACCTAAAAAAATTACGCATAATATCAGGTGGATTACACTTCATAGTGCGGCCTCGCTTTTTTCCGCGCCGGACAACCTGAGGATGACCATCATGGGAAACAAAAAGAAAACCAGTGTCGCTGTCGCTGTTGATGTCGTAAAGAATGCACCGTTAAAGACCAAAGAGTATGAAAAAGAGCTACGTCGCCTCCACGTTGAACTGGTTAAGCTCCAGCAGTGGGTCGTCGCAAAAGGGCTAAAAGTGTGTATTGTTTTTGAAGGACGCGACGGTGCCGGTAAAGGCGGCACCATTAAAGCGATAACCGAGCGCGTCAGCCCTCGCGTGTTTCGCGTTGTTGCCCTCCCTGCCCCCACCGAGAAAGAGAAAACCCAGCTCTATTTTCAACGTTATGTTCCCCATCTGCCTGCCGCCGGTGAGATCGTCATATTCGACCGCAGCTGGTACAACCGCGCGGGCGTCGAGCGGGTAATGGGATTCTGCACCCCCGAGCAGGTTGAGAAGTTTCTTGATGGTGCGCCGGTGATGGAAAAAGCGATGGTGGATGCCGGGATTATCCTGCTGAAGTACTGGCTGGAGGTCACGCCTAAAGAGCAGGAGCGCCGCCTGCGCGACCGTATTAACGATGGTCGTAAAATCTGGAAGCTATCGCCGATGGATATTAAGTCCTTTAACCTGTGGGACGAGTATACCCTCGCGCGCGACGCCATGTTTGAAGCGACAGATACCGCCTGGGCGCCGTGGTTTGTGGCACGTTCAGAAGATAAAAAACGCGTGCGCCTGAATATTATTTCGCACCTGCTTTCACAGATCCCCTATAAAGAAATACACGTCGAAAAAGTGGATTTACCGAAACGTAAAATTGGTAAAGTCAAACCGACAAAATATCCGTTCCGGTATGTGGAAGAGCGGTTCTGAAATTACTGGAATACGCCTCGCAGAATGTAGATTACCAGGGGATACGGTATTGTTTTTTGTTGGCTGCGGTTGATAATGACCGCACCAACAGAGGAGCTGAAAATGAAGCCAAACCGTAACAAAGACTATGGCAAAAGGGAGAGCATTGCGAGTGGAGTCTCCCGCGAGGCCCGTACACCAGAGGCGCGAAGACGAGAGCATCAGCAAGATAAAGAATTCATAAAAGCCATGAATGAATTTACGGCTAAAGCGGGATTATTATCAGACGATCCTTTCTTTGGAGGGATTTAATGTGCTTTCAGTTTGACGTTTACCGTAACCCTTCAGAAAGAACACGGGACTACCAGCCTTATTTTATGATAATTCAACATGACTATTATGATGATTTATCAACAAGACTGATTATTCCATTAAGCTACCATAGCTATCTACGTGGACATATCAATGCCGCGATGCCTTTAGTGAATATTGATTTCGAGCGATATTTCCTTAACACCGCTGGCATAACACACGTGGAGAAACAGAAACTAAATAATAAAGATTATGTATGTAATCTTCGCAGCGCGAGAAGTACTGTTATCGCGGCGATAGATGCGTTAGTGACCAATACATAACGTAGGCCCGCGCAAGCGCAGCGCCGCCGGGCAAAGCCGACGGCGCAGGTCTTACTTCATTCCTTCTGTACTTTCCTGTTTCGCTTCCAGTCGCTCCACATCACGATACCAGCGCGGATGGTGTTTCTGCGCCCAGCGGCGGCTCACCTTCCCTTCAATCATCCCTTTAATCGATCCTTTTACCCAGAACGCCATATACATATGGATCAGGATGGCGTGGATAAGAATGATGGCCGACGTGGCGTGGATCAGCAGCGCGTAGCGAATCACCTGAATCGGGAAATAGTGCGCAAAATACGGACGCCAGATAATCACGCCGGTCACCAGCAGCACAAAAATCATGCTCATGATGGTCCAGAACATCATCTTCTGTCCGGCGTTGTATTTCCCCACCTTCGCGACCTTATGTTCGTTGCCCTTCAGGACTTCGACGATCCCTTTCACCCACGGGATATCCTGCTTGTCCGGGATGTTATGGTGGACAAAGCGCACGAACATAAACATCAGCACCACGAAAATCAGCACGCCGAAGAACGGATGCAGAATGCGGCCCATCTGCGGCGTGCCGAAGGTTTCGGTCAGCCACTGCAGCGTCGGGAAGAAGAACGATATCCCCGACACCGCCACCAGGAAGAAGCAGATCACAACCGTCCAGTGACAGGCGCGGTCAACAAACTTCGTGCGCACGATCGTTTTCGACTTACTCATGATGCTCCTCCTCGTCCTCATCCACCTCTTTGTTCGGCCCGATACCGATGTAGTGATAAATCAGCCCCGCAAAGGTGGCGATAAAGCCCGCCGCCGAGAGCGGCTTAAGCGCCCCTTTCCACAGGTTGATGGAGGTATCGATCGCCGGATCCTTCGGCAGGTTGTGGTACAGCTCAGGCTGGTCGTTATGGTGCAGCACATACATCACGTGCGTACCGCCCACGCCCTGCGGGTTATAAATGCCCGCATTCTCGTAGCCGCGCGCTTTCAGCTTGTCCACGCGCGCCTGCGCCACGTCAAGCATCTCTTTTTTGGTGCCGAAGTGGATAGCCCCGGTCGGACAGGTTTTCACACAGGCAGGCTCCTGCCCGACGCTGACGCGGTCCACGCACAGGGTGCATTTATATACCCGATTATCCTCTTTATTGAGGCGCGGGATATTAAACGGACAGCCCGCGATGCAGTACCCGCAGCCGATGCAGTTGTCCTGCTGGAAGTCAACGATCCCGTTGGCGTACTGAATAATCGCGCCGGCAGACGGGCACGCCTTCAGGCAGCCCGGATCTTCACAGTGCATGCAGCCATCTTTGCGAATCAGCCACTCCAGCCTGCCGTTCTGCTCGGTTTCGCTAAAGCGCATTACCGTCCAGGATTTGGCGCTCAGATCCGCCGGATTGTCGTAGACCCCCACGCAGTGCCCCACCTCGTCGCGGATATCGTTCCACTCCGAGCAGGCCACCTGGCAGGCCTTGCAGCCCACGCAGGAGGAGACGTCGATAAGCTTAGCGACCTCTGCCTTGTAGTCCCGCGCGCGGGGCGCGGGGGTAATCGGGTTGGTCGCGGAGCGTTTGATAACGTCTTGTGTTTCCATCGCCATTTAATCGCTCCTTACGCTTTCTCGATGTTGACCAGAAACGCCTTGTACTCCGGCGTTTGCGAGTTGGAATCGCCGACGTTTGGCGTCAGGGTGTTGGCGATGTAGCCTTTCTGCGCCACGCCCTCAAAGCCCCAGTGCAGCGGGATCCCGACGGTTTCCACCTGCTGTCCGTGCACGTTCAGGCTTTGGAGACGACGCGTCACCACCGCCACCGCGCGAATAAAGCCGCGCTTGCTGCTCACCTCCACGCGGTCGCCGTTGGCAATGCCTTTCGCCTTCGCTAGCGTCTCGCTGATCTCCACAAACTGTTCCGGCTGCGCGATGGCGTTCAGCCGCGCGTGCTTGGTCCAGGTGTGGAAATGCTCGGTCAGGCGATAGGTCGTCCCCACGTACGGGAACTTGTCCTTTTTGCCCAGCCGCAGCACGTCCTCTTCGTAGATGCGCACCACCGGGCTTGAGATGACGTTTGGATGCAGCGGGTTGGTGCCCAGCGGCGTTTCCATCGGCTCGTAGTGTTCCGGGAACGGCCCTTCCGCCAGCTTGTTGAGGGCAAACAGGCGTCCCAGCCCTTCCGGCTGCATGATGAACGGCCCGGTGTTGCTGCCCGGCTGGGCGGTGTTGTAGTCCGGGATATCGTTCCCCGTCCACTTCGCCCCGTTCCACTGGATCAGCATGCGTTTCGGATCCCACGGCTTGCCGTTTACGTCTGCAGACGCGCGGTTGTACAGCACGCGACGGTTCAGCGGCCACGCCCATGCCCAGCCCAGCGTATTGCCCAGCCCGGACGGATCGGCGTTGTCGCGGTTGGCCATCTGGTTGCCCTGCTCCGTCCAGCTGCCGGTGTAGATCCAGCAGGACGACGCCGTCGTGCCGTCGTCGCGCAGCAGCGCGAAGCTGTTCAGCAGCTGGCCTTTCTTCGCCACCAGGTTGCCCCTGGCGTCATAGAGATCCGCCAGCGCCACGCCGTTGTTCTCTTTTGCGACCTCTTCAGACTCAGGATGGTCCGGCTGCTTGTAGCCCCAGCCCATTTTCAGCAGCGGCTCAGCGCCTTTGCCGCCTTCGGTGCGGTACATCTCGCGCAGTCGGTGGTAAATCCCGGCGAGGATCTCACCGTCATTACGCGCTTCGCCCGGCGCATCCTGACCTTTCCAGTGCCACTGCAGCCAGCGGCCGGAGTTTGCGATGGAACCGTCCTCTTCCGCAAAGCAGGTGGACGGCAGGCGGAACACTTCGGTCTGAATCGACGCCGGGTCGACATCGTTCGATTCCCCGTGGTTTTGCCAGAAGGTGGAGGTCTCGGTCACCAGCGGGTCGATAACGACCATGTACTTCAGCTTGCTCAGGCTGCGAACGACTTTGTTCTTGTCCGGGAAGGAGGCCACCGGGTTAAAGCCCTGGCAGATATACCCCGTGACGCTGCCCTTATCCATCATGTTGAAGTACTTGATGACGTCGTACGCCTGGTCCCACTTCGGCAGCCACTCAAAGCCCCAGTCGTTCTCCTTCTGCGCCGCGTCGCCGTAGAAGGATTTCATCAGGCTGACGTAGAACTTCGGATAGTTGCTCCAGTAGTTCACCTGGTCCGGCAGCGTCGCTTTTGGCGTATTCGCCGCCAGATAACTTTGCAGATCCGTCTGCTTTTCAGACGGCAGCGTCAGGTAGCCCGGCAGGCTGGTCGAGAGCAGGCCAAGGTCGGTGAGCCCCTGAATATTTGAGTGACCGCGCAGCGCGTTCACGCCGCCTCCCGCCATCCCCATGTTGCCGAGCAGCAGCTGGATCATCGCCATGGTGCGGATGTTCTGCGCACCCACGGTGTGCTGCGTCCAGCCCAGCGCGTAGAGGAATGTTGTGGTTCTGTCGGCGGCGCTGGTGGAGGCCAGCACTTCACACACCTTCAGGAAGTCCGCTTTCGGCGTGCCGCAGATGTTTTCCACCATGTCCGGCGTATAGCGGGAAACGTGCTGCTTCAGCAGGTTCCATACGCAGCGCGGGTGCGTCAGGGTTTCATCACGCAGCGCGTAGCCGTTTTCATCGAACTGATAGTTCCAGGACGTTTTATCGTACTGGCGTTTTTCGGCGTCATAGCCGCTAAACAGCCCGTCATCAAAGGCAAAATCATCCCGCACCAGCAGGTTCGCGTTGGTGTAGTGCTTAACGTATTCCGCGTTGATTTTGTTGTTTTCGATCAGGTACAGCAGCACGCCGGACAGGAACGTAATGTCCGTACCGGAACGGATTGGCGCATAGATATCGGCCACCGATGCCGTGCGCGTAAAGCGCGGATCGACGACGATAAGCGTCGCATCGTTGTTGTTTTTCGCCTCCATCGCCCAGCGGAACCCCACCGGATGGGCTTCCGCGGCGTTTCCGCCCATCACCACCACGACGTTAGCGTTTTTGATATCAACCCAGTGGTTGGTCATCGCACCGCGACCAAATGTTGGAGCAAGACTTGCTACCGTTGGTCCGTGTCAGACGCGCGCCTGGTTATCTACCGCCAGCATGCCGAGAGAGCGCACAAATTTTTGCGTCAGCATGCCGGTTTCATTACTCGCCGCCGAGGCGCACAGCATGCCGGTGGATAACCAGCGGTTAACCGTTACGCCCTGGGCGTTCTTTTCAATAAAGTTAGCGTCGCGGTCGGCTTTCATTAATTTGGCAATACGGGAGAAGGCCTCATCCCAGGAGATACGCTGCCATTTATCAGAACCCGGCGCGCGGTATTCCGGGTAGCGCAGGCGGTTTTCGCTGTGAACGTAGTCCAGCAGCCCCGCCCCTTTCGGGCAAAGTGCGCCGCGGCTCACCGGATGATCCGGATCCCCTTCAATATGGTAAATCGCTTCTCTGGCGTTCTTCGCGCCATCGCCCAGGCTATACATTAAAAGCCCACAACCTACGGAGCAGTATGTGCAGGTGTTACGGATCTCTTTTGCGCGGAGCAGCTTATAGTTGCGTGCCTGCGCCAGCGCCATTTTGGGAGCAAATCCCAGCATGGCTGCCGTTGTTCCGGCCATACCGCCCGCGCAGATTTTAAAAAATTGTCTGCGGCTGACGTCCATTGTTGTCCTCGTTATCTGAAAAGACTTCGCGCCGCAAACTAACAGCAAAGCCCCTGTTTTTTTTGCGTCAAATCAAGGTCATCTGCCTTCCCCCCCTTAATAGTCACCCCCGGTAAATCTAAATACCCCTTTTTGATTAACGGTTTAAGAGAATAATTGGCGACAGCGTCAGGTTGAATGCGATACATTTTTCCTTTGATTGTTATTGCAATGGCGAAGTAATGGACAGAAAAAGAGCAACGCTTATTGGGCTCGCGGCAATACTGTTATGGAGTACCATGGTCGGCCTTATTCGCAGCGTGAGTGAGGGACTGGGCCCGGTAGGCGGTGCGGCGATGATTTACACCCTCAGCGGATTACTGTGTCTGGTGACGGTAGGATTTCCTGATATCAGGCGGTTTTCACCCCGCTATCTTATTGCCGGCAGCGTTTTATTTGTCAGCTACGAAATATGCCTGGCGCTGTCGCTGGGCTATGCCGCAACGCGATCGCAGGCGATTGAAGTGGGCATGGTCAATTACCTTTGGCCAAGCCTGACCATTGTGTTTGCCATCTTGTTCAACGGACAAAAATCAACCCTGTGGGTGATCCCCGGCTTATCCGTCTCATTGCTGGGCGTTTGCTGGGTATTGGGCGGTGAACAAGGTTTACATCTTGATGAAATAACCCGCAATATTGTTTCCAGCCCGCTGAGCTACGCGCTGGCGTTTGCCGGGGCATTTATCTGGGCCGCCTACTGCACGGTCACCAGCAAATTTGCGAAAGGACAAAACGGCATCACGCTGTTTGTTTTGCTGACCGCGCTGAGCCTGTGGGTGAAATATTTCCTGAGCGATCAGCCCGAGATGGTGTTTACGCTTCCGGTGATAGTGAAACTCGTCATGTGCGGTATTGCGCTTGGGTTTGGTTACGCCGCATGGAATATTGGCATCCTTCACGGTAACGTCACGGTACTCGCTGCCGTATCCTATTTTACCCCTGTCTTCTCCGCCGCGCTTGCCGCCGCAGTGCTGAGTTCGCCCCTCTCATTCTCGTTCTGGCAAGGCGCGCTGATGGTCTGCGCCGGGTCGTTGCTCTGCTGGTACGCAACAAGACAATAATGTCGGTTTTGCTGTCGAGAAATATTTATCCCGACAGCAAATAATTAACATAAATTTAATATGTGAGCGCACGCCAAAATATTCTTATGAACAGTAGAGCACGTGTTTAGATTCTGTTTATATTCCACCCCCTTTCGTAAATTCCGGCCCTCCCGCATTGACATAAATTGACACCGGTGGGTGATTAATACTGTCCAAATACTCACAGGATTAATAGCACAAAGTGCAATAGTATGCTTCTGTTTATTTCAGCCTTCAGAACGGAAATTCCGTGCATTAAAGCTATAAAACAAGGTATTACGGCTATAAAGACCATTCACCCCTCAAAAATGAACGGAAATACCGATAATTACCACTTTTTATAAAACCATAAAGAAACTATATCCACAGCAATCAACCCGGCAATTAATTGATTAAATGCTAATCATTTGACGCTATTTCATCGTCATTTACCCGATCTCGATCACACTAAATGAAATTATTGCTAATAATTTGAAACTTATTATTGAAATAGGACTACAAGATTTTTAAAAATAGCATGCCATTGACGATCAGCCTCGTTTAGAAATCGTTCAAAGTGGCTCAGGAAATACCAAAGAAAATTATAAGGAACATTTAAGATGAAACTTAAATTAGTTGCAGTGGCAGTGACTTCCATGTTGGCAGCAGGCGTTGTAAACGCGGCTGAAATTTATAACAAAGACGGTAACAAGCTGGATCTGTACGGTAAAGTAACAGGTCTGCACTATTTCTCTGATGATACTGATAACGACGGCGACAAAACTTACGTTCGTCTGGGCTTCAAAGGCGAAACTCAGATCAACGATCAGCTTTCCGGTTACGGCCAGTGGGAATATGAGTTCAAAGGCAACCGTTCTGAATCACAGGGCTCTGACGGCAACAAAACCCGTCTGGCCTTCGCGGGTCTGAAATTCAACGAATTCGGTTCATTCGACTACGGTCGTAACTACGGTGTTGCTTACGACATCGGCGCGTGGACTGACGTTCTGCCAGAGTTCGGTGGCGATACCTGGACTCAGACCGATGGCTTTATGACTGGCCGTACGACTGGCGTTGCAACCTACCGTAACACCGACTTCTTCGGTCTGGTTGACGGTCTGAACGTTGCCGCTCAGTACCAGGGTAAAAACGACCGTAACGACATCACCGAAGCGAACGGTGACGGCTGGGGTCTGTCTTCTACCTATGAAATGGACGGTTTCGGTGTCGGTGCAACCTACGCGAAATCTGACCGTACTGACCGTCAGGTTGCTGCAGGTCGCGTCGCTAACACCGTTAACGCTGGCGGTGAGAACGCAGAAGTATGGGCTGCTGGCCTGAAATACGATGCGAACAACATCTATCTGGCAACCACCTACTCTGAAACCCGCAACATGACCAACTTCGGTGACGGTTATATCGCGAACAAAGCTCAGAACTTCGAAGTTGTTGCTCAGTACCAGTTCGACTTTGGCCTGCGTCCATCCATCGCTTACCTGAAATCCAAAGGTAAAGACCTGGGTTCATACGGCGACCATGATCTGGTTGAATACGTTGACGTTGGCGCGAGCTACTACTTCAACAAAAACATGTCTACCTATGTTGATTACAAAATCAACCTGGTTGACGACAACAGCTTCACCAAAGCAACTGGCGTTGCTACCGACAACATCGTAGCTGTAGGCCTGACCTACCAGTTCTAAGATTTGTCACGATAAAAGGCCAGCCCATGCGGCTGGCTTTTTTTATACGGATTTCTGGCGTCAACAAGGAGTACGCCATGCACATATTCAAAGGACGCTGCTTGTGCGGAATGAGTCAGTTCAGCGTGAGCCTCAATAATTTTGACGTATACGCATGTCACTGCACCCAATGCCAGAAGTGGTCGGGCGGCATTGCCATGTATCTTGAGCCGCAGGGCGAACCGCTTCTTGAGCAAGACTCTATCGCCCCTTCTCATTTCGCGTCATCGGCGCGCGGTGAACGCTGGTTCTGTCCCGGCTGCGGCTGCCCGCTGTGGTTCAAACTGACCTCCACGTCGCGCTATTTCATTCCCTGGACGCTGCTTGAGATGGGCGAAGATGAGCGACGCCGGCTGGTGCTCGCCGCGGAAATCTACACCGAAACCCAGCCCGCTTTTTTTGGCCTGACCGGGCAATACGCACGCTACAGCGGTTCGGAAATTGAAGCGCTTGATAAGCAGTGCCTGCTTACGCCGTAAGCGGTTCAACGCCTGCAGCCCGACGAAGCCAGTTTTGCAGCAGCTTACCGTCCTCGGTCATCTCTGAATCGGCACGCGTGCAAAGATAATAGTCGCGCCCGTCATCAATGGGTAAGTCAAATATCTTAACCAGCTCGCCGCTCTCAAGATAAGGCGCGATCAGCGGCTCGCGCATCAGCGCGCAGCCCAGCCCGGCCTGTACGCCCGCCAGCGTCAACAGTCCGTCTTCAAACAAAGGGCCGCTGCGCCGCAGAGACCGTTTTACCCCCTGCAACTGAAACCACTGCGGCCAGCTGGTGCGCTCCTCATCATGCAGCAGCGGCATTTGCAGCAGTTGCTCAGGCGTATCGATATGGCCATGAATGCGCAAAAACGCGCGGCTGCACACCGGCACCATCTGTCCGGAAATCAGCTTTTCGCTCTGATAGCCCGCCCACTGGCCGTTACCAAAACGAATCGACATATCCGACGCATCGCTCAGATAGTTACGATGGTTGGCATACACAACGTTAATCTCGGTCTGCGGGTTGGCGCGCATAAAATCAGGCAGACGCGGGATAAACCACCCCATGCCAAAAAGCGGGATCAGGCTGATGGTGACCTGACGCGTTTGCGCCTGCTCTGCCAGATGCTCCGTTGCCTGGCGCAGCACGTTAAACGCCGCACGGATCGAGCGGTAATATTCACGTCCGTGCTGGCTCAGCACCAGCCTGCGCCCCTGACGTTCCGTCAGCGGCATTTGCAGATATCCTTCGAGCACCTTGAGCTGATGACTGACCGCCGACGGTGAGATATCCAACTCCTGCGCGGCCAGCGTGACGCTGCCCAGCCGGGCGATGGCCTCAAAGGCCCGGACGGCGCGAAGCGGCGGGTCGTTTGCCAGACGGCTGTCTGCATACGCAGACAAAGCTGACGATTGTTCTGTTTTATTCATATGTTGATTTCTTTAGGCTTTTCACCTGCAAATACGATTGAATTATATTTATATAAATCATAAAGATAATGCAATGCCGGTTTATCATAAGAAATAATATATGTGTATTTTACAATTTAATTCATTTATCGGATGGTAGCCGCAGAAAAAAGACTTTGCGGGAACAGACGTTGGATACACTCATACAACAACTGATCAACGGTGTGATGCTGGGCAGCATTTATGCGCTGATCGCGCTGGGCTATACCATGGTGTATGGCATCTTGCGCATTATTAACTTTGCTCACGGCGATATTCTGATGGTCGGTGCGCTCACCACCCTTTCCGCCATTAACGCCCTGAACGCCGCCTTCCCTCACATGCCGCTGCTGTTACAGCTTGGCGTTGCCCTGGTGATTGCCATGGCCGTTTGCGCCCTGCTGGCAATGGCCGTGGAGCGCTTTGCCTATCGTCGACTGCGCAACGCCCCGCGCCTGGCACCGCTTATCTCGGGTATCGGCGTCTCGGTCCTGCTGCAAACCGTGGCGATGATTATCTGGACGCGCAACCCGCTGATGTTCCCGCAGATCCTGCCCATGGAACCGATCGCCGTGACGTCAGGAAGCGAACTGCATCCCCCCGCCATTGTGACCGTCACCGGCATTGTTACCGTGGCGCTGGCGCTTGCGGTGATGACCGGGCTATGGCTGCTGGTGGAATACACCCGCCTGGGCCGCGGCATGCGCGCCGTGGCGGAAAACCCTCGCGTTGCCACGCTGATGGGGGTTAACCCCAATGCCATTATTACCCTGACGTTCGCCATTGGCGGCGTGTTCGCCGCGCTGGCAGGCGTCATGATGGCCAGCAACTACGGCAACGCCAGCTTCTCGATGGGCTTTTTGCCCGGGATCAAAGCCTTTACCGCCGCCGTGCTGGGAGGCATTGGTAACATTCGTGGCGCCATGATTGGCGGGATCCTGCTCGGCATTATCGAAGCGCTGGGCGCAGGTTACCTGGGTGAACTGACCCACGGCGTCTTCGGCAGCAACTATCAGGACGTCTTTGCCTTCATGGTTCTGATTCTGGTGCTGGTCTTCCGTCCGGCAGGCCTCCTGGGCGAGCGCGTGGCGCAAAGGGCGTAAGGAATACCATGACAACACTTCAACTCCAGACTCCGGCGACGACGCGCAAATTCTGGTCAGGCATGAGCCTGTTCTGCCTCGCGCTGCTGGTGGCGCCCGTGGTGGCCACGCAGCTTGGCGGCAACTACTGGGTACGCGTTATCGACTTCGCCCTGCTCTACATCATGCTGGCTCTGGGGCTCAATATTGTGGTGGGCTATACCGGCCTGCTGGACATGGGCTTTATCGCCTTTTACGCGGTTGGCGCTTATCTCGCTGCGCTGATGGCCTCCCCACACCTGCTGGAGGTGTTTCCTGTTCTCGGCGTCTGGTTCCCGGACGGGCTGCACACGTCATATCTGCTGATTATTCCGATGGCGGCGCTCGTCGCTGCGGTCTGCGGCATTTTACTGGGTGCTCCCACGCTGAAGCTGCGCGGGGACTACCTGGCGATAGTGACCCTCGGCTTTGGCGAAATCATCCGCATCCTGATGCGCAACCTCGACCGTCCGGTGAACATCACCAACGGTGCGAAGGGCATTACCGGGGTGGATACGCTGAATCTGTTCGGCCTGAAGTTTAGCGGCGTATACCACTGGTTAGGTTTCAAAGTGCCCGCGCTGTGGCTGTGGTACTACCTGCTGATGCTGGTGATTGTGGCGATTATTTTTGTCTGCCTGCGCCTGCAGCATTCCCGTATTGGTCGCGCCTGGCACGCCATCCGTGAAGATGAGGATGTGGCCCGCGCGATGGGCATCAACGTGCGTAACTATAAGCTGCTGGCCTTTGCGATGGGAGCCTCTTTTGGCGGCGTGGCGGGTGCCCTGTTCGGCGCGTTTCAGGGCTTTGTCTCCCCGGAATCCTTCACGTTACAGGAATCCATTGCCGTGCTGGCTATGGTGGTGCTGGGCGGGATGGGACACATTCCGGGCGTGATCCTCGGCGCGGTACTGCTTACCGCCCTGCCGGAACTGCTGCGCAGTCAGGCAGCTCCGGTTCAGCAGGCGCTGTTCGGTACGGTACTGATTGACCCGGAAGTGCTGCGTCAGCTGTTCTATGGCCTGGCGCTGGTGCTGGTCATGCTGGTGCGTCCTGCCGGGATCTGGCCGGTACGCCACAAGGAGGTGAATACATGAGTCTGTTAACCGTACGCAACATGTCCAAACGCTTCGGAGGGCTTACCGCCGTGGATGACGTTTCGATCGCCGTGAACAAAGGCGAGATCTACGGCCTGATTGGTCCTAACGGGGCGGGAAAAACCACCTGTTTTAACCTGATCACCGGGCTTTATCCGGCGGACAGCGGTGAATTTTCAATTGCCGACAAGCCCTATTTCCCAAAGCACATTGAGAAAGTCACCGCCGCCGGGATCGCACGCACCTTCCAGAACGTGCGCCTCTTTAACGACATGTCGGTGCTGGAAAACGTGATGGTGGGCCGCCACGTGCGCACCCGTAACGGCCTGTGGGCCGCGCTGAGCCGTCACAAACGCGCTCGCGAAGAAGAGAAACAGACTCGAGAACTGGCCTGGCACTGGCTGGAGTACACCGGCATTGCGAAGTTCGCCCACTACCGCGCCTGCGATCTGGCCTATGGTCATCAGCGCCGTCTGGAGATTGCCCGCGCGCTGGCAACAGATCCGCTGCTGCTGGCGCTGGATGAGCCCGCCGCCGGGATGAACGCGGCGGAAAAAGTGGCGCTCGGCGAGCTGCTTATCCGACTGCGCGATGACGGCAAAACTCTGCTGATGATTGAACATGACGTCAAGCTGGTGATGGGCATCTGCGATCGCCTGACGGTGCTTGATTACGGCAAAACGCTCGCCAGCGGCACGCCGGAGAGCGTGCGTCGAGACCCGGCAGTGATCGCCGCCTGGCTTGGAGGCAACGCCCATGTCTGAATTACTGAAGGTGGAACGTGTGGACGTGCATTACGGCGGCATTCAGGCCGTACGCGATGCCTCCTTTACCCTGCGCGAGGGCGAACAGGCTACGCTGATCGGCGCTAACGGCGCGGGGAAAAGCTCCACCGTGCGCGCCATTACCGGTCTGGAAAGCTTTAGCGGCCGTATTGAATTCAACGGTAAAGCGGTGCGTAAGCACAGGCCCGAATCGCTGCTCCGCGACGGACTGGTGATGGTCCCGGAAGGCCGGGGGATCTTCTCCCGAATGACGGTGCTGGAAAACCTGCAGATGGGTGCCTGGCTCAGGCGTGACACTGTCACCGTCAGGCGCGAGATGAACGAGATCTTCGAGCGCTTCCCGCGCCTGGGAGAACGCCAGCATCAGCTCGCTGGCCTGCTTTCCGGCGGAGAACAACAGCTGCTGGCCCTTAACCGCGCCCTGCTCAGCCGCCCGCGGCTGCTGATCCTCGACGAGCCGTCGATGGGCCTTGCCCCGAAGATGGTCGAGAACATTTTTGCCGTTATCGCCGGGCTGCGCGAACGCGGCGTTGCCCTGCTGCTTATCGAACAAAACGCCCGTCTCGCGCTGGAAGTCACCGACAGCGCGTGGGTGATGGACAGCGGCAGCATCGTCCATCACGGCGAATCGAAAGCGCTGCTCAATGATGACCAGATTGCACAGATTTATTTGGGCGAAATGCCTGTTTAACAACACCAGCCAACATCAGGGAAAAACAATGAAAACAGTAAAAATCAGTGCGCTCAGCGCCGCTATCCTCCTCGGCAGTTTTGCCTCGACGTTCGCGTGGGCAGTCGACGGTGAAACCGTGGTTATCGGTCTGGCAGGCCCGCTCACCGGCCCGTCTGCCCGTATCGGTAAGGATCTGGAGAACGGCGCGCAGTTGGCCATCGACGACATTAACAAGCAGCACCCGACCATCGGCGGCAAAGCGGTGACCTTCAAACTGCAGTCCGAAGACGATCAGTCCGACCCGCGCACCGCCGTGGCCGTGGCGCAGCGTCTGGTGGATAGCGGCGTGGCGGGCGTTGTAGGTCACTGGAACACCGGTACCAGCATTCCTGCCGCACGCGTCTATCACGATGCGGGCATCGCACAGGTGGCACCGGTCGCGACCGGTCACGCCTATACCAAACAGGGTTTTGACACCAGCTTCCGCGTGATGGGCCACGACGACGACGGCGGTCAGCTAGCCGGCCAGTACGCGGTTAATACGCTGAAAGCCAAACGTATTGCGGTGATCGACGACCGCACCGCATTTGGTCAGGGTCTGGCGGACCAGTTTATTAAATCGCTTGAAGCGCAGGGCGTGAAGGTTGTCGATCGTCAGTACGTTGATGACAAAACGGTGGATTTCAGCGCCGTGCTGACCGCCATCCGCAGTAAAAACGCCGATCTGATCTTCTTCGGCGGCGTCGACAGCCAGGCCGCACCGCTGGCGCGTCGTATCAAACAGCTGGGCATGAACGCCACCCTGATGGGCGCAGGCGGATTTGTCAGCCAGACGTTCCTGCAGCTGGCGCAGAAAGAAGGCGAAGGCGTGGTCGCGCTGGAGCCGGGCCTGCCCGTTGACGAGATGCCGGGTGGAAAGGCTTTCGAACAGGCTTATCAGTCGCGCTACCACACCCATATCGAACTGCACGCCCCGTTCGCCTATGACGCCACCCGCGTGCTGGTTGCGGCGATGGAAAAAGCAAACTCCGTTGAGCCGTCCTACTATCTGCCCGCCCTGCGCGCCATCAGCTACTCCGGCGTCACCGGACAGATCGCGTTTGATAAAGAAGGTAACCTGAAATCGCCGTCCTTCACCGTTTACAAAGTTGTCGACGGCAAATGGCAGCCGCAAACCGTGCTGGGTGGCGCAAAAGCGAAGTAACGCAGCGAGGGCAATGTGATGAGTGATAATAACGAGCTGGGCATTCTCGCCCGCCGCAAAATTGAAGCAGAAATTATAAAGCCAATTTATGAAATCCTGGTGCGCGAGATAGGGAAAACCCGCGCCCAGGCGGTCATTGGCGAGGCCATTGAGCAGGCCGCGATTGACGCTGGCAAAGCGTTTGCCAGCAAAGAACCCAACGGCGCGGACGTCAAGAGCTTCATCGCCCTGCAGTATCTGTGGGAAAAAGATAACGCCCTGGACGTGAAGGTGATCGACGCCGACGATCAGCAGTACAACTACAACGTGACCCGCTGCCGCTACGCGGAGATGTATCACGAGATGGGGCTGGGCGAGATTGGTCATCTGCTCTCCTGCGCGCGCGATGAAAAATTCATCGTTGGCTATGCGCCGGACGTGAAGCTGACCCGCACGACCACCATCATGCAGGGCGGTTCGTGCTGTGATTTCCGCTACCGCAGCAGTAAGGACAAGCCATGATCCGCGTCAACGCCGAACGGCTGTGGTCAACGCTTGAGATGATGGCACAGATCGGCGGCACGCCCGCCGGCGGCGTGACCCGTCTGGCGCTGAGCGAGGAAGATCGTATTGCGCGTAACCTGCTGCGCGACTGGGCGCTGGACGCGGGTTTCACCTGCGACGTCGACAGCATGGGCAATATGTTTATCCGTCGCGCGGGGAAAAACCCGCAGCTTGCCCCGGTCATGACGGGTTCACATGTGGATACCCAGCCGCTGGGCGGTAACTACGACGGGGTTTACGGCGTGCTGGCCGGGCTGGAGCTGCTGCGAACCCTTAACGACCATAACGTTGAGACTGAACGTGACGTTGTGCTGGTGAACTGGACCAACGAAGAAGGCGCGCGCTTTGCGCCGGCCATGCTCTCTTCAGGGGTCTGGACGGGACAGTTTAGCGAAGCGTACGCGCATGCCCGCGCGGATAACGAAGGCACTACCGTGAGCGAAGCGCTGGAGAGCATTGGCTACCGGGGTGAAACCCCTGCCCGTGCGTTTCCCGTTCACGCCTGCTACGAACTGCACATCGAACAGGGTCCGATCCTGGAAGATGAGGCCATTGATATCGGGTTAGTCTGCGCGGCAATGGGCCAGCGCTGGTTTACCCTGACGCTGGACGGATTCGCCGCCCACGCGGGCACGACGCCGATGCACAGCCGCCGCGACGCGCTGACCGCCTTCGCGGAGCTGGCGCTGAAGGTGGAAGATATTGGCTATCGGCATGCGCCGGACGGACGCGCGACGATCGGCATGGCGAAGGTTACGCCAAACTCGCGCAACGTTGTGCCGTCTCGCGTGGTATGCAGCGTTGAGTTTCGCCATCCGGCGCAGGCGGCACTGGAAGCCATGGAGGCGGCGCTGCATAAGGTGGCTGAAAGCCTGAGCCTGCGCGGCGTGTCGGCACTCGTTGAGCGCATTTTTGACTACGCGCCCATCGCGTTTGACGCCGAATGCCTGGCGCGTTCGGAGAAGGCCGTGGCGGAACTGGGCTATTCGTCGAAACCGATGGTCTCCGGTGCGGGACACGACGCCTGCTATGTCAGCAAAATGGCACCGGCCAGCATGATCTTTATCCCCTGCGTGAAAGGCATCAGCCATAACCAAGCGGAAAGGATCCTGCCAGAGTGGGCGGAGAAAGGGGCGAACGTGTTATTGCATAGCGTTCTATCCGCGGCCCTTGAGAGATAGAACGGTGCGAAAGCAGAAGAGCTCTGCTTTCGCCAGAGTCTACACGGCAACGCGCCGGCTGATTTCGACAACCCGATCGCTGGGAAGGTGATAGTGGTTGATGACGTGCGTGCAGTTGCGCTTCATGAACGCAAAGATGTGCCGTTGCCAGGCCGCCATTCCTGCCTCACCCTCGCCTGCCACAATGGTTTCATGCCCGACATACCAGGTGGCGTCATCCGTGGCAAAAAGCGCGTTAATCTCGCTGACACCCTGCAACAAACGCGGGATGTCCGGGTGTTCCATAAAGCCATACTGCGCCACGCCGTGCCAGTAGCCCGGCGCGCGCTGCTCTACCCTGATGCGTTGTTCTTCCCCCACGTAGGGCACATTCAGAATATCAATGGTAAGCGACAACACGTCCTGCTGTAGCGCCCGGTTTCGCGCGACGTGCCAGCGCATGACCGGCGGGATATTGTTCTGTGTCCGGGTCAAAAAGACGGCGGAGCCCGCCACTCTGGGCACCGTTTTTTGCTGAAGCTGGGCAAAGAACGCATCCACGCTGACGCCCTTCTCGCCCACCGATGCGGATACCGCCTTGACGCCGCGGTGCCAGATCAGCATCACCGTACAAATCGCTGCGGCCATCAGCAGCGGAATATAGCCGCCTTCAAGGACCTTAATCAGATTGGCAAACAGGAAGGTGGCATCAATCACCAGGAAGCAGAGGGCAATCACCGCGCTGCTGGCCAGGCTCCAGCGCCACACTTCGCGCATTGCCACAAACAGCAGCCCCGTGGTCATCAGCATGGTTAACGACACGGCAATGCCGTACGCGGCGGCGAGCTTATCGGAGGATTTAAAGAACACCACCAGCCCGATGGTCACCCCCATCAGCAGCCAGTTGATTATCCCGATATAAATCTGGCCGTAGCTTTCCGCCGCCGTCTGCTTGATGCGTAATCGGGGTAACCAGCCAAGCTGTATGGCCTGGCGCGTCATGGAAAAAGCGCCGGTGATAATCGCCTGACAGGCAATGATCGTCGCCAGCGCGGCAAGAACGATGAGCGGAACCTGGAGCACAGGCGGACAGAGCGTGTAGAAAAGGTTTTGCTTGCTGTCGGCACCGGCCAGAATCAGCGCTGACTGGCCGGCATAGTTGAGCAGCAGCGAAGGAAAGACGATGCCGTACCAGGCAAGCCAGATGGGCTTTTTGCCAAAATGCCCCATGTCTGCATACAGGGCCTCGGCACCCGTCACGCAGAGAAAAACGCCGCCCAGGACCAGGAAACTGGTGTACCCGTTAGAAAACAAAAACGCGATGCCGTACGCAGGGTTGAGGGCCAGCAATACCGACGGGTGTTGAACGATCCCCCGCACGCCCAGGGCAGCAATCGCCAAAAACCAAACCGCCATAACCGGGCCAAATATTTTCCCTATGCGAGCAGTACCAAAAGGCTGAAGAAGAAACAGCGCCAGCAGGACCGCCACCGTCAGGGGCAATATGTACGGCTGAGATTCAGGAATGACCATCTCCAGCCCTTCAAGGGCAGAAAGCACGGAGATAGCCGGGGTTATCGCGCCGTCACCGTAAATTAAAGCGGCACCGATAAGGGCGGAAAAAATAACCCAGCGTCCGCCTTTGCCTTTCTCCACCAGAAGCGACATCAGGGCCATGATGCCCCCCTCGCCATGATTATCAATTCGCATGGCAAAGGCGGCATATTTTATGGACGTTACCAGGATGAGTGTCCAGGTAATCAGGGAGAGCAGGCCCAGTATGACGCCGGGCGTCGGGTCATGCTCAGAGAGCGACAGCACAGTGCGGAAGGTATAGAGCGGGCTGGTGCCGATATCACCAAAAACGACGCCCAGAGCGCCCCCTGCAAGCAGGGTTAACCGGGAGAGCGGTTGGGACGGTTCACTGCTGTGGCGAGGGCTCATATTTTCCAGCAAGAGTCAGATAATCCTTTAAAAAACATAGCCCATCCGCCCCACCCGCGCCAACCGCGCGCCCTGTATTACTGCGGCTTGGCCTTCGCCAGGCTAAACCAGATCCCCACTGCCAACAGCAGCAGCATTCCGCCCGCGCTGCCCAGCGCCACGCTGTGCGAGGTGATAAACGCGCTTTTCGCCGCCTCAATCACCGACTCCGCCAGCGTCGGGGTCAGATCCTGCGCCACCTTCATCGCCTCACCAATGGATGACGAGGCTTTATCGACGAGCGAGGCGTTCAGCCCCTGCGGCAGGTCAATCGACGCCGAGAAGCTGCGGGTCAACAGCAGACCAAAGATGGCGATCCCCAGCCCGGCGCCCAGTTCATAGGACATGGTTTCAATCGCCCCTGCGGCGGCGGCCTTCTCTTTCGGCGCAGCGGCCATAATCGCCGAGGTCGAGGCCAGCAGCGCGCTGGCGGCGCTGAAGCCGAGCAGAACCATCAGGGCAGAAGCCAGCAGCTGCTGCGTGCTGAAGTCGAGCATCGACAGGCCGATAAAGCTGACGGCGCTGAGCCCCATTCCGCCAGCCGCCACAATGCGCAGACCGAGACGTCCCACCAGCACACCCGCGATCGGTCCGCTAAACCCGCTCGCCACCATCAGCGGCAGCATGAACATTCCCGCTTCAAACGGCGTAAAGCCATGAACAAACTGCAGCTCCTGGGCCATCAGCAGCTCAAACCCGACCAGGGCAATCATGGCGGTCATCGCCATCACCACGCCGCTCAAAATGATGCGATGGCAGAACAGACGCATGTCGATCATCGGCACGCGGGCGCGGAGCTGAATACGCACGAAGATAAACAGCAGCACCGAGCCGGTCACCAGCGCGGACGCGACCACCCACGGTGACAGAACGCCTTTTAGCGCGGTTTTCGCACTGTAGACCAGCAGCAAAATCGCCACAATCAGCATAATGGCATGGCTGATATTCAGCGGCTGCTCCGGGCGAGCCTGCTGAGGAGGCACCAAACGCGCGGCCAGCGAAACCACCACCAGCACGATCGGCACGTTGATTAAAAACACCGAGCCCCAGTAAAAATGCTCGAGCAGCATACCGCCAATCAGCGGGCCAAACGCCGCGCCACCGGACCCCACCGCGGCCCAGACGCCGAGCGCAATATTACGATCCCGCGCGTCGATAAACAGCGTGCGGATCCCAGCCAGCGTGGCCGGAATAATCATCGCCGCGCCGATTGCCAGCGAGGCGCGCGCCGCAATCAGCCACCCTGCTGACGGGGCAAATGCTGCCGCCAGCGACGACAGGCCAAACAGCGTGCTGCCAATCATGAGAAGTCGTTTAAAACCAATGCGGTCACCCAGGGCGCCCATCGGCAGCACCATTCCCGCCATCACCAGCGAGTAAATATCGATGATCCACAGCAACTCATTGCCGCTGGCGCCCAGCGTCATGCTCAATGTCGGCGCCGCCACGTGCAGCACCGTCGCGTCGATCGCCACCGGGATATACACCAGCACGATAATCACTAACGCTAACCACTGACGAAACATAAATTTCCTTTTCTTTTAAAACATGGACACATGTCCAGGATGCGATCCTACGTAAAGTTGAACGCATGTCCAGCTTTTTGTTACACTCGTTTCATTCCCATTGAGAGTGAGTAAACATGCGATATCTGAGCAAGGATGAACGGCGGGAAGCCATCTTACAGGCCGCCATGCGCGTGGCGCTGGCTGAAGGACTGGCTGCAATGACGGTACGCCGTATTGCCGCCGAGGCCGGAGTCGCCACCGGCCAGGTACATCATCATTTTACATCCGGCGGCGAACTAAAATCGCTGGCCTTCGTACGGCTAATTCGCGAGCTGCTGGATGCGGATGTCGCGGGTAAACAGGCCGGCTGGCGGGAACAGCTTCATGCCATGCTCGGCAGCGATGACGGGAGGTTTGAGCCCTATATTCGCCTGTGGCGTGAGGCGCAGATCCTGGCCAGCCGCGATACCGATATCAAAGGCGCCTATGTGATGACCATGGAGATGTGGCACCAGGAAACGGTGGCGCTTATCAAAGCGGGAACGGAGGCCGGGGCATTAAATCCGGGCGATCGGGCGGAAAATATTGCCTGGCGCTTGATTGGTCTGGTGTGCGGTCTTGACGGAATGTATATCTTAAACATGCCCGAAATGGACGAAGCCGCCTTTAACAACCATCTTGATAAATTAATCACGCTCGAGTTGTTTAATACGCCGTCTAAGCAGTGATGTTGCCGGGTAGCGGCGACGCCTTACCCGGCCTGCGTATTATTTCCCGGCCTGAGGATGTGTATCAAACCCTGCCATCACCGCCGTCAATTCTGACAGTGTAAAGCCGTGCTTCGGATCGTCAACCCCAAGACCAAAGCGCTCCTGCATCAGCTGGTATAGCGCCTCAGCATCCGGCAGATGGATCTGCTCTTCTACGTGACCGTTCTGCCAGTGGGTAAAGTTGAAGTTGGTTAGCGTCAGCTTGCCGCCGTCCGGCAGATGGCGACACATTAACAGATGATGGCGGAAATGCGACTGCGGCCAGTGCGCCGACCAGAAATTCCCCATCACGTAATCGCTGAAATACTGCGTCGTCAGGTCAAACTGGTACATCGACTGCCAGTGCTCGTGGTGCCGGAACTGCAGCACCCAGTCGTTCCCCTCGCTCAGCAGACGATACAGCCCGTGCGGCGTCTCCTGTTCTTCATTAGCGAGCAAGCGAATCGGCGCCGTCAGCGTCTGGCCTCCAAAGCCGACGTCGGCAATCCAGCGCTCACCGTTAAGCTCAACCAGCAGCAGGCGGTGCGTGCGCGGCGGCATTTGCGGCGGATTCGCTAATACCACGCGCCCCAGCACGCTACGCACCGTAAACCCGACTTCACGCAGGACGCGCTCGAACAGGCCGTTTTGCTCAAAGCAGTACCCTCCGCGACGTGCGGTGACCAGCTTGTCGACCAGGCACCGATCGTCAAGCTGGATTTCGCGAGGCAGAACAACATCAATATTCTCAAAAGGGATCGCACAGTTGTGATGTAAATGCAGCGCGCGCAGGGTATCGATATCCACCCGCGTCGGTTGCGCCCAGCCGATGCGGGCAAAATAGGCGGTCAGAAATGGGGACATACATCAGTTTCCTTTGATTGAGATGTTCTGTTTATAAACTAATTTTACGCATCCACTTTGATTTACGTGCTTTTTCGTCATACTCATCGGTGTAGATGAGGAGATCCTATGAGCCACTTTCGCACTGTTGAATTACGTCATGCCAGCCGTCTGCTGAACCACGGCCCGACTGTGCTTATCACCAGTCGGGATGAAAGCCTCGACAGACGCAACGTGATGGCCGCCGCATGGTCAATGCCCGTTGAGTTTGAACCGCCGCGCATCGCAATAGTCGTGGATAAAAGCACCTGGTCGCGCGAGCTGATTGAGCGCAGCGGGAAGTTTGGCATCGTCATCCCCGGCGTGGCGGCGGCCAACTGGACATACGCGGTCGGTAGCGTCAGCGGGCGCGATGAGGACAAATTCAACTGCTACGGGATCCCGGTCGTGAACGGTCCTGAACTTGGCCTGCCGGTGATAGAAGAAAAATGTCTGGCGTGGATGGAGTGTCGGTTATTACCCGTCACCTCAGCGGCAGAAAAATACGATACGCTGTTTGGTGAAGTAGTTTCAGCGGCAGCCGATGAACGCGCGTTTGTCGCCGGACGCTGGCAGTTTGACGGGGATAAGCTGAATACCCTGCATCATCTTGGGGCCGGAACGTTTGTCGCGAGCGGGAAGATGGTGAAGGCGCCGGATTGAGAAAACCCTCCCCCTACAGGGAGAGGGTAATCGTATTACTTCGCACGCCGCGCAATAATCTCATCCGCAACATTCCGCGGGGCTTCCGCAAAATGATGGAACTCCATCGTATACGTCGCGCGTCCCTGGGACATCGAGCGCAATGTCGTGGCATAACCAAACATCTCTGCCAGCGGCACGTCAGCGCGAATAATCTGGCTTCCGTACTGCTCCGCCATCCCCTGCACCATTCCGCGGCGGGAAGAGAGATCGCCCATGATGTTACCGGCGTACTCTTCTGGCGTTTCCACCTCCACGTGCATGATCGGCTCAAGGATCACCGGGTCCGCCCTGCGGGCGCCCTCTTTAAAGCCGAGGATCGCCGCCATGCGGAACGCCATCTCCGAGGAGTCGACGTCGTGATACGAGCCAAACGTCAGCGTCGCTTTGACATCAACGACCGGATAGCCCGCCAGCACGCCGCTGTTCATCGCTTCCCGCAGCCCTTTCTCAACGGACGGGATGTACTCGCGCGGCACCACGCCGCCCTTGGTGGCATCTTCAAATTTAAAGCCACTTCCGGGCTCCAGCGGCTCCAGGCTCAGCACCACATGGCCGTACTGCCCTTTACCGCCGGACTGACGGACAAATTTGCCTTCGATATCCTTCACCGTTTTACGCAGGGTTTCACGGTAAGTTACCTGTGGGCGGCCAATATTGGCCTCGACGCCAAACTCACGCTTCATGCGGTCGACGATGATCTCAAGGTGTAGCTCACCCATCCCGGAGATAATGGTCTGGCCGGACTCTTCGTCAGTATGCAGGCGAAACGATGGATCTTCCGCCGCCAGACGCTGCAGCGCGATCCCCATTTTCTCCTGATCGGCCTTAGTTTTCGGCTCGATCGCCAGCGAGATAACCGGGTCCGGGAACTCCATGCGTTCAAGCGTGATCACTGCATTAGGATCGGTGAGCGTGTCGCCGGTAGTCACATCCTTCAGCCCAACGCAGGCCGCGATGTCTCCGGCGCGCAGTTCGTCCACCTCGTGACGATCGTTGGCATGCATCAGCACGATACGCCCGATGCGCTCTTTCTTCCCTTTCACCGGGTTATACACCGCGTCACCTTTGCGCAGCACGCCAGAGTACACGCGGATAAAGGTCAGTTGCCCGACGTACGGGTCGCTCATCAGCTTGAACGCCAGGGCCGAGAACGGCTCATCATCGCTCGGGTGACGCTCCGCGTGCTGCCCTTTTTCATCCACGCCATCAATGGCCGGCACGTCCAGCGGCGACGGCATGAGCTCAATGACCGCATCGAGCATGCGCTGCACGCCTTTATTTTTGAACGCGCTGCCGCACAGCATCGGCTGAATTTCACCCGAGATGGTGCGAATACGCAGCCCTTTAATAATTTCCGCTTCCGTCAGGTCGCCCGTTTCCAGGTACTTATCCATCAGTTCATCGCTGGCTTCCGCCGCCGCAGAGACCATTTTTTCCTGCCATTCCTGGGCGGTAGTGACTAAATCATCCGGCACGGGGGCATAGGTAAACACCATACCCTGCGTCGCATCGTCCCACAGAATAGTGCGCATTTTGATCAGATCCACCACGCCGGTGAAATGATCTTCAGCCCCCACAGGGATGACAATCGGCACCGGATTGGCCTTCAGGCGTTCCTGCATCATCCGCACGACGCGGAAGAAATCGGCACCCGGACGGTCCATTTTGTTGACGAAGGCCAGACGCGGTACGTGATATTTATTGGCCTGACGCCAGACGGTTTCCGACTGCGGCTGCACGCCGCCCACGGAGTCATACACCATCACGGCGCCGTCGAGTACGCGCATGGAACGTTCCACCTCAATGGTGAAATCCACATGCCCCGGGGTGTCGATGATGTTAATCCGGTGCGGCTCATAGCCTCTGTCCATACCCGGCCAGAAGCAGCTGACGGCCGCGGAGGTGATCGTGATCCCGCGCTCTTGCTCCTGCGCCATCCAGTCAGTGGTTGCCGCGCCATCGTGTACTTCACCCAGCTTGTGGCTCATCCCGGTATAAAACAGGATGCGCTCAGTGGTGGTGGTTTTACCGGCATCGATATGCGCGGAGATACCGATGTTGCGATAACGTTCGAGAGGGATGGGTCGGGGCATGATATTTCCTTAAGTCTTATGACTTGTCTGTGACGACCAGGATGGTCGTGCATTCGTTCGTTTGCTATAATAGTCCTATTGTACGAGTATTATCGAACTATTTTTTAACGGTTGACCTATTGTTGATATAGCTCAATCTGACGCCAAACGCAGGAAAACGATGATCCCAAACCACCCTGAAACTGAACAAATACTGCTGGAAAATGTGCTGTTTGCCCTCGGCAATCCGCTCCGGCTGTCGATCATTCGCCGGCTGGCCGATGGCAGCGAACTCAGCTGTAACGCGCTGCGCCCGGAGGATGTAGTTAAGTCGACAATGACGCACCACTGGCGCGTACTGCGCGACAGCGGCGTGATCTGGCAGCGCCCGCAGGGGCGGGAGAACATGATTTCGTTACGCCGAGACGATCTGGATGCCCGTTTTCCAGGGCTGATGGAGATACTTTTACAGGCCAAATCATAAGGACATGCCTGTTTTTTCCTGAAAAATGCCCCGTACATAGTTGAGGGGGCATTACGTCAGCGAAGGGATTTATCTAACCTGCATACGATATTCAATCATTCCACTTTTCTTCGCAATCCAGTCGTACAATCGTTGCCCACGATAGTTGGCTTCATGCGTATGCCAGTAAAGGTGGCTGGCGTGATGTTTTCTCGCTTCTCTCTGAACATATTCTATTAGCTGTTTACCGATGTGTTTGCCCCTTACGGCTTCGCAGACGTATAAATCTTCGAGGTAGCAGTAATCGCTCTCAGCCCAGGTCGAGCGGTGAAAAAGATAATGCGCAAAACCCACTACGTCTCCATTACATCGTGCAACCACGCAGAATAGCGGCTCAACGGGGCTGAAAAATCGTTGCCAGGTTCGTTGAGTGACGGCCCCAGAGAGGTCGACATTATAAAATTCCTGGTATTTACTCCACAGTGGCATCCAGCTTTCAAAATCACGTTCTTTAACTGCCTCAATTATTACGCTCGTATTATTCATATTGCCTCTTTGGTCACCCGTTTATTCGTTTCAGGAAGAGTGTATTCGCTGAATGGCACGTTTTGTCCCGCCAATTCTCGCCATCAAGGCAGACCAATTTTTTATCCTTCTGCATGCAATATTGCTTTAGAATCAAAAGACACACAGGAAAAGTGGACAACGTAATGTTTAAGCACGCACAGCTTGAAACGGTTAAGGCATGGATTATCGACCCCGCTAACGGATCGCTACCGCTTCATGAAAGGATCCAGAGAGCAATACGGACGCTGATACTGGAAGGGGTATTATCTCACGGTAAGGCCCTTCCTGCCTCACGCGCTCTGGCAGCTTCTCTCAGCGTTTCCCGGGATACCATAGAAGCGGCCTACTCCAGCCTGCATGCCGAAGGTTTTATTGAGAGACAAACAGGCAGAGGGAGCTTCGTCTCTTCCAGCGCGCGTTTTTTAAAACCCCGTCCTCGACAGCATCAGCCAACCGCTGAGATACGAAAAGCAAAACTCAGCGTCCGGGGAAAGATCGTTTATGAAAGCGGCGGGATCCGAGAATTTTCCTCCCCTCGCCCCCTTGCGCCCGGCATTCCTGAAACCCGCATGTTTCCCATTCCGATCTGGGAGCGTCTTCAGCGACAGGTCCTGAAGGAGTTTCAGCACCAGGCATTAGAGCAAAGTCCCCCACAGGGTATAGAGCGCCTGCGACGGGCAATTGCGGAATACGTCAATCTTGAGCGCGGTACGCGTGCGAGGGCAGAACAGGTCATCGTTCTGACAAGTTCTCAACAGGCGCTTGCGCTCTGTTCCCACGTGCTGATGGACGCCGGGGATGGCATTGTCATTGAGGATCCCTCCTATCAAGGGGCACACAAAGCGTTCAACGCTGCAGGGCTTCGCTGTATTCCGGTTCCTCTTGATGAAAAAGGCATCTCGGTTGACGATCTTAATTCTCTGACCGAGCCTGCCAGGGCGATCTACCTTACGCCTTCTCATCAGTACCCTACCGGGGTGACGCTCTCTCTTGACCGACGACTGGCAGTTGTTAAATGGGCAAACCGTTACGGAGCCTGGATTATTGAGGATGACTATGACAGCGAGTTTCACTACGAAGGCAAGCCTATGGCCAGTCTTCAGGGGCTTGATACTTCCAACCGGACAATTTATATCGGCACGTTCACCAAGTCTCTGTTCCCTGGGCTACGTATTGCCTACACCATCGTTCCCTCAGAACTGATAGAGCCCTTTACCATGGCGAGGACATTAATGGATGGTCACACCGCCTCAATAACCCAGCTGACGCTGGCTAAATTTCTGGAGGGAGGCCATTTTGGGGCCTATGTTCGTAAGATGCGGAGTATTTATGTTGCTCGTCGCGACACGCTGGCAAGCATGATGGACGAATATCTCTCCGAATATGTTACCTGTGAAACGCCAGCGGGGGGAATGCAAATGCCTTGTCACCTGAAGCACGGCATATCCGAGAAAGAAATAGCCACCGCCGCCCGCCGCGCGGGTATTGATATACTTGGTCTTACCAGTTTATATGCAGGTCCTCCCGCGTCCACCGGTTTTTTGATGGGATTTGCTGCTTACACGGAAAGGGAGATAGAAGACGCTGTAAAAAAACTGGCCGCAATTTTCCGTCATGTTTGATGCCGTCGACCGGTCAGTGGCGAATACTCATTCCGGGCGAGCAAGGCTATAAACAGGGATCCGCCGGGTAGTTTTGGTGAGCGTATCAAACACCTCGGCGTCGGACGTCACGATCCTCATCCCCGTTTTGCGTAATCTCTGCACATCGGCAGCGATGCGCTGAATGCCAAACCAGAAAAGCCCGTCGAGTGCCGTTATCGCTAACCCACTTTCCAGCGCCAGCTTAAGTCGTTCGCGGGGGGCTTTAACCTGCTGGGCAATTTGCCGGTAAGGCGCTTCATTGCATCCTGTCGCGTCACTGCGCTGGATACGCGTTTTCAGCTGATAGGTAAATTCGTCAGGTATTCCGTCGAGATCCCTTTTCAGGCTATAGACGCAGCCAAAACGCTTGCCGTTAAACAGAACATTTTTCTGACTGAGCTGAAGCTCTTTTCTGACAATGTCTATCAGCTGGGGCGCACGGGTAAGGAGCAGCCTGAAGGGCAGCTCGAAGCTGGTGACGTAATCCACATTAAGCAGCGCGAGGCGCAGCCGCTCCTCAGCACCGGACTTTTGCTCACGACACTCCTCCATCACCTCAGCCCACTGGCGCGTCAGGCGCTCCGGCTCGGCGGCTTCGGTAAGGAGGTATTTTTCAATCTGATAATCAACTCTTCCGGTCATCGTGTGGTATCCCGTCGCTGTGGATGCGGTAATTCTATACAGCACGGTGAGTTTTATAAAGGACTGAACCGCAGCGGCATCCTGAAAATGTCGTTGCGATTCAGCATCCTGACGAATCGGATCAGTGCGCCATAATCCAGCCCATCAGCAGCGTGGCGAAAATCACCGTCGACGCGCCGCCGATGCGGGTGGCAATCTGCGCGAACGGCATGAGCGACATCCGGTTAGACGCGGACAAAATGGCCACGTCCCCCGTTCCGCCCAGCCCGCTGTGGCAGCAGGTCACAATGGCCGCTTCCACAGGATACATATTCAGTCGCGACGCGATAAAGTAGCCGCTCAGCGCCATCGCAATCACGACCGAACCGCATACCACCACGTATCCCACCGAGAAGACCGACACCACGCTCTCAAGCGGCACGTATAACATCCCGAGGCCGATCATCAGCGGCCAGACCAGCGCAGCTGAGACGAATTTATAGCAGCTGTGCGCGCCCTGCTCCATTGAGGCCGGGATCACCCTGAAGTATTTACACAGGACGGCAATCAGGATCATCAGCACCGGGCCGGGAATGTGGACCAGTTTTTCAAACAATCCGCCGACGATGAAAAACGCGCACACCATCAGCAATCCGCCCCCCATCAGATGAAAATCCGTCTGCTGCGTGCTTTGCGCCCCGGCAAACAGGCTGGCGTCGTCTTTACTCCGCGTAAGCATGCCATTTCCCGAAAGCGCAGGACGTTTCGCGCCGAGACGCGCCAGCGATCCCGCACAAATAATGGCGAAGATATTCCCGACGACCGCAGCGGGTGCCAGCTGCGCAACGTAGACGTCCGGCGTCTGCCCCAGTATTGCCGAATAGGCCAGGGACAGCGGCAAAATCCCCTCGCCGATCCCGCCGCCGATAATAGGCACAATGATGAAGAAGAAGGTGTGGTAAGGCGTATAACCAAACAGTGAACCCACAATGAGGCCGCTCAGCGCGGCCATGCATGTTCCGGCCACCAGCGGAACAAACATGCGCATCATCCCCTGGATCAGCAGCACCCGGTTCATCCCCAGAATGCTGCCGACCACCAGGCAGGCGATGACGAAATAGAGCAGATTCGCCTCTTTCATCAGCAGATGCACGGTATCAAGGGTATGTTTCTCGAATACGCCAAAATAGACCAGCACGGAGGGGACCATCAGGCACAGGATCGCCGGGCCGCCGATATCTTTCAGCACCGGGATTTGACGCCCGACTTTGGCAAAGGCGAAACCGAGGGTCATGATGACCGCGAGTCCACCTATCATATTTTTCGGCAGCAGCCCTGCCCAGGCGGACGTCGCCACAATCGCGGCAATCCCGACGAACAGCATCAACGGGACCGTGCCCACCTCGGTATTGTTGAGCCCAAAGGCAAAACGCGGGGTCGACAGTTCAGAAGTCGGTACAGGATTATCTTTCATATAATCACCTGAATTTGTGTTCGGATAAACAGAGAAAGGAATAACTGAAACTATTCCTGATACGAATAAATGTTCTTAAATATAAATAAAGACTTAGATGGCCTTTTCTAAAAACAGGCTCACGATGAAATTATCACGGGCCTGCGGGGAGAAATGTGAACAATCTGGCCCTTTGCTTTTAAATAACTTAATTCAGCATTAAGTAACTAAAGTTATTTATAACGGCTAATGTTGCTTTCTTGCGTCTTATCAATATTTGACGAAAGTATTAGTTATCCAACTAATGCAATCTTTTTGAAATTAATAAAACCAGAGAGAGTGTGACCCTTGTCACTCCTGCCCTGCTTTCTAAGCGCTAGATTAGCGCTGCAATAAAACACATAAAATACCCTACAGGAAATACTATGCCTTCATTACTATTACAGTCACTGTTTCCGCTCGTCTTTATAATGTTACTTGGATGGCTAAGTGGAAAGCTGGGATATTCCCGGCGTGAAGATGCAAACGTCATGGCAACCGTGGTGATTCGTTTCGCCCTTCCTTTCCATCTTTTTATCGGTGCATTGCATACCGATCCCAATAAAATTAAGAACCTGACCTTTATGGCCGTTTTAGTTGTCTGTTTAATGGGGTCGTATTTACTGACGCTATTTATTTCGCGCTACGTTTTTCGCCACGATATCAAAACCAGCGCCATTCAGTCACTGGTTTGCGCCTTTCCCGATATGGCCTACTTTGGCGCACCGGTCCTGGCGGTCTTGATTGGGCCGGAAGGGTTTATCGGCGTGCTGATTGGCAATATTATTACCAGCGTTATCATGATCCCTCTGACTATCGTCCTGATTCGTATGGGGGATAAAAATGGTCATGATGGCCTGGAGGCGCTGCACCCGGGCGCGATGATCGTGCAAAACCTCATCAAAGCGGCACGCAACCCTATCGTCTGGATCCCGGTCTCCGGTGTCTTGCTCAGTCTCGCCGGTGTGCAAATCCCTTCCATTCTCAGCATGCCTATTGAGATGGTTGGCAAGGTTTCAGGCGGACTGTCCCTGTTTGCCCTCGGCCTGCTGTTTTACGGTGAACGTCCAAAACTGAACGTGCAGACGTTTACCAATATCAGTATTAAAAACCTTATTCAGCCGGCAATGATGGCCGCCGCGGGGATCGCCTTTGGCCTGAGCCATACCTTACTGCAGCAGGTCGTGATTATTGGCGCAACGCCTTCCGCTATTGCCGCGGGGATGTTTGCCTTACGCAGCGATACCTATATTGATACCGCATCCTCTTCCATATTAATTGGCACTGCCGTCGGGGTCGTGACCGAAGGCATTATGATCTATTTTATTTCTTAATCTGCTTTATATAAAAATTCAGGAGTTAACCATGTCCCGGAAAGAAGTTCTGTATACCCCCTATAACGGGGCCGTATTGCTGGAAAATCCGCTGCTAAATAAAGGGCTCGCATTTATTAAAGAAGAGCGTGACAATTTTAATCTTCATGGGTTATTGCCGCACAACGTTGAAACGATTGAGGAACAAACCGAGCGCGCCTGGGTGCAGTTCTGTCATTTTAAAAGCGATATCTCGCGTCATGTTTACCTGCGAAATATTCAGGACACCAATGAAACTCTCTTTTACAACCTCTTGCGTTCGCATTTGAAAGAGACGTTACCGATTATCTATACCCCTACGGTCGGTGAAGCCTGCGAGCATTTCTCCACGATATATCGACGCGCGCGCGGCCTGTTTATTTCATGGCCGAATCGCCATCGTATTGATGAGATGCTGCAAAGCTTTTCGCGCAACGACGTTCGCGTGATTGTGGTGACGGACGGGGAGCGTATTTTAGGGCTTGGCGATCAGGGTATCGGCGGAATGGGTATCCCAATTGGCAAGCTGTCGCTGTATACCGCTTGTGGAGGGATCCATCCGGCCTCTACCCTGCCGATTATGCTGGATGTCGGCACCAATAATCAGCAACACCTCGACGACCCGATGTACATGGGCTGGCGCCACCCGCGCATCAGCGACGACCAGTACGCTGAGTTTATGGATATGTTTGTCAGCACCGTTAAAGCGCGCTGGCCCAATGTGCTCCTGCAATTTGAAGACTTTGCGCAGAAAAACGCCACAAGGCTGCTCCAGCGCTACCGCGACCAGCTGTGCTGCTTCAATGATGATATCCAGGGCACGGCCGCCGTGACCGCCGGTACGCTGATGGCGGCGGCGCATGCGGCGGGCACGCGCATTCGCGACCAGCGCGTGGTCTTCCTGGGCAGCGGTTCTGCCGGATGCGGGATAGCTGAAAAAATTGTGGCGCTGATGGTGGATGACGGCCTGACCGAGCCGGAAGCGCGCAGCCGGATCTTTATGGTCGATCGCTTCGGCCTGCTGACCGACGACATGACCAATGTGCTCGATTTCCAGAAAAACCTGCTTACCGCGCGCGACGCCGTTTGCAGCTGGCAGGTAGACTCGCAAAATATTTCCCTGCTGGACGTGGTGAAGAACGCGCATCCCACGGTGATGATCGGCGTTTCAGGCCAGCCGGGGCTGTTCAGCGAAGAGATTGTCAAAGAGATGCATCGCCACTGTCCGCGCCCAATCATCATGCCGCTCTCGAACCCGACCTCGCGGGCGGAAGCCCAGCCGCAGGATCTTATCGCCTGGACCCAGGGTGCCGCCCTGGTGGCCACCGGCAGCCCGTTTGCCCCGGTATTCTGGGAGAATGAACACTACGAGATCGCCCAGTGTAACAACGCCTATATTTTCCCGGGCCTGGGGCTGGGCGTGCTGGCCTGCAACGCGCGCCGGGTGACGGAAGAGATGCTGATGGCAGCAAGCCGCAGCCTGGCCGCGCAGTCTCCGCTGGTCACCACGGAAAAAGGCGGATTGCTGCCGCCGGTAGATCAGATTGAAACGGTTTCACGCCAGATTGCCGTCGCCGTCGCCCGGGCCGCGATTGAACAGAGCGTGGCTCCGGCGATAGATGATGAGACGCTGATGGCGCGTATTGAGAAGACCTGGTGGCAGGCGGACTATGCGCCGTACCGCAGGTCTGCGCTGTAGCGCCAGTCATGCCCTCACCGCAGGGTGAGGGCATCGCTGTGGTTTTAATGCTGTATGCCTGAGCGGTCAGAAAAATCGCTGGCGGAGAGACTATCACCCCGAGTTGCCGCCTGTTTCAGACGGGCATACCGGTCAGGTACCCCTTCAGGACGCGTTTTGAAGCGACGATGCAGCCACATATACTGCTCTGGCGCCATGCGTACGGCCTGCTCAATTGCCCTGTTCATCTGCGTCGCTACAAATTCTTTATCTCCCCCCTGCAGTGCCTCGCTGATATCCTCCAGAATAATCAGCTCGTAACCGGTGCCATCCGCCCTGCGCCGCGGCACAAAGGGAATGACGGCAGGCTTAGCGCTTTTGACCAGCATATAGCTTCCAGCGGTCGTGGCGGCATCCGGAACCGCAAAGAACGGCACAAAGACGCTATTGGTTTTGCCGTAGTCATGATCCGGGGCGTACCACAAAATCTCATTCTGCTTCAGCGAGCGGATCATGCCCTTTAAATCATGACGATCGAGCATGGTTTTATTGGAGCGCAGGCGTCCGCGCGTCTGAAGCCAGTCCAGCAGCGCGTTATTATTCGGACGATACACCCCAATGCCGGGATTAAGCATGCCAAAGATCCGCGCGCCCAGCTCAAGGGTGAGAAAATGCATGCCAACGAGCACCACGCCATTGCCCTTTGCCCGCGCCTTTTCCATGTGCTCATACCCCTGCACGGTAAAGCATTTCTTCACCCGCCACGCAGGCCAGAACCATGCCATCCCGGTTTCGATTACCCCCATTCCTACCGATTCAAAATTACGCTGCAGCAGTGACTCGCGTTCATCCTTTTTCATCTCCGGAAAACAGAGCTCCAGGTTTCGGCGGGCAATCTCAACGCGGCGCGGAAGCAGGCGCATCGCCAGCCGACCAAGGCCATGACCGATTCTGAACAGAAGCGGATAAGGGAGCAGCATGATGAGCCACAGAGCCGCAATGCCGGCCCAGCTTAGCCAGTAACGGGGGTGAAGAAAGGCGAGTGAAAAACGGGGTAATTTTGTCATGAGAAAATTATCCTTTAACGTGTCTGTCCTTAATTGATTCTGTTGAAGATCTTTCCTAAGGATGAATAAAAAGTCAGCCAGAAACGTTAAGTGTAGCGGATAAGACAAAACGCATTTTTATCGATTTTTGCGAAAAACGGGAAAACAAGCCGGGGAGGATTTATTCGCTCCCCGGCAGAAGATATTACATCGAATACCCGGGCTTCTTAATAAGCTCCTCCAGCTTCGGTCCAATTTCGGTATCCCAGACCTGCGCCTTCCAGTCTTCAGGCGCGATCTGCTTCAACGCCACCGACACGGAACTGTCTTTGCTGTTGAAATGGCGAATAATCACGTCGGCAATATCTGCCGCCAGGGCAGCTTTTTGTTCGTCGTTCAAATCACGGGGAAAACATTTGATATCTACGTGTGGCATGTACAGGCTTCCGGTTGTGAATGAGGGTTCCACGTTATCAGATAATATTGTTTGCCTTTAACACCTTGTGCAGTTCCGGTCGCTGACATACGGCGTCCGCAATCGCCGTGAATTTAGGGGTATTTTCGGCAAACCAGGCGTGACGGGGCCCCCAGGTTCGCGCCACCGCGATATACGCATCCAGCAGCGTCAGCCGTTCACCCAGCGCAAACGGGGCGGCCTTGAGCTGAGTTTCGAACCACAAATAGAGGGACTTCCGGTATTCGATGCAGTTTTTCTGCAGCTGTTCAGGCGCATCCGGCGCCCAGCGTTCGGGATAGTCTGCATACGTAAACGTGGGATAGACGTTGGCCACAAACCAGATCAGCAGACGCTGAAACTGCTGGCGTTCGGCCTGCCCCACGGGCGGCGCGAGATCGGGGCATCTGTCGAGCACCATCAGGGCGATCGCCGCCGTTTCGGTCATAATGGCGCCATTTTCCAGCTCCAGCGTGGGCACCTGACACAGCGGGTTGAGCTTTTGCAGCAGCTCGCGCTGCGGGCCGGGCTGGTCAAACCCGTCCACGTTGATAAATTGATAGGGGATATCGGCCAGGGTTAGCATCACTTCACCGATCGCCGAGCCCCAGCCGGGTACGCCATAGAGTTTAATCATGTTGCCTCCTCAGGGATGAAAACCCTAAGTGTATACCCGTCATACTTCAAGTTGCAGGTGCGTTGGCTGCACTCACTCACCCCAGTCACGTACTAGTGTACGCTCCCGGGGATTCGTTCCCTTGCCGCGTTACTCGGCCTGTAGCCTCGCCCCTTCGGGGCCAGCGCAAGCGCTGTTCAAAACGGCAAGCCGTTTTGTCCTGCAACTCGAATTATTTTGGGTATCGAGCACCATTAGTAGGTTATCCCTGGCGGGTTGACCTCCGACTGCGCCACCGCTTCGCCCTGCTCGCCCCAGCGCGCCAGCACCTTCTGGTAATCACCTCGCTTAATCGCGCCGTCCAGCGCGGCCTGCAGCGCGTACACCAGCTCATTGCCCTTTTTGGTGGTGGTCGCGACATAGGCTTTTTTCGGCCCTAAACCGACCACGCGGGTTTTGCCCGTGAGCGCAGCCTTATAGGCCGATACCGACTGCGGACCAAAGAACACGTCCGCCCTGCCGGACTGAATATAGAGATTGCCCGAGGCATCGTCGTGGAGATAGACCGGCAGCGCAGGCGCCCTTCCCGCCTTTTTGTTCTCTTCGTTCCAGCCCAAAAGGATGCGTTCCTGATTGGTACCGGAGCCGACAATCACCTTCTTCCCGGCCAGATCTTCCGCGCTTTTGATTGACTGGATCTCGCTGGTGGATTTCACCGAAAACGCCAGCGAATCGACGCGGTAGCTCGCAAAATCAAATTTCTCTTTACGCTGTTCGGTCACCGCAATATTGACCAGCGCCACGTCGTAGCGCCCGGAGGCGATCCCCAGCGGCCAGTCCTCCCACGCCGTCGGCACCAGCTTTAGCTTCAGCCCCAGGCTGCCCGCCAGCAGGCGGGCGATATCCGGGTCGCTGCCGATCCGCGTGCGGTTATCGCTGGCCAGCAGCGCCAGCGGCGGAGAATTCAGCGCCGAAACGGCGACCGTGAGCGTACCCGGCTCAACGAATTTGTAATTGGCGGGGATCTTCGCCACGGCCTGGGGATCGACCGTCACCGGCAGAGGCTGCTCGTTGGCTTTCAAATTAATGCTGGCGTGGCTCACCGTCGTGAAGATCAGCCCCGCCAGAAGTCCATATTTCATTGGCGCTCCTTACAGCACTTTTGACAAGAACTGGCGCGTTCTGGCATGTGACGGACGGTTTAATACCTCGTCACTGCTTCCCTGCTCGACGATTTTTCCGTCGACCATAAACACCACCTGATCCGCTACCTCGCGGGCAAAGCCGATCTCGTGAGTGACCACCACCAGCGTAGTCCCGGACCGGGCCAGTTTTTTGATTACGTCCAGCACCTCTCCCACCAACTCCGGATCCAGCGCCGAGGTGGGCTCATCAAACAGCATCACGCGGGGACGCAGCGCCAGCGCGCGGGCAATCGCGATACGCTGCTGCTGACCGCCGGAAAGATGGCGCGACCAGGCATCGGCTTTATCACGCAGCCCGACCACGTCCAGCAGGCTGTACGCCCTTTCCACCGCCTCTTTTTTGCTGAGCTTTTTATGCGCGATTGGCGCCTCAATCAGATTTTCCAGCACCGTGAGGTGCGGAAAGAGATTGAAGTTCTGGAACACGTAGCCCACGTTGACGCGCTGTTTGAGGATTTCCTTCTCCTTCAGCTCATAGAGCCTGTCGCCCTGACGGCGATAGCCAATGTAGTCCCCGTCGATCTGAATAAAGCCTTCATCGACGCGCTCCAGGTGGTTAATAGTGCGCAGCAGCGTCGATTTACCGGAGCCGGATGGCCCGAGGATCACCGTCACGGACCCGGGCGGGATCTCCAGCGAAACGTTGTCGAGCGCCTTATGGCGACCAAAAAACTTGCTGACGCCGGTAATCGAAATGTGCCCTTCAGGAGAGGCTTGCATGGACGGGCTCCTGTGCTGGCGTGGAGGTGACAGAACGGGTGCGACGGGCGGCACGGTTCTGATTAACGGCAGAGCGGCGTTCGCTGCGGGCAAGCGCGCGTTCGACGCCATACTGGATAGCGGACAGGACGGTGGTGATCGCCAGGTACCACGCGGCACCGACCATCAGCAGCGGGATCACCTCCTGCGTGCGGTTGTAGATCATCTGGATGGTATAAAACAGCTCCGGCATCGCCAGGACGTACACCATCGCCGTGCCCTTGGCGAGGCTGATGATTTCATTGAACCCCGACGGCAGAATGGTGCGCAGCGCCTGAGGCAAAATGATGCGCACCGTGCGTCTCCAGGCCGGCAGGCCGAGCGCGGCGGCGGCCTCATACTGGCCGTGATCGACCCCGAGGAATCCGCCGCGAACGATCTCGGCGGTATAGGCGCTCTGCACCAGGGTGAGCCCCACCACGGCGGTAGAAAACTGCCCCAGCACGTTGATGGTTTCAAAGCTGCCCCATGTGATGCCGGTGAACGGCACGCCGAGCGAGAGCGTGTCGTAGAGATAGGAAAAGTTGTAGAGAATGATCAGCACCACGATCAGCGGCAGCGACCGAAACAGCCAGATATAGGCCCACGCCAGGCTGCTCAGCAGCCAGGATGAAGAGAGTCTCGCCAGCGCCAGCATGCCGCCAAACACCACGCTCAGCGCGGTGCCGATCAGCGTCAGCAGCAGGGTCTGCCCGACACCTTCAAGGATCACCGGGTCAAAGAACCAGCGGGCAAACACCGCCCACTCCCAGCGCGGGTTAAAGGCCACGGACTGAATCACGACCGCCAGGACAAACAGCGCCACCGCGGCGCCGACGGCCCGCAGCGGATAACGCGCCGGGACCACCTTAATGGTTTCAACGTTGCTCATCGTCGTTCCTCATGCGGTTTTACTGAACGCTTCGCGTACCAGCGTTTTGGTGAAGCGCAGCCGACCGTCAAACGGCGGCTGGCTGTACTCTTCCGGATCGCGGTTCAGATCGAACTGCGCCTGATAGCCCTGGCTGAGATAGAGCCGTACCGCTTCCGGCTGGCGAAAGCCGGTTGTCAGATAAATTTGGCTGTATCCTGCCAGCACCGCCCTGCGCTCGAGCTCCTGCACCACGCGCCCGGCAAGCCCCTGCTGACGCAGGGTTTTGTCCGTCCAGATGCGTTTGATTTCCGCGGTGCGTTCTTCGAAAGGTTTGTACGCGCCGGTGGCGATAATCTTCCCGTCGCGCTCCAGAACGATAAACAGCCCCTGCGGCGCTAAATACCATTCGGTGAGCTCAACCTCCGCGTCTTTGGAGAAGTAGTCCCCGTAGCGGGCGGCATATTCACCGAACAGCCCTTCGATAATGGGCTGAAGCTCGGCGTCTTCCGGTGAAACATCACGAAATCGTTCGCTCATCACGCCTCCTTAATCGCCCAGGCCAGCCGGGTTCACTTCTGACTGAGGAATACGCTCAACGCCTTCCCCCCAGCGGTTTAGCACTTTGTCGTAGTCGCCGTTTTTGATGACGCCGTTCAGCGCGGTTTGCACCGGCTCAACCAGCCCGCTGCCTTTCTTCAGCGTGACCGCGATGTGCGCCGCCTTCGGCCAGCCGCCGTCGACGCTACCCACCAGTTTGGTTTTCCCGTTCAGCGCCGCTTTCCAGGCGCCAATCACGTTCGGACCAAAGTAGGCATCCGCGCGCCCGGACTGCAGCGCCAGCGTTTGTGCCGCATCGTCTTTGGTGTAGATCGGGGTAAAGGGCTTCAGGCCTTTCTTCAGGTTTTCGGCATTCCAGGCCAGCAGGATGGCCTCCTGGTTGGTGCCGGAGCCGACGATAATCCGCAGCCCGGCGATGTCTTCCGCCTTCTGCAGCGACTTGATCGGGCTGGTTGATTTCACGTAGAACCCGAGGGAATCTTTGCGGTATGTGGCAAAGTCAAATTTCTCTTTACGCTCTTTGGTGACGGTAATGTTGCTGATGGCGGCATCATATTTCCCGGAGGCCACGCCCAGCGGCCAGTCTTCCCAGGAGGTCGGCACCACGTTTAGCTCCAGCCCCAGGCTGTCAGCGACCAGACGGGCGACGTCAACCTCGCTTCCCAGCAGCGTTTTGTTGTCGTCGGAGAAAACCGTCAGCGGCGGTTGATTGAGGCCCGCCACCGCCACGGTAAATTTCCCCGGCACGGCAAAGCGATAGTCTTTCGGCAGCTGTGCCACCGCATCGTTGTTTTTAGCGGTATTAACCGGCGTTTTATTGGCCTCGATGCTCACGCCGGTGCCGTTAATATTCACATTCTCTGCCCAGACGGCAGGGATAAAGGCCAGCGCGAGCGCCAGAATAAGCGTTGTTTTCTGCATAGCGGGGTTCTCTTTTATTGTTGTGTGTATTGGTTTTTAGGTTCGTCTAAACCCAGACTTTCGCGCAGCGTGGTGCCCGGGTAGTCGGTACGGAACAGGCCGCGTGCCTGTAAAACAGGCACCACCTGGTCAACAAAGCGCGGGAAGGTGTCCGGCGTGCCGCCCTGAATGATGAAGCCGTCTGCGGCATAGCCTTCAAACCAGGCCTGCAGGCCGTCGGCCACCTCTTCTGGCGTACCGGAAAAGCGCGGGCGAGGCGAAGCGGCCTCAAGCGCCACCTGACGCAGGGTTAAGCTGCGCTCGCGGGCGTTACGCTTGATTTCATCGGTGGTGCTGCGGAAGCTGTTTTTGCCTAAGTCGCCGATATCCGGGAACGGCTCGTCGAGCGGATACTGGCTGAAATCGTGATGCTCGAAATAGCGTCCGAGGTAGTTGAGGGCATCGTTAATCGACACCAGCGCCGCCGTGGTTTGATACTGGTTTTCCACGTCATCGGCGTCTTTACCCACAATCACGCTGACGCCCTGGAAAATATGTAAATCCGACGCGCGGCGTCCGTTACTTTCCAGCTGCTGCTTCACGTCGCGGTAAAAGGCTTTCGCTTCGTCGAGCGTTTCGTGATGGGTAAAAATGGCGTCGGCATGTTTCGCCGCCAGCTTTTTCCCGTCGTCCGACGCGCCTGCCTGAAAGACAATCGGCCGCCCCTGTGGCGTTCGCCCAATATTCAGCGGACCGGCGACCTGGAAGAAATCACCGTGGTGGTCCAGGGTATGCAATTTTGCCGGGTCAAAAAACTGACCGCTCTCTTTATTGCGCACAAAGGCGTCGCCTTCCCAGGAATCCCACAGCCCTTTCACCACGTCGAGATACTCATCCGCAATGCGATAGCGCAGCGCGTGCTCGGGGTGTTTTTCCCGAGAGAAGTTCTTTGCTGATCCTTCCAGCGGGGAAGTCACCACGTTCCAGCCCGCGCGCCCGTTGCTCAGGTGATCGAGGCTGGCGAACTGGCGCGCCGTAGTGAAAGGCTCGCTGTAGGAGGTGGATAAGGTTCCCACCAGCCCCAGGCGCGAGGTGATGCTGGCGAGAGCGGATAACACCGTCAGCGGTTCAAAGCGATTTAAAAAATGCGGGATCGATTTCTCGTTGATATAGAGACCGTCGGCAACGAATAATAAATCGAGTTTGCCCTCCTCCGCCTTTAACGCCGTCGCTTTGACGAAATCAAAATTGATGCTGGCATCGGCGACGGCCTCAGGGTGACGCCAGGCGGACATATTTCCGGATGCACCATGCAAAATGGTCCCCAGCCGCAGTTGACGATGTGCAGACATATTCACCTCTTAAGAATTAAACGTGTTGCAGGGCTTTTTCCGCAAGCTGTGCAAAATAGCGGGCAGCGGGCTCAATTAATGCTTCATCCGGATTGAATGCCGGATGGTGTAAACCGTAAGGGCTGTTGCTGCCGATGCTGACAAATGCCCCCGGGATCTGCTGCAGATAGACCGCGAAATCTTCCCCGCCCATATGCAGCTCGGCGTGCCGGGTTTCGTAGCCTGCTTCTCTGGCGACCGAGGTGGCGAAATCGGCCCAGCGCTCGTCGTTCACCAGCGCGGTGGGCCCGGCATACCAGGTGATGTCAATCTGCGCGCTAAAGGCGCTGGCAAACCCGGCGGCGATTTCGCCCACGCGGGCCTTCACATTCTGCTGCACTTCCGTGCGGTGGGTGCGCAGCGTGCCTTCCAGCTCGACGCTTTCCGGCAGCACGTTCCAGGTGTTACCGCCTGCAATGCGCGTCACGCTCAGCACCACCGAATCCAGCGTATTGACGTTGCGGCTGGCGACGCTTTGCAGCGCCGTTACCAGCTGGCTCGCCAGCACAATCGCGTCGTTGCCTTCGTGCGGACGTGCGGCGTGCGCGCCCTTACCGGTAATGCGGATCACGAAGCGATCGACGTTGGCATAAAACGGCCCGCCGCGGGTAGCGAACTCACCGACCGGCAGGCCGGGCTCGTTGTGCATGCCGAAGATAGCGCTGACGTCACGCAGGGCACCGGCCCGCACCATGCTCTTCGCACCGCCAAAGTTCTCTTCGGCAGGCTGAAACAGGATCCGCACCCGGCCGTTTAGCGAGGCTTCCCGCTCTTTCAGCTTTAACGCGGCGCCGAGGATGACGCTGGTGTGGATATCGTGTCCGCAGGCGTGCATCACCCCTGCACGCTGCGAGCTGAACGGCACGCCGCTGCGCTCTTCTATCGGCAGGGCGTCGATATCTGCCCGCAGCGCAACCAGCCTGCTGCCCGTCCCGATTTCCGCCACCAGCCCGGTCGACAGGTCGTAAGGCTGCGGGGTAATCCCGGCGTTCGTCAGCCACTGGCGCAGACGCGCGGTGGTATCGACCTCCTGGCCGGACAGCTCAGGGTTCTGGTGCAGTTCGCGACGCCAGGCAATCAGCTGTTCGCCAAAGCTCATACGGTGACCTCCTTGTTAAGACGCGCCTCGGCAAGCAGGCGCAGCGACGCGACGCGCGTTGCCCCCTCCGCTACCGGCGTGTCGATGATAAATTCGTCAATGCCCCACTTTTCATGCAGGGCATTAAGCTGTTCGAGCACCGACTCAGCCGTACCCGCCAGCAGCGACTGCGCCCGACGTGCAATGCGCACCGGCTCGCTGCCCGCCTGGCGCGCAAAGGCGTAGGCCTGCTCTTCGCTGGCCACGGTGACACGCTGGCCGTTTGCCAGCTCAACGCCCCACACTTCGACCTTCTGCGCCAGGGCTTCCGCCTCTGCCTGCGTCGGCGCGACAATCGCCTGTACCGCCACAATCACGTCCCGCGCGCTGTTCTTACGCCAGGTCGAGACCACCTCGCGCAGCAGCTCAGGGTCACCGTTCAGATGCGCGGCAAACACAAAGTGCCAGCCGAGCCCGGCGGCCAGCAGCGCGCTATCGATACTCGCGCCCAGCAGGAAACCCTCTGCAGGCAGCGGCGGCAGCGGCGTGGCGCGAACGGCCTCATCATTAGACTGATGCTCAGGACGGATCCAGCGATCGAGCTGGGCCAGCTGTTCGGCGAAGCTGCCCTTTTCCAGTTGATTCAGACCCTGCTGAAGCGCGCGGGTTGAGAGCGGCAGCCCGCCGGGGGCTTTTCCGACGCCGAGATCCACGCGGCCGGGCGCCAGCGCGGCCAGCACGTTGAAATTCTCGGCAACTTTATAAGGGCTGTAGTGCTGGAGCATCACGCCGCCGGATCCGACGCGGAGGCGCGTGGTTTGCCCGAGGATCCAGGCAATCAGCAGCTCCGGCGAGGGGCTGGCAAGGTGGGGTGTGTTGTGATGTTCGGCAATCCAGAAGCGGTGATAGCCCAGATTTTCTGCCTGCTGCGCCAGCGCCAGGGTACGCGCCAGCGCATCGGCAGCCGTTTCGTTTTCAGCGATGGGGCTTTTATCCAGAATGCTGATTCGCCATGACATGTTGCGTTCTCGTTTGACTTAACATGTCGACATTATTAAAGGCGCATTTCACCACTGAGAAACAATTAATTTACATTTAGTTTGCCGGAAATCAGATATATAAAACCATGCTAAGGATAAGACTTTAGGGTGGCGATCAGCGTTTCCACCTGCTCCCGACGGGTAATACGGACGAAGCGAATATGGCTGTATTGAGGGTTTTGCAGATCGGCTTCATAGCGCGTGCGGTTATTACGCCATGTTTTGATCGTCCAGATGATAATAGATTCTCTGCTGAAGAACGCGCGCCGGAAACTCTCTTTATTCCCCGTTCCCGGCCAGAGCTCGTGCTTATGCCAGGCCCGCTTCATTGCTCGCGTGACGGCCTGCCAGAGGGTGCGGGTAAACCCGTAATCCACCCACACCACCACATCGACATCGCGCCATTTCACAGGCCGCGTGCGGTTGTAGTTACCGTCCAGCACCCAGTCTGGCGAAGCCTGGAGCGCCTGCTCCAGCTTTTCCTGAAACACATCGTCCGACGTTCCCTGCCAGTCAGGCCGCCAGTAGAGTCTGTCCATCTCGATATAGGGAATAGCCAGTTCGGTCGCAATCTGCTTCGCCAGCGTGCTTTTTCCGCTCCCGCTGGTCCCGATGACGTTAATTTTCACCTCAGCCTCACTGTAATAACGAAAAGTGGCCAAATCATAGCGTTTTCATCCTGTTAACGAAACGCTATTTCAGCATGACAATTTTTCCAGGGAGACGATCTCCCTCTTGCAGTTTGGCTTATGTCATTTATTTAAATCGATTCAAAATAACACCCACCAAAATATTTTCAATTTTATTACATTCGAAAAGATTAACACATTAAAAATAATGAATGCCGGGTGTTTCGGAGAATCTCAATTTCAGCGAGAATATGCGCAGACCGTTATTAAAATAATCACTCTTATCTTGCCGGAGCGCTTTCCGGACTTTTTTATTCTTGCACATCATCATGGAGTTACTCATGAGGCGTAACAGTCCCGTTACACAAAACGAGTATTTACTTAACGATGGTTCGACGTTAATGTCGACCACCGATACCAAAAGCCATATTACCTATGCTAATTCCGCTTTTATTGAAGCCAGCGGATATAAAGAAGAACATCTTCTGGGTGAGCCGCATAACCTCATCCGCCATCCCGACATGCCTGCCGAAGCGTTTGGCGACATGTGGTATACCCTGCAGCAAGGTGAGACCTGGACGGGGCTGGTGAAGAACCGTCGTCATAATGGCGACCACTACTGGGTGCGGGCTAACGAGACACCGGTCTGGCAGAGTGGATCCCTGACGGGCTATATTTCCGTGCGAAATATACCCGCACGGGAAGAGATTGCGGCCAGTGAAAAACTGTATGCAAAAGTGCGTAATAACGAATTAAAACATTACCGCTTTTATAAAGGGTTACTGGTTCGGCGCGGTTTATTTTCGTTTATGTCGCTCTTTAAATGTCTCAGCACCAGTAAACGCATCCATCTGGGTATTGCGACGACGGCGTTACTCTCCTGCCTGGCGGTGTATTTATTCCCTGATAAACTTGTGCAGTCGGGAAGTCTGGCGCTGCTGTTTATCGCCCTGAGCTATTATCTTCATGTGCAGATCGTCCGTCCGGTAAAATCTATTGTGCAACAGATGCAGCGCATAGTTTCAGGACGTAAAACGGACTATTACCATTTTGACAGGATCGACGACATCGGGCTGATGATGCGCCTGGTGAATCAATCAGGCTTGAACCTGAATTCGCTGGTTGACGATGTCGGGGCGCAAATCAGCGGGATTGGCACCATCAGCCAGCAGGTCGCGAAAGAAGGCGCGGCGCTGCAAACGCGTTCAGAAGAGACCGCAGACTTTCTGCAGCAAACCGCGTCAGCGGTGGAAGAGATCGCCAGCGCGGTGGAGCAGACGGCAGAAACGGCTAAAGAAGCCTCGGAGATGGCGGATCGCACCCGCGACAGCGCCCACCGCGGTGAAGCGATGATGAAAGAGACCATCGGTATGATGCAATCCGTGTCGCAGGATAACAGCCAGATCGTCGATATTATCAGCGTTATCGATCGTATCGCCTTCCAGACCAACATTCTTGCGCTGAATGCGGCCGTGGAAGCGGCGCGTGCGGGTGAAGCCGGGCGCGGTTTTGCCGTGGTGGCGGCTGAGGTGCGCAATCTTGCGCAGCACTCCGCGACGGCGGCGAAAGAGATCAAAGCGCTGATTGAGAAAAACGTCGCCAGCGTCAACGCAGGCGTAGAGAAGGTAGAACAAACAGAAACGCAGCTGACGGTCATGATCGACAACGTGCTGCGGGTCTCCTCCCTGATTAAGGAGATCGGCCACGCCACGCAGGAGCAAACCCAGGCGCTGACGCTCATCAACGCATCCATCTCCCGTATCGGCGCAATGACCCACAACAATACGGGGATGGTGGATAACGTCACTCACGCCGCGAATCACCTGACACAGCGCACCACGCGCCTGCAGCAGGCGATTGCCGTTTTTGGCGGTTAGCCGTTCGGATACTGCTCGTCGGTGACTTTTTCCAGCCATGCAACCGGGCTGCCGTTAACGGATTCGGCGATGGCAATATGCGTCATCGCCGTTTGCGCGCTTGCGCCGTGCCAGTGCTTTACGCCGGGTGGGATCCAGGCGATATCGCCCTGATTCAATATTTCCGCCGCTTTGCCCCACTCCTGTAACCAGCCGCGACCCTGCGTCACAATCAGCGTTTGCCCAAGGGGATGCGTATGCCACGCGGTGCGCGCGCCCGGCTCAAAGGTCACGGTTGCCCCGCCGACGCTGGCAGGTTCGCTCGCCTGAAATGGCGCGTCAATGCGGACGGTGCCGGTGAACCAGGCTTCCGGCCCTTTTGCTGAAGGTAGTGATCCGCTGCGGATAATTTTCATCTTATGCTCCTCGTTTACTGTTGCGTTAACAGTAGCGCAAAGCAATCCGGAGCATTAGCGTGCATAATCAGATAGGAAATATGATTGAAATTCATAAATAGAGGCAATCGCGATGCTAAAAGATAATTTCAACGACCTCCTCTCTTTTATGGTAGTGGCCCGCGAGCGCAGCTTTACGGGCGCGGCGGCGCAGCTGGGCGTCTCGCAATCGGCGCTGAGTCATGCCATGCGCAAGCTTGAAGCGCGGCTCGACGTTCGCCTGTTAACCCGCACAACCCGCAGCGTGGTTCCGACACCCGCGGGTGAGCAGCTTTTTACGCGCTTAAGCCCGCATTTAATGGAGATTGAGCAGGAGCTCGCGACGCTTCGCAGCACCCGCGTCAAACCCGCAGGCGATATCCGCATCGTCGCCGGCGAACACGCGATGGACGCCGTGCTCTGGCCGGTCCTGAAGGCGTTTATGGTGCAGTATCCTGAGATTAACGTCGAAGTGACGGTCGACACTGGCCTGACGGATATCGTCGATGGCCGTTTCGACGCGGGAGTACGCCTGGGTGAACAGGTGGCAAAAGATATGATTGCGGTACGGATAGCGCCGGATATGCGCATGGCCGTGGTCGGTTCCAGGGATTATCTGGCTCGCTTTGGCGTGCCGCAGACGCCGGAGCAGCTCGCTGACCACCGCTGCATCAACATGCGCCTGCCCACGCGCGGCGGACTGTATCACTGGGAATTTAAACGCGACGGGCGCGAGCTTCGCGTGCGGGTTGAGGGGCAGCTTACGCTGAGCAGCCTGCCGCAGCGCATCGACGCCGCTGAGAATGGACTCGGATTAGCCTACGTGCCAGAGGCGTCGGTTCTGGAGGCGCTTAATCACGGACGGCTGGTCAGGGTCCTTGAATCGTGGTGCCCTACCTTCGAGGGATATCACCTTTATTATCCGAGCCGTCGCCAGCACACTACCGCTTTCAGGTTACTGTTAGATGCTCTGCAGCAGTCAAAATCTTTACCACCTGGTAATAATTAAGAGATTCTGATGATTAAATAATCAACCCGCCGCATGTTTTGTCTAAAAACTCACCACGATTCAGCGTGTTGTGATCGCCGTCTGCTCTGACCACACAATTTCCTTCGACGTGCATCACTTTCGGCACGGTTATATTTTGCGTCGCTTATGAATTGCAGGTAGGATGCCTCGCCATGTTTCGCCTTATCCATACGCAGAATGACTGGGAAGGCGACATGTGTTTGCGCAGAAGCAATCGTTTGTATTGCGCTCTGCCAGGCAGGACTATCACGATAATGGTTCAGACAGGCAAACAGGTAACTCAATGAAAACAAGCAATAAAAGCGCAGCCGATCATCATGCTGCTAAACGTCGCTGGTTGAACTCCCACGAAGAGGGCTACCACAAAGCGATGGGCAACCGTCAGGTTCAAATGATCGCCATCGGCGGCGCTATCGGAACGGGTCTGTTTTTAGGTGCGGGTGCGCGTCTGCAGATGGCTGGCCCTGCTCTCGCCCTGGTCTATCTGGTGTGCGGGATCTTCTCTTTCTTTATTCTTCGTGCGCTGGGCGAACTGGTACTGCATCGCCCTTCCAGCGGAAGCTTCGTCTCTTACGCCCGTGAATTCCTCGGTGAAAAAGCGGCCTACGTTGCGGGCTGGATGTACTTCGTCAACTGGGCGATGACCGGTATTGTCGATATCACCGCCGTTGCGCTGTATATGCACTACTGGGGCGCGTTTGGCGATGTGCCGCAGTGGGTCTTTGCGCTTGGCGCGCTGGCGATTGTCGGCACCATGAACATGATCGGCGTGAAGTGGTTCGCGGAGATGGAGTTCTGGTTTGCGCTGGTTAAAGTGCTGGCCATCGTGGTGTTCCTGGTCGTGGGTACCGTCTTCCTCGGCAGCGGCAAGCCGCTGGACGGCAATGCCACCGGCTTCCACCTGATAACCGATAACGGCGGATTCTTCCCGCACGGTCTGCTGCCTGCGCTGGTCCTGGTTCAGGGCGTGGTGTTCGCCTTCGCCTCCATCGAACTGGTGGGTACCGCAGCAGGTGAATGTAAAGATCCGCAGACTATGGTCCCAAAAGCCATTAACAGCGTGATCTGGCGTATCGGTCTGTTCTACGTCGGTTCCGTGGTGCTGCTGGTTCTGCTGCTCCCGTGGACTGCCTATCAGGCCGGTCAGAGTCCGTTTGTGACCTTCTTCTCTAAGCTGGGCGTGCCTTACGTTGGCAGTATCATGAACATCGTGGTTCTGACGGCAGCGCTCTCCAGCCTGAACTCAGGCCTTTACTCTACCGGCCGTATCCTGCGCTCTATGTCGATGGGCGGTTCTGCGCCGAAGTTCATGTCGAAAATGAGCAAGCAGCAGGTTCCCTATGCGGGGATTCTGGCAACGCTGGTGGTTTACGTCTTTGGCGTGTTCCTGAACTATCTGGTGCCGTCCCGCGTATTTGAGATCGTTCTGAACGTGGCTGCACTGGGGATTATCGCCTCCTGGGCTTTCATTGTGGTCTGCCAGATGCGTCTGCGCAAAGCGATCAAAGAAGGCAAAGCGGCTGATGTGAGCTTCAAGATGCCGGGCGCACCGGTGACCTCCTGGCTCACCCTGCTGTTCCTGTTCAGCGTGCTGGTGCTGATGGCGTTCGACTACCCGAACGGTACCTACACCATCGCGACCATTCCGCTGCTGGCGGTACTGCTGATTGCCGGCTGGTTCGGCGTGCGTAAGCGCGTTCACGAAATTCACAGCACCGCGCCGGTTCATCACGACGATGAAAAACACGACGCACCGCTGGTAGAAGAAACCTCGCGTTAAGCATCCGGTAAGCATTAAAAAGGGAAGGCAAATGCCTTCCCTTTTTTTATCTTACAGCGCGATACGAATAACGTCGTCAGGCTGAGTGGCTTCCTGCTGGCGAGTGGATTTTTGTTTCACCGTCACGTACAGGGTTTTGCCATCCGCAGAGAGCGCCAGGCTGTTCGGGTAAACCGGCGTGTCGAAGGTTTTTGTGACCTTATACGTTTTCGCGTCAATCACGCTCACCTTACCGGCTTCACGGTGCGTCACGTAAACCTCATTGCGCGTTGGGTTAAACAGGACGGCCAGTGATTCAGGCGCGGCGATCTTCTCCATCACGCTGCCGTCTTTCAGGCTCACCACCAGCACTTCCGGCTGTTTTGAATCGGTCAGGAACGCGCGCTGGCCGGCGGTATCGAGGCTGATGTTCAGGTAGAAGTGCTCTTTGCCGTCATCCTGCACTTTTTTGCGGCTCAGGATTTTATTGGTCGCCGTATCAATGGTTACCAGCTCGCCGTCCGCATTCGTGGTGTACAGACGTTTTGCCTGAGCATCCAGCGCCAGGCCGGTGCTGTACGTACCGGTATTGGCAATGGTCTCTTTTAGCTTCAGCGTTGCGCCATCCACCACCCAAATCACGCTCTCTTTGCCGACACCGGTGATGTAAATCGTGTTGCTCGCGTCATCCGCCACCAGCTGGCGCGGCTGCAGCGGTTTGACGGTTTCACTGCGCTGGCGATTATCGAGCACCAGTCGCCCTTTCACGTCGCCCGTTTTCGCATCGATGGCCGTCACCGCGCCGTTGAGGGTGTTGCCAAACCACAGGGTTTGCGTCGCGCCGTCGAGCGTGGCGCCAAAGGGTTTGAGATCGCTGTGAATCGCCTGCGTCACGTCCAGCGTAACCGGATCAAGGCGATAGATAACTCCGCCCTTATCGGTTTTGCGGCTTTGCGAGGTCGCCACCCACAGCGCATTCTCCTGCTGGCTGACCGCCATTTCATACGCCCCTTTGCCCACCGCTTTACGCAGCACCTCTTCGGCGGCATGCACCTGGAACGTCCCGGCAAGCAGTAAAGTGGCAGACAGCAGTGACAGGCTCAGACGCGGCGAGCACAGATGACGTAAAGACATAACAATTCCTTTTCTGAAAAGAGGGGTTTGGGCTGACATCACTTCCGGCAGACAACGTCATGGCATTGCCTTTTGATAATGAGAATAGTAATCATTAATGAAGTGAATGTGGAGTTTTTCTTTCGCGCTTCGCCTTTCATTAACGCAATGTGCGGTTATAGTTTTCAAAACATTTACAAAACCTTTAACATGTATGGACATGTTCCATTTGGTTCGTTTATACACCACAACCGGTTTTATTCATGAAAATCATTTCTGCCCGTAAGGCTTCTCTCCCGCTGCTGCTGGTTCCCGTTATTTTCGCGCCGCTAACCGCAATGAGCGCGGAGGAACAGACCATGATCGTCAGCGCCACGCCGCAAACCGTATCGGAACTGGATACCCCGGCCGCGGTCAGCGTCGTCAATGGCGATGACATGCGCCACGCCGCGCCGCGCATCAACCTGTCTGAATCTCTGGGCAGCGTCCCGGGACTGCAAATTCAGAACCGCCAGAACTATGCCCAGGATCTCCAGCTTTCAATGCGTGGGTTTGGTGCCCGCTCAACGTTTGGCGTGCGCGGTATCCGCATGTATGTCGACGGTATCCCTGCCACCATGCCGGACGGACAGGGCCAGACGTCCAACATCGATCTCTCTAGCGTGGAGAGCGTTGAAGTGCTGCGCGGCCCCTTCTCGGCCCTGTACGGGAACGCCTCCGGCGGCGTGATTAACATCAACACCCAGACCGGGCAGCAGCCGCCGACCATTGAAGCCAGCAGCTATTACGGCAGCTACGGTACCTGGCGCTACGGCATGAAAGCCACCGGCGCGATGGGTGACGGCACCCACGCGGGCGATGTGGATTACACCGTTTCCACCACCCGTTTCACCACCAAAGGCTACCGCGACCACAGCGGCGCGCGGAAGAACCTCGCTAACGCCAAACTGGGCGTGCGCATTGACGACGTCAGCAAGCTGACGCTGATTTTCAACAGCGTGGACATGAAGGCCAACGATCCGGGCGGGCTGAGCTATCAGGAGTGGCAAAATAACCCGCGTCAATCTCCACGCGGCGATCAGTACAACACCCGCAAGACCATCAAGCAGACCCAGGCCGGCCTGCGCTACGACCGCCAGCTCAGCGCTCAGGACGACCTCAGCGTAATGATGTACGCCGGCGAACGTGAAATGACGCAGTACCAGTCGATTCCGTATCAGCCGCAGCTGAAAGCCTCCCACTCCGGCGGCGTGATTGATATGCAGCGTCATTATCAGGGTATCGATACCCGCTGGACGCACCGCGGCGAGCTGCTGGTGCCGGTGACCTTTACTACCGGCCTGAACTACGAAAACCTGAGCGAAGATCGTCGCGGATACGAGAACTTCGTGATGAACAACGGCGTGCCGGATTACGGCGTGAAGGGTGACAAGCGTCGAAACGAACGTAACCTGATGTGGAACGTTGACCCTTACCTGCAAACCAGCTGGCAGCTGACGCAGAAACTGTCGGTGGATGCGGGGGTGCGCTACAGCTCGGTGTGGTTTGATTCCAACGACCATTACGTTACGCCGGGCAACGGTGACGACAGCGGTGACGCGAGCTATCACAAGTGGCTCCCGGCCGGTTCCGTGAAGTATGCGGTGACGGACGGATGGAACCTCTACGCTGCCGCAGGACGTGGATTCGAAACGCCAACCATCAACGAGCTTTCCTATCGCGCCGATAACCAGGGCGGCCTGAACATCGGCCTGCAGCCGTCCACCAACAACACGTATGAAGTGGGCAGCAAAACCCGCATCGGCAATGGCCTGCTGACCGCGGCGCTGTTCCGCACAGATACGGATGATGAGATCGTGGTGGATGCCAGCTCTGGCGGGCGTACCAGCTATAAAAATGCCGGTAAAACCCGTCGTCAGGGGGTGGAAGTCTCCCTCGACCAGCAGTTTGCTGACAACTGGAAGCTGAAGATGGCGTGGACGTATCTGGATGCCACCTACCGGACTAACGTCTGCAGCGACGCAGACTGTAACGGTAACCGGATGCCGGGCATTGCCCGCAACATGGGTTACGCCTCGTTTGGCTGGCAGCCGGAGGAAGGCTGGTACGCGGGCTCTGACGTGCGCTACATGAGCGATATCATGGCCGACGACGAGAATACGGCGAAAGCGCCGTCCTATACTGTGGTCGGGCTGAACACCGGGTACAAATTCAACTACGGCAGCTGGGGCATGGATGTCTTTGGCCGCGTCGATAACCTGTTCGATAAAGAGTACGCGGGCTCGGTTATTGTCAACGAGTCTAACGGTCGTTATTACGAGCCTGCACCGGGCCGTAACTACGGGGTCGGGCTGTCGGTCTCTTATCGCTTCGAGTAAGCGAAAAGAAAAGTTTATCTTATTAATGAAATAACGCTCCTGATGGCAATAAACCATCAGGAGTTATTCACCAGATAAATAATTAGGGGCGGAATATAGTCGCTCTGCTAAATAATCTCTTAGTTAAAATATTGTCGCTGTAAAAGCAAATTCGCTTCATCAATCACCTTATCAATCGCCTTCTGGCAGGCAACAACATCTCTTCGCTCAAGGGCGGAAAGCAGTTCGTCATAGTGATATGTCGAGGCTTTGATGTCGTTAAGCTCCTGATGCAGATAGTTCATACAGGGCCCGATGCGCACCCAGAGCTGCTCAATTAAGGCATTAAGCGTTGGCATTTCTGCATACTGATAAAGCGTAAACCTGAAGACGCGATTCGCATGCAATGCCTGCTGGACGTTCCCGTTGCGCATGGCCTCATGAAAGGCATCCGACAATTTGCGCAACGCCTCCAGTTTGCTGTCAGACATATTCTGACAGGCTGCGGCGACCGCCATCGGCTCAAGCTGCTTGCGGATGGCGTTAATCTCGTTATAGCGCTCCAGCGTGACCTCCGGAACCAGAAATGCCTGCGCCGGCGTGGCGTGTAACGCCCCTGATGACACTAGGCGCAACAGCGCCTCGCGAACAGGGGTAATACTGGTTCCTAATTTATCGGCGATCTCTTTCGTAATCAGTCGTGCCCCAGGTTTGAGTGAGCCTGTAATTAACGCTCCTTTCAAACTGTGTTCAACTTGCATGGTAAGACTGACCCTTTGGGCTTTTTCTAAGTGGTCCAAATCAAGCATGTTCAATTCCTGTAGCTAAAACTTAATGCTATTTTTAAACGCCAGTTTTAATAAAACGACGCCGGTCCGATATATCCTGTATCGTCATGCCTGGTGGTGGGAAGTACGTAAAAACATCAAAAAAGCAAAATTTGTTTTTTTATTGGTTTCGGGCCCATCCGGGATGCGGACGCGAAATGCCATGTCCGTTAATTAAAGACAATATATCGTATCTTCACAAATAAATATGGCGGGAAACCCCGCCATAGTGCCGTTTATTTATTGTCACTCGCGACGCGAATCACGACTTTGCCGAAGTTACGCCCTTCAAGCAGGCCAATCAGCGCCTCGGGCGCGTTCTCCAGCCCGTCCGTTATCTGTTCGCGATAGTGAATTTTGCCCTCCTGCACCCAGCGTCCCATCGCTTCCTGGAACTCCTTAATGCGGTGACCGTAATCCTGGCCGATGATAAAGCCCTGCATACGAATGCGTTTCTTCAGGATGGTCGCCATCAGTAGCGGCAGGCGATCCGGCCCCTCGGGCAGGCCCGTCGCATTGTAGCCGCTCACCAGACCGCACACCGGGACGCGCGCGGAGGTATTCAGTAACGGCAGCACGGCGTCAAATACTTTCCCGCCGACGTTTTCATAATAGACGTCAATCCCGTTCGGGCAGGCGCGTTTCAGCTGTTCGGCAAAGTCGGCCGCGTGGTGATCCAGACAGAGGTCAAACCCGAGGACCTCAACGGCATGGCGGCATTTTTCAGCCCCACCGGCGACCCCGACCACCCGGCAACCTTTGATTTTACCGATCTGCCCGACGGTCGCGCCAACCGGGCCTGTCGCCGCGGCGACCACCAGCGTTTCGCCCGCTTTTGGCTGCCCGATATCCAGCAATCCCATATAGGCGGTAAAGCCCGGCATGCCCAGAATACCCAGCGCCCAGGAAGGATGTGACGGATTTTCGCCCAGCTTCACCAGGCCGCTGCCGTCCGAGAGTTCATACTCCTGCCAGCCGCTGTAGCCCAGCACCCACTCACCGGCTTTGAAGTCGGGATGATTTGACTGCTCAACGCGGCTAACCGTTCCCCCCACCATCACCGCGCCCAGCTCAACCGGTGGTGAATAGGATGGCGCATCGCTCATGCGCCCCCGCATATAAGGGTCCAGCGACAGCCAGACGGTGCGCAGCAAAAGCTGCCCTTCAGCCGGGGCGGGAACAGGCTGCGTTTCGAGACGAAAATTTTCCGCGACCGGCGCACCCTGCGGACGAGAGGCCAGTACCCAGCGGCGATTTTGCGAAACAGGTTGATTCATCGGGATCTCCTTCTGGTACAAATGTCATTACAGCCTGGCTCACGATCGGCGTTATCGCATTAGCATTACGAGGCAGACTGGTTAAGCCGTACAACCAGATAGATGCAGGTTTCATTCGTTTCGTTGATGAACCTGCAGTCATTTGGCGGCCCCAGCTCGAGACAGTCTCCGGCGTGCATTTCGTGGCGCGTATCGCCCTCCTGAAACACCAGCTCGCCGGACTGGAGCCAGATAAGCTGACGTGCCAGCGCGTAAGAAGATGCAGGCATCGGAACATCGCTGCCCGCGGGCAGTTCAACCTGAACAAGGTCGATGGGCAGATCGGTGCGGGGAGAAACATGGCGGCGGAGGTAGTGCGTCTGCGGATCTCGCCAGACGGGCTGGTTTGCAAGGCGCAGCAGCTTGCCCTCCTGCATTTCGGCCCGGGCAATAAGCGTTGACATGCTGATGCCAAACGCGCCGGACAGGCGGGCCAGCAAGGTGGCCGTCGGGCTGCTGTCTCCGCGTTCAATCTTGTGGATCATCGCGCGCGAGACCCCTGCCCGGTCAGCAAGCTCGCTCAGGGACCATCCGCGAGACTCGCGTTCAAGGCGAATTCTTGCGCTAATCCGTTGATTCATTGTGTCTGTTATGGTGTTCATGACGTCATACTATAGTGTATGAAAGGCATTTCAATGGGCTTTTGATAACAAAAAAATATGGCTTATGCCGTAGCGTTCGGGCTATACGGTTGTGTAATATCGTAGGAATAACGTAATACTATAGTGAACAACACACAGAGGGTTAATCATGATCGTTCGTCATGCCTGCAAGGAAGACTGCGCTGCGATAGGCGAAATCTACAACCACGCGGTGCTGCATACTGCCGCGATCTGGAACGATAAAACCGTCGATACCGATAACCGAATCGCCTGGTTTGAGGCGCGCACGCTCGCGGGTTACCCGGTTCTTGTGAGCGAGGAAAACGGCGTTATCACCGGTTACGCCTCTTTCGGCGACTGGCGCGCCTTCGACGGTTTCCGTCATACGGTTGAGCATTCGGTCTACGTCCACCCGGATCATCAGGGACAAGGCATTGGCCGCACGCTGATGGTCGCGCTGATTAACGAGGCCCGCGCCATCGGTAAACACGTAATGGTGGCCGGTATTGAAGCGCAAAACCATGCCTCGATTCACCTCCACGAAACGCTTGGTTTTGTCACCACGGGGCAGATGCCGCAGGTGGGAACCAAGTTTGGCCGCTGGCTGGACTTGACCTTTATGCAGCTGCAGCTGGACGAGCGCAGCGATCCGGACGCTATCCCATGAATCAGTCACTGACGCTGGCGTTTCTGGTGGCGGCGGGAATTGGTCTGGTGGTGCAAAACACTTTAATGGTGCGTATCACCCAGTCCTCCTCCACCATTCTTATCGCGATGCTGCTGAACTCCCTGGTCGGCATTGTGCTGTTTGTCAGCATTCTGCTGCTGAAACAGGGCGTCGCCGGATTCAGCGAGCTGGCCGCAACGGTGCGCTGGTGGACGCTTATCCCGGGGCTGCTGGGGTCGTTTTTTGTGTTTGCCAGTATCAGCGGGTATCAGAACGTTGGCGCGGCGACGACTATCGCCGTGCTGGTAGCAAGCCAGCTGATTGGCGGGCTGGTGATGGACGTGCTAAGGAGCAACGGCGTTCCGCTGCGCGCCCTGATTGGCCCGGCGTGCGGCGCGGTGATGCTGGTCGTCGGGGCCTGGCTGGTGGCGCGGCGACAGTTTTGATCGCTACAGTATGGTGCCGCCTTTGGTCAGCTGTTCCTCACGCGCGTCCAACTCCTCTTTATGCTGCTTACCGTGGTGCGAAATCGCGGTACGCAGACGCTGCTGCTGGGTGTAGCGTTCTTCACGGCTGAGCTCTGCGTCATCGCTTAATTCGATCAGCAGTTCATTCATATGGGTGATGACGCTCTCTTCAATAGCGGCATCCACACGGGCGGTAACTTCGTTTAAATGTGACATTGTCACTCCTTGTGAATCGCCGGGTGGCGGCTGCGCCTTACCCGGCCTACAGGGGAACCGTAGGCCCGGTAAGCGCAGCGCCACCGGGCAACATATTAGTTAAGCTTCGCCTTAGAGAAATCGCTGCCCATCAGGCTCACGCTGTATCCGGTCACGTTGCTGCGGGTTGCATAGAACGTTTTCCCGTTTGCCAGTGCGATCCACGGCGCCTGCTGGTAGAAGATCTCCTGCGCCTGGCCGTAAAGTTTCGCGCGCTCGGCCGGGCTGCTGGTCAGCTTCGCTTTTTGCACCAGAGCATCATAACCCTTATCGCACCAGCGCGCGGCGTTTGATCCGGTTTTAATACTGTTGCAGCCCAGCAGCACGTCGGCAAAGTTATCAGGGTCACCGTTATCGGACATCCAGCCAAACAGCGCGGAGTCATGTTCGCCTTTACGCATTCCGGAGAGATATTCACCCCACTCGTAAGAGACAATTTTGGCCTTCACGCCGACTTTCGCCCAGTCGCTCTGGATCATCTCTGCGATACGGCGCGAGTTCGGGTTATAAGGACGCTGAACCGGCATTGACCACAGCGTGACTTCCGCCCCCTTCTCCAGCCCCGCCTGCTTCAGCAGCGCTTTCGCTTTTTCAGGATCGTAGCTGTAGTCCTTCAGGTCTTTATTAAAGCCCAGCATATTTGGCGGGATCGGCGATTTTGCCACCGTACCGGATCCCATAAAGACCGCGTTAACAATGGCCTTCTTGTCGGTCGCGTAGTTAAGCGCCTGACGGACCAGCACGTTATCAAACGGTTTTTTCTCGGTGTTGAACGCCAGATAGCCGACGTTCAGCGCATCGACCGAGTGCAGCGTCAGGTCTTTGTTGTTCTTGATGGCGTCAAACTGAACCGGGGACGGTGCAGGAATGATCTGGCACTCGTTGGTCTGCAGCTTCGCCAGGCGGGTTTCTACATTTGGCGTGATGGAGAAGATGAGATGCTTCGTCGGCACTTCGCCTTCCCAGTAGTTCGGGTTCGCGACGTAGCGGATCAGCGAATCTACCTTATACTGCTGCAGGACGTACGGCCCGGTACCAATCGGCCAGGTGTCTACGTTTTCAGGCGTGCCTTTTTTCAGCATCGCGTCGGCGTATTCGGCGGAGAGAATGGAGGCGAAATCCATCCCCCAGTCGGCCAGAAACGCGGCGTTAGGCTCGCTGAGGGTGAACTGGACGTGATAGTCGTCGACCTTTTTCACGTCCTGAATCAGCTTATCAAGCCCGACATCGTTAAAGTATTCGTAGTTGCCCTGCGACACGTTGTGATAAGGGTGTTTAGGGTCTTTCTGACGCAGAACCGAGAAAATAACGTCATCGGCGTTAAAGTCGCGCGTCGGTTTGAAGTATTTATTGCTGTTGAACTTCACCCCTTTGCGCAGGGCAAAGGTATACGTCTTACCGTCCGGCGAAATCGTCCAGGACTCCGCCAGCGACGGAACCGGTGTGTTTTTCACCGGGTCGAAATTGATCAGGCGGTTGTACAGTACCTGAGAGCTGGCCACAAAAGACGGGCCAGAGCTGGCGATTTGCGGGTTGAAGGACTCGGGAGACGCTTCAGAACAGTAAATAAGGGTGTCGTTGTTTGCCGCCCATGCGGCACCGGCTGGTAACAGCGCGCTCAGCGCAAGGGCGAGCAGTGTTTTCCCTGTAGACATGGTTATAACCCTGACAGTTTTATTATATAAGACAGTAATAACAGCACAGGCGATATGACCTGGCAAATAACGAAACACTATCAGGTTATTCTAAAGCCGCGTTTTTTGCTGTTTTAACAGCCAGCGCCCAAAAAGGTGATTTGCCTTAAGGGCCATTATTCGTCAAGCACAACCGTCACTTTCTATGCCGCAAGAAATCGGTCCTTTTAGCGTCTCTTCCCCCGTTTGGTTGCTTCCTCGTTTCGTTAAAGTAACGGTGTGAAGAAGTATATGGGATCAAATCGTGGCAAAAACTCTTTTACGCAGCGGTAACCTGGATGACTTTCAGGCCGTTGGCGGCGGCGGACAAGCCGTTTTTGAATCAGCGTTACAAATCCGGGAAGCGCTCCGGTTGCGCAAACAACAGGCCATCGTCGACTGTCTGGCTATTCCTCAGGTCAACGACAGCGGTGACCGCGTGGACTGGTATTCCCCCGTCGAAGGGAGCGTAACCAGCTGGAAAGCGGCCGATGAAGATGACCGTTATCGCGCCCTGCGCTATCTGGAAAACACGCTCGCCAGCGTTGAGTCGTTAAGCAAGAAATGCCTCCAGTCGCCCAAAACCGCACAGCAGCTTTTTGGCTCTCTGCTGTCAAAGGCGTTTCAGTTCCCGGGTGAAAACTTCCTCTTCCTGGTGGACGGAAAGCCGGTCATCAGCTTCTGGGGGTTCGTCAACCTGAACGAGAATGCGCGCGACGATGTTCTCGACTGCCTGCGTGAATCGCTGGTCCCTGAGCCCGCCCCCGTTGTGATTGAAGTTCCTGATCCCGAGCCTGAGCCAGAACCTGTGGTGGCCTTTGAACACGCCGACGAGCCGCTGATCGCCCCTTCCACAGTGGTGCGTATCACGCCGGAAGATCTGTATGAGCCTGAGCCGGCACCGGCCGTTGCGCAACCCGTTCAGGAACCGGCTGTACCGATCGTCGCGAAAAAGCGCCGCGTTCCCCTGTGGACGCTGCCGGTTGCCGTCGCGATCGTTGCCGCCATTGCCGCACCGCTGCTGTGGCCAAAACAGTCGCCTTCCGCTGAGCCCGCCCCGGTGCCCGCCCCTCAGCCCGTAGAGATTGCGCCAAAGCCGATCAAAGCGGTTGAGCCGCTGGCCCTGAAATTACCGCTGCATCAGGCAGAGGTCGTGGCCAGCAAAGAAAAAGAAGCGGCTCCGGCCGCTCCTGCGCCACAGCCTGCTCCGGTGGTGATTGTCGCCATCCCGAAAGACGCCATGGTGATGGAGGCGAATCAGGTGAAAGCGGGATCGACGCGTTTCCTGAACGGTACCTGGCGTGCGGTTCTGGACGTGAAAGATCCGGTCACCGGCAAGCCGCCGTCAATGCGCTATCAGATCCAGAACAATAAAGGCTTCGCCCGGGTTGTCCATGGCGACAACGTTGTCTGCCGCGCGGAGGTCTTCTCCGGCCTGCACAGCAACGGCGAGCTGATGATTAAAAGTCGCGGTACTGCCCGCTGTACCGACGGCTCCCGCTACCCGATGCCGGAGGTTGCCTGTAAAGCAGGCGCCAGCGATATCGCAGAATGTCGCGCCCGTTATGATGCCAATACCGTCGTTCCCCTGACGTTCAAGAAAGCAGGTGCCTGATCCTATGCTGGTTAATCTTTGCGACTATAAACAAAGCGTCACGCTTATTGCCAACAGCGGCGTGCAGTTCCTCGATTTCGGTCTGACGCCGCAGGACACCGCCAGCAACGGGCGCTTCGTACGTAAAACCGCGAACGGCCCGCTGCTGCGGCTCGATTTCGACCTGGTTAACGGGCGCTATACCGTGCCGGGCACGAACGGCGGGCAGCCTGAAGTGGTTAAGCCGGAAACCACCATCCCGCTGCATCAGTCCCTGGCGGTGCTGGACGGCGTCTGGCTTCCGGTTCCGTTCCTGCGCTTCAACCCGCCGCGAACCTTCGTTGATGGGCCGGATAACTGGGCGCGCGTTCAGGTGCGCAAGCTTGACACCCCGGACACGGCAGGAAATACGCACCGCGTCACGCTCGCCCTTGACAGTCAGATTGCCGAACACGCCACGTCCGCCCTGTCCCCGGTTGAAAACGATATTCTCAACGGGACCCGATTCGCGCTGGCCTGGCGAGACAACGAAGTTGAAAGTTTCCTCGACCAGACCTGGATTGACGGCTGGCTGCGCGAGGCGTTTACCCAGTATGCCGACGGCGTTGAGAACCGCTCTGAACGCGACCTGCAGCAGGCGATGCGCAGTTTTGAATATCAGGCCCACTGGCTTAACCTGCTGACCATGCTCGGTGAACAGCTCACCGTACCGGAAGTGAAATTTGTCACCCATACGCTCAGCACGCCAGCCATTCCGGTCGACCTGATCCTCGACGTGGGCAATACCCACACCTGCGGCGTCATTATTGAAGACCACGGCGACGCCAACGATGGCCTGCGCCAGACCGCCGAGCTGCAGGTCCGCTCGCTAAGCGAGCCGCAGTTCCTGAATGCGCCCCTGTTCACCAGCCGTCTTGAGTTTTCGGAAGCGCGCTTTGGCAAGCAGCACTTCTCGGTTGAAAGCGGTCGCGAAGACGCCTTTGTCTGGCCGTCGATTGTTCGCGTGGGCGATGAAGCGCGCAAGCTGGCGATGCAGCGTCTGGGGACTGAAGGCAACAGCGGCATCTCCAGCCCGCGTCGCTACCTGTGGGATGAAACGCCGGTCGTGCAGGACTGGCGCTTTAGCCAGATGAACAGCAAAACCCAGCGTGAGCCGCTTGCCACCGCGTTTCCGCTGATGAACCTGATGAACGATGACGGCGAGCCGCTCTTCACGCTGCCGCAGGACGAGCGCCTGCCGGTCTTCTCGCCGCAGTACAGCCGCAGCACGCTGATGACGCACATGCTGTGCGAGCTGCTGGCGCAGGCGCTGGGGCAGATCAACAGCGTCGCCACGCGCCTGCGTCTTGGCTTCCCGGCGTCGCCGCGCCAGCTGCGCACCCTCATCCTGACCCTGCCCTCGGCCATGCCCAAGCAGGAGCGCGAGATTTTCCGTCGCCGCATGTTCGAAGCCATCGCCATCGTCTGGAAAGCGATGGGCTGGCACCCGCAGGATGAGGATTTTGTCACCCGCAAACAGCAGGATAAAAGCGTGGTGCCGGTGCCTGAAATCCAGATGGAGTGGGATGAAGCCAGCTGCGGTCAGCTGGTCTGGCTGTATAACGAAGCGATCTCCCGCTTTGGCGGTCAGACCGAAGCCTTCTTCGCCTCCCTGGCCCGCCCGGACCGTGAGCCTGAGCCCGGTAGCCAGCCGGGCCGCGCGCTGCGCGTCGCGTCCATCGACATCGGCGGCGGCACAACGGATATGGCGATCACTCATTATCAGCTGGATGACGGCTCCGGCAATAACGTCAAAATCACCCCGCAGCTGCTGTTCCGTGAAGGCTTTAAGGTCGCGGGCGACGATACGCTTCTGGACGTGATTCAGCGCTACGTGTTGCCCGCGCTGCAAACGCAGCTGCAGAAATCCGGTATCGCGGACGCCTCGCTGCTGATGGCGTCGCTGTTCGGCGACTCCGGGCGCGTCGATACCCAGGCCGTGCTCCGTCAGCAAACGGCGCTTCAGCTGTTTATGCCGATTGGCCACGCCATTCTTGCCGCGTGGGAATCGAGCGACGTTGACGATCCGCTGTCCGGTCTGCATGCCACCTTTGGCGATCTCCTGCCGCAGAAACCAACCCGCAACGTTATGAATTACCTGCAGCAGGCGATCGACCATGCCCTGCCCGGGGGTTCAGACGCGTTTGACCTGTTCGCGGTGCCGCTGCATGTGAATTTCCGCGAAATGCAGGATGCGATGCTGGCCGGGCAGTTTACGCTGGCCTCGCCGCTTCACGCGGTGTGCGAGGCGATATCGCATTACAGCTGCGATATTCTGCTGATCACCGGACGCCCCGGCTGCCTGCCTGGCGTTCAGGCGCTGATTCGTCATCTGCAGCCGGTGCCGGTCAACCGCATCGTCTGGCTGGATAAATACCAGGTGCACGAGTGGTATCCGTTCAGCCAGCAGGGGCGCATTGGCAACCCGAAATCGACGGCCGCCGTGGGGGCCATGCTCTGCAGCCTGGCGCTGGACCTGCGTCTGCCGCGCTTCAACTTTAAAGCCGCGGACATTGGCGCGTATTCAACCGTGCGGTATCTCGGCGTGCTGGATAACACCGTTAATACCCTGCGCGAGGAAAACGTCTGGTATCAGGATATCGACCTCGATAAGCCGGGCGCGAAGCTCGACGCGCGTGTGCACTTCCCGCTGCGCGGTAACGTCACCCTCGGCTTCCGCCAGCTGGCGAACGCGCGCTGGCCCGCCACGCCGCTCTACACGCTCAGCATCAACTCGGCTGAACTGGCGAAAGCCATTGCCGGTGACGGCGTGCTGAACGTGCGGCTGAAGCTCTGCGGCGGCAGCAAGCAGGAAGGCCCTGAGGCCTTCGAGCTGAGCGATGCCTGGCTGCAGGACGGCACGCCGGTTGCACCTGACGCATTAACCTTCAAACTGAATACCCTGGCCGATCGCCGACACAGCGGTAGCCACTATTGGATCGACAGCGGGAGCGTATACCTGAAATGACAGCGACGACGACCACCACTCAGGCCTTAATCGGATGGATTAATGAGACGCGCCTGAACGCCCCTGTGCTGGATAACGATGCTGACGCCCTGCTTGCTCGCATCAACGCGGCGCAGGCGCGGGAGCAGGCCATTGAACGCGCCATGACGCGCCAGAGTAGCATTGGGCTTTACGGTCATTCGCAGAGCGCGAAAGCCCATCTGCTGTTATCCCTGTGCGGCAGCGGTAATGGACGCCTGAACGTGACGCCGGGCCAGCGCACCTTTGACTATTTTTCGCATATCAATCCGGGACATGCCCTGACCAACATGGCCGTCCGCTTCACACGGGAAAGCCCGGAGGTGGCGGATGAGGCGTTCCCGCTGCGTCTAAGCCTGGTCACCGAGGCCGAGCTGGTACAGCTGTTTATTGCCCGCTCGACGCTGCATCCGCAGATGCGCGCGGTAGATAAGGCGGTCATTGAGACACGTCTGGAGAAATGGCGCGGGCTGCGCCAGCCGCAGGGCGTGCCCGGTATCACGGCTCAGGAAGTGGGTGCGATAGCCCGCTTCTGGCAAAGCACCGTACCCGCCGCTAAACAACAAATTGATGATGCCCTGTGGCATGAGTTCGCCAGGCTGGTGCCTTCTCTCGATCTCAGCACGCGGGCCAGCGTCTGGTCGCTGCTGTGGGGCGAGCAGCAGGAGTTGACCCAGCAGTGGTTAAAACTGGCCCATGTGCTGCACCAGACCAGTCATGCCGGCGAGCTTGCTGCCCCGCTTAGCCTGCTGGTGGACAGCTTTGGCCTGCCGGGTGAAGGATTCCTGACGCACGACGGCACGTTAGATCTTCAGGACGCGCAGGAGACGCTGCTTCATCCGCTGAATAGCGGTGAAATGCTAAACGCCATCAGCATCCCCGTCGACGTGCTGGCCTTCCTGACCCGCGAGCTGGTGCTGCCGGTTGAGAACGGCGCGCTGGATAACGTCGATATTATTGATATTCCGGTTTTTGAAGATAACCGTGCCGACCCGCTACGCCAGGCGAAGTCCCAGTGGCTGCTCGAGCATTACCGTCAACAGCTTCAGCCGGATGTGCTGGTGATTTGCAACGCGACGGCGCAGCACGAACACACGGCAAAAAAAGCAAAAGTGTTGATGAACTGGGTCAAGGAGACGCAGCCTGCTGAAGAATCGGCCCTGCCGGGGCTGGTGTGGGCGATTACCCCTCACGACGCCCGCTTTACCACCCGACAGAATCTCGATGAAGCCGTACAGCATCTGCTTGGAAAGCCGGGTTTACGCTGGGGCACGCTGCAGGCGCTGGACAGCCACAGCATGCAGCGCGTCATTGAGTGGCTGTCTCAGGCCACGCTGCCCGCGCAGCGACAGAAGCGTCTCGGCACGCTGAAAGGCTTGCTGCGACAGGAGCTCTCATCGCTTATGCAGAGCTATCTGGCACCGCTGGTTGAAGAGCCGGGGACAAGACGCGCTCAGGCCGAAAACATGGTGCGCACGCTGCAAAGCAGCGCCGCCCGCCACGGCGAACTGCTTGAAGGCCTGCTGCCGCCGCTGAAAGCCTTTGAAACGCTGCTCGCCGTTCAGCAGCCTCGCGAGGAGCAGGTGAACGGGCTGTTTACGGACACTATTGACCTGTTTGCCGAGAATACCCAGGAAAGCAGCGGCCTGTTCCAGACAAAAGACAAAGCGCGTCTGGCGCACAGAGTCTGGATAAATCATCTGCGTCAGTGGAGCCGCAATGAGGCCACGGCCGCGCGCCTTGGGCTGGAGCCTTCGGTATTACAGCAAATCGCGGATGTGCTGGTGGTCACCAGCTACCGGCTTGATCTGCCTCAACAGCTTCAGCGTATCGTCGAAGCGGATAAAAGCAGCGCGGCACAGCTGCATACCGTGATGGGCAATTTCATTGGCTGGCTGGGTTACGACCAGACGCCTGTGGCAACACGTCCGGCAAGCCGCATCCGCAAGGGGCAGGCCATCTTCGTTACGCCAGTGGTCAGCAGCGCCGAGCCTCGCTTGACGCGACTGGGAGAACAGCCTGTGCATGCGGCCACCGCGTACGTATACGACTGGCTGGTCGCACTCTATAGCCGCGCGATAGAGAACATTGATTACCAGCATCCGCATGATGTTCCGCCCGGTGCTCGCCGGGCTTTACAGGCGTTATTGCGCTGAGATGTCGGCCCGCAGCCATGCGGGCCATTTTCACCGCGCCATACAGCCAACGATCGTCTGCGCCAGCGCAGAAGGGTTTTCCCACGACATTGAATGCCCTGCCGCAGGAATGATTTTCACCTCGACGCCCTTTTGCTTCAGAGTTTCCACATCGTCATCCGGCAGAGACAGCTCGCCGAAAATCAACGTTACCGGGCAAGGAAGTGACAGAAACTGCGCTTCCCATTCGGGCTCTACGCCCGCCACCAGGCTCGATGCGCCCCGCCAGACGGCATACGGCGCATTGCTCTGCAGGCACCCGGCCCACGCCGTTTTTTCCGCGCTGAGCATGGCGTCATAGCCCTGCGTCAGAAACTGCTGCTCGGTTTGCGCCGCAATAGACCGGCTGAACATGCCCCCGCCCGCGTGAAAATTAGGCTCTGACACCATCAGCCCCTTCACGCGCGACGCCAGCAGCCCCGCCGTTTCGATAGCAATGCTGCCGCCCATGCTGTGGCCGTATAACCAGAAGGCATCCAGCTTCAGGTGGTCAATCAGCTCCGCCACAACGTGGGCCTGGTCGGTGGTTTTATAGCTGTAGCGTTCAGGCTTGTCGCTGTAGCCGCTGCCGGGCAAATCGATGAGGATCGCTCTGCGCACGCCAAACAGCGGGTCATGAACGACACGGGGATATTCATAGGAAGAGGCGCAGCCCAGCCCGTGAATGAACACCACGGGATCGCCGGTGCCGGGCAGGTCATGCCAGCGCACGGAACAGCCGGCCTGCTGCGAGTAAAAACTGTTCATAAGCACTCCTTTTACGATGCACTGTGTATTTATACAGTTACCGTGTCGGGAATGCCATATTCATCTTTTAAAAATGGAAGCGTGCTTCAGAAAAGCGAGACCAGCAGCGCAACGGGAAAGCTCATTGGCCAGGTTGACCCCACCAGAAAAGCGCTGAGCAGGCGGATACGTTTGCGGTCTTTAGAGAGGAACCAGGTAATTAATGCGCAGATGGAAGCCATGATTGCGTAAAAAACCAACATCTTTTGATACAACGTCATTCTGTATACCAGAGCCGAAAAAATAACCGCACGCAATATGCGTCATATGTTGATACAGATCAAGTTTTTTCGTTACAGAATAACCACTTAAATATTACGGATAATTACAATTGAGTATCTTGCGTAACACTCATGGCGGGCGCGGGAAACGCCTGGCCGCGCATACGGCCAGGCATGGCGGGCTTAGTGTTTGATCATGACATGCCGCACGACCGTATAATCCTCAAGCCCGTAGACCGACATATCTTTGCCGTAGCCGGATAACTTCATGCCGCCGTGCGGCATTTCGCTCACCAGCATAAAATGGGTATTCACCCAGGTGCAGCCGTACTGCAGGCGCGCGCTCAGGCGATGGGCGCGGCCCACGTCTTTGGTCCAGACCGATGACGCCAGTCCATACTGCGAATCGTTCGCCCAGGCCAGCACCTGCGCCTCGTCGTCAAACTCGGTGACGCTCACCACCGGGCCAAACACCTCCCGCTGAACGATGGCGTCGTCCTGTTTTGCCCCCGCCAGCAGGGTTGGCTGGAAGTAGTAGCCCGCCCCCTCTTTTTTGCTCCCGCCGGTGACAACGCGGATGTGGCCGAGCGCTTTCGCCGCATCGACCGCCTGACAGACGCGTGAAAGATGGTCGGCCGAGCTGAGCGGTCCCAGTTCGGTAGAGGCATCCTCCGGCGCACCCATTTTGAGGCTGGCGACCGCTGCGCCCAGCTTTTCCACCAGCGCGGCATAGATGCCCTTCTGGGCATAAATCCGGCAGGCCGCCGTACAGTCCTGCCCGGCATTGTAGAAACCAAACGTCCGCACCCCTTCGACAACCGCATCCAGGTCGGCATCATCAAAGACGATAACCGGCGCTTTACCGCCCAGCTCCATGTGGGTGCGTTTAATGGATGACGCGGTATGGCCGATGATATGTTCCCCGGTAGCAATCGAACCGGTCAGCGAGACCATACGGACTTTTTCATGCCCGGTAAGCGGATCGCCAACCGTTTTCCCCCGGCCAAACAGGACGTTCAGAACGCCTGCCGGGAAGATATCTTTTGCCAGCTCTCCCAGCTTCAGCGCGGTCAGCGGCGTGATCTCTGAGGGCTTAATCACCACGCAGTTCCCTGCCGCCAGCGCGGGGGCCAGCTTCCAGGCCGCCATCATCAGCGGATAGTTCCATGGGGCAATAGAGGCAACCACGCCCACCGGATCGCGGCGGATCATCGACGTGTGGCCGTCAAGGTACTCCCCGGCGGCCAGCCCGTTCAGACAGCGGGCGGCCCCGGCAAAGAAACGGAAAACGTCGACCACCGCCGGAATTTCATCACCCAGAGCACAGTGCAGCGGCTTCCCGCAGTTGAGGGATTCGAGCCGGGCAAAGTCCTCCCCATGCGCTTCAATCGCATCCGCCAGCTTCAGCAGGCACTCGGCACGGGTTTTCGGCGTGGTTTGCCCCCACTCCGCAAAGGCACGGTCGGCCGCCTGAACCGCCGCGTCGACCTGAGCCGCTGACGCCTCGGCAATCTCCAGCAGGAGTTTTCCAGTGGCCGGGTTATAGACCGGCTGTTTTTCTCCCTCTCCGGTTACCAGTTTTCCCTCTATCAGCAGTTGTGTTTGCATAGCATTTTCCTGTTGAATTCACTGTTATTTCCCGCTGCCGGCGATGTTCTCACCGTCGCGGGTTAGCCACCAGGCTCCCAGAATGGGGATAGTTGTCACCAGCATCACCAGCAGTGCTACGACGTTGGTGACCGGAACGTCGCGCGGACGACCGAGCTGATTGAGCAACCACAGCGGTAACGTGCGCTCGTGTCCCGCCGTAAACGTTGTGACGATTATCTCGTCAAACGACAGGGCAAACGCCAGCATACCCCCGGCCAGCAGAGCGGAACCCAGATTGGGCAGCACCACATAGCGGAAGGTTTGCCATCCGTCGGCCCCGAGATCCATCGACGCTTCCACCAGGCTCCAGGAGGTGCGTCTGAACCGGGCAATCACGTTGTTAAACACCACCACCACGCAGAAGGTGGCGTGTCCGACAACGATGGTGAAAAACCCCGGCTCAAGATTGATCGTTTTGAATGCCGTCAGCAGCGCCAGACCGGTGATGATCCCCGGCAACGCAATCGGCAACAGCAGCAGCAGCGAGATCGCATTCTTGCCAAAAAACTCGCTTCGCCACAGCGCCGCTGCAGCAAGCGTGCCAAGCACAAGGGCAATCGCGGTGGAGAGCGCGGCAATCTGAAGTGACAACGTCACTGATTCAATAATATCGCCGCGCCCCGCCGCCACGCTGAACCACTTCAGCGTCAGGCCCTGCGGCGGAAAGCTGAAGGCAGCGTCTTCGGTATTAAAGGCATAGGTTGCGATAATCAGCAGCGGAAAGTGCAGGAAGATAACGCCTCCCCACGCTGCCACTTTCAGGAACAGCGGTGCGCGTTCAGAGTGCATCGAATGCTCCCAGACGTTTCACGAACGCCAGATAGAGTGAAATCAGTACGATGGGCACCAGCGTGAACGCGGCGGCCATGGGCATATTGCCAATGGCGCCCTGCTGCGAGTAGACCATGTTACCGATGAAGTAGCCCGGCGGCCCCACCAGCTGCGGAACGATGAAATCCCCCAGCGTCAGGGAAAAGGTGAATATTGAGCCTGCCGCAATACCCGGGATCGCCAGCGGCAGAACGACGTAGCGAAAGGTCTGGCGAGGGCGCGCGCCGAGGTCGGCTGAGGCCTGCAGTAGCGAGGCAGGCAGGCGTTCCAGCGCCGCTTGGACGGGCAGGATCATAAACGGCAGCCAGATATAGACGAAGACCAGAAACCGTCCCAGTCCGGAGGTGGACAAGGTGTTGCCGCCAATCGCCGGGAGCGTAAGGAGGGAGGTCAGGATCGGCTCCAGCCCCAGATGGTTGAGAAACCACTGCGCCACCCCATCCTTCGCCAGCAGCAGCGTCCAGGCGTAGGCTTTGACGATGTAGCTCGCCCACATTGGCAGCATCACAGCGATATAGAAAAACGCTTTCCACTTGCCGCGGGTGTATCGCGCCATGTACCAGGCCATCGGGAAGGCCAGGATGGCGCTGGCAATTGTCACCGCAATCGCCATGGTTAACGTGCGCAGGATAATGTCGTAGTTTGCCGGGTTGAAAAGCGCCTGAATGTTCGCCAGGGTCAGATCCGGCGTGACGGCCATGGTGAAATCGTCAAAGGTGTAAAATCCTTGCCACAGCAGGGTCAAAAGCGATCCTAAATAGACGATGCCAAACCACATGAGCGGCGCGAGCAGAAGCAGGAACAGGCCGAGCGACGGTTTACGCCAGAACAGCGCCGTCATGCGGCTTAAGCGGCCGTGCGAGGCGGGAGGATGCGCGACACTCATAGCCATTTCACCTCTCCTCGTGCAGGCGAATCATCGCCTCGCGTGACCACGACGCCATCACCGCCTGCCCCGGCGCAATGCCGCTCAGCGACGAGGTTTCACTGAGATTGGCCTGGCTCACCAGCAGTTTGGCGCCATCGGCAAGTTTCAGCTCCAGCCGCGTGGCCGCCCCCTGATACTGAACGGCCTGCACGATGCCCTGAACCTGAACGTCTCCGCCCTCGTTAAGGCGAATATGTTCCGGGCGCAGGGAATAGCTGCCTTCCATGCCGCATATTTTCTGCGCAAGGCCCGCATCAAAGACGTTGGACGTGCCGACAAAACCGGCGACAAACGGCGTGCGCGGACGCATGTAGAGATCGCGCGGGGTATCCACCTGCTCGATGCGCCCGTTATTGAACACCGCCACCCGGTCTGACATGGAAAGGGCTTCGCCCTGATCGTGGGTGACAAAAATAAAGGTGATGCCGAGTTCCTGCTGAAGCTTCTTTAGCTCGAACTGCATCTGTTCACGCAGTTTGAGATCGAGCGCACCTAAGGGTTCATCCAGCAGCAGGACGCGCGGCTCATTGACCAGCGCCCGGGCGATGGCAACACGCTGCCGCTGGCCGCCGGAAAGTTGTGAAGGTTTGCGGGCAATGGCAAAGCTCAGGCCCACTTTTTCCAGGGCATCACGGGCCTGCGCATGACGTTTTTTCTTGTCGATGCCTTTGACCATCAGCCCGTAGGCAACATTGTCGAGGATCGACATATGCGGGAACAGCGCGTAGTCCTGAAAGACGGTATTCACATCCCGCTCCCAGGGAGGCAGTTCGCTCGCCTCTTTGCCGAAGATAGAAATCGTGCCGCCTGACAGCTGCTCAAAACCCGCTATCAGACGCAGGCAGGTGGTTTTGCCGGAGCCCGAAGGCCCCAGCATGGAGAAAAATTCTCCGTCACGAATAGCAATGGTGACCCCATCCACCGCCCGTACGTCGCCGTACAGACGGGAAACATTGTTAAACTCTACCGCGTACGTCATGTTCTGCTCCCGGGCAATTAACGACCGCCCATGATGGCGATGTAATCCTGCGTCCAGCGGCTGTAAGGGACAAATTTGCCGCCTTCGGCGATAGGGGTTTTCCAGAACATGATTTTGTCGAACTCGTTATAACCGTTTGTTTCGCAGCCTTTATCACCCAGCAGCGTGCTGGCCTTACACCCTTCAGCAACCACGGGCAGGGAGCCAAACCAGGCCGCCAGATCGCCCTGCACTTTCGGCGTCAGCGACCAGTTCATCCACTTATAGGCGCACATCGGGTGTTTTGCCTGCGCGTGCAGCATGGTGGTATCCGCCCAGCCGGTCACCCCCTCTTTCGGGAAGACGGTGGCAACGGGCTGGTTCTCAGCCTTCAGGGCATTCGCCTGATACGGCCAGGCGCTGGAGGCCACGACGCCTTCATTTTTGAAATCGCTCATTTGAACGGTGGTGTCATGCCAGTAGCGATGGATCAGCGCGTGCTGGTCGCGCAGCACTTTCAGCACGGCGGCATACTGTGCTTCGGTGAGCTGGTAAGGGTCTTTGATACCCAGCTGCGGCTGAGTGGCTTTGACGAAGAGCGCCGCATCGGCGATATAAATCGGGCCGTCGTACGCCTGCACGCGTCCCTGATTGGTTTTACCGTCCGGCAGATCCTGTTTGGTAAAGACCACACTCCAGCTATCAGGCGGAGTCGGGAAGGTTTTGGTGTTGTACATCAGCAGGTTTGGCCCCCACTGATACGGCGTGCCGTAGACTTTCCCGCCGACGTTAAACCATTCCCCTTTCACAATCCGCGCGTCGAGCGTTTTCCAGTTGGGGATGAGGTCTGGGTTAATGGGCTGAACGCGTTTACCCATTATCAGGCGCAGGGAGGCGTCACCCGAGGCGGTGACCAGGTCATATCCCCCTTTCGCCATCAGGCTGACCATTTCATCCGACGTGGCCGCCGTCTTGACGTTGACCGCACACCCGGTCTCTTTTTCAAACTGGGTGACCCAGTCATAATTTTTATCCGTCTGTCCGCGTTCGATGTATCCCGGCCAGGCGATAATATCCAGTCGACCTTCCCCGTCGCCGATGGCCTTTGGTGGTTCTGCGGCTTGCGCTGTCATGATAGTCATGCCGAGCGCGCACAGGCTGCTGCGGGCAAAATGTTTGCTCATAAGAGTTACTCCTGTCGCAATGAATTTAGCGGCAGCCGTGCCGTAAAAATATCTCCCTTATTAAACGTAGACCGCGCAAATGCGCCGCACCGTACGGCTTCAGGAAATTTCATCAAGGTGTGACCGAGGGCGCATTCCCCGTTAACTGGATTATAGACAAGGAGTTAGCCGCGAGAGACGGTATGCAGATTTCCTATGACAGGGCACCACGAAATATTCGCAGCGCCGTCATCTGGATAAGAATTGATTATTTAAATAACGGAGAAAAGTTTATTCCAGCATCGTACTAATTAATTTCCCTAACTGAATGACCGCCTGCTCTTCTCGCTCTCCCCAGGCCCAGGAGGTATTAAACCGGAAGAACGGTGTCCACGCGTCGGAGGTGGAAAACATCTTTCCGGGCGCAATGCTGATGTGGTGCGTTAAGGCTTTTTCGCTGAGCAGACCCGCATCCAGCTGCGCCGGAAGCTCCAGCCATAAAAAGTAGCCGCTGTCGTTATGGTGGATTTTGACGCCGGCAGGCATATGGCGCAAAAGAGACTGCCAGGCCTGCTGTTTTCGCTCGGCGAGCGTACGCCGCAGCCGGCGCAGATGGGCGTCGTAGCGTTTCGTCGCCAGGTAATCCACCAGCGCTAGCTGCACGGGTGAGCTGGTGGAGAGCGTGCTCATCAGCTGCAACTGCTGAATGCGTCTCGCGTGTTTTCCTGCCGCAACCCAGCCGATGCGAAAACCGGCTACCAGGCATTTTGAAAAGGACGAGCAGTGCAGCGTCATATCCTGGCGATCCCATGCTTTCGCCGGGAGCGGCTTTTCACGGCCAAAATAGAGCTCGCTGTAGACATCGTCTTCAATCAAGGGGACGTTGTGCTGCGTTAACAGCGCGACAAGCTGCGCTTTTTTCTCCGCGCTCAGCGTGAAGCCAAGCGGGTTCTGACTGTTGGTCATGATCCAGCAGGCTTTAACCGGGTACTCCTTCAGCGCCTGTTCAAGGGCATTCAGGTCAATCCCCTCGCGGACATCCGTCGCAATCGACAACGCTTTGAGCTTCAGGCGTTCCAGCGCCTGCAGCGCGCCGTAAAAACACGGGTTTTCGACTATCACCCAGTCGCCCGGCTCGGTTACCGCCTGCAGGCTGAGATTGAGCGCTTCAAGCGCGCCTGCGGTGATCACGATCTCTTCCGGGGAGATGTTCATCCCCTGCTGCGCGTAGCGACGGGCAATGGCGTGGCGGAGATCGACGTTACCCGGCGGCAGGTTCTCAATCACGCTCATCGCCGTCGCGGTTTTGCTGACGTTCGCCAGCGAACGGTTGAGCTGCTGCAGCGGGAAAAGTCGGGGATCGGGAAACGCGGAGGCAAAAGGAACAACGGACGGGTCGCGGCTGGCCTGTAAGACGTCGAAGATGTAGGTGTTAATATCCACCACTTCGTCACGCATCACCTGGGCAGGTGGAGCAGGCTGATGTGCGGTCGGGCGCGAGGCAACGTAATAGCCCGACTGCGGTCTGGCGACAATGCGCCCCTGACTTTCCAGCATCTGATACGCGTGGCCAACGGTCATAAAACTCATGCCGCTGCTCGCCACCTGCTCTCGCAGCGAAGGCAGCTTATCGCCCGGCAGCCATACGCCAAGCTCAATCTGCGAGATAATTTGTTGCGCCAGACGCTGGTATTTTTTCATCAAATTCTCCTTGTGACCGACAGTGTATATCAGCAGGAGAAAAAGAGAAGATTTAGCTAACTGTTATAGTTCGTGAAACAAATTACTTACGGTACTCGGTAACGTGGCTTTGCGCCTGGCGCGCAGCGGCCAGGTGATCGAGGGTGATCATCGCCGATTTGCAAAAGATGCATTTCGCGCCGAGTGGGTTTTTCTCAGACATATCAAAAACTGAGGTACGGTACTGCGAGCCATGACAGCATGGGCAGCGGAAATGAATATATGAAGTCATAGGATTCTCCTGACACGTAAAAACGTAAATTACTAATGGGCCGATTGGGCAATAATGGTTTTAAACAAAACGAATCGGAAAGTAGATAAAGACCCAAGAGAGGCTGCGGAGAGGCACAACGTGATGAGAACTGCTTTATAAAACTACGTCAGATATTTATTTGGACTCAAAACCAGATGACCATTAACGCACGCCGCAGACGACAAGGCAAGCAGTTTTATGCCTAAAATTCATAAAAATACAGTTTTTATTCCTCACGCGAGGTATATCAGATACCTAAAGCATGAGCTTTAAGCCAACTGTTATGGTTAAAAATCACTTTTCTGCGTCTGACAGTCCGAACTTTGCCCCTATACCATAACAGCACACCGTTTGACATTGAGGCTGTGCATGTTTGGTTTAGATGCTTTTCACCTTGCACGGATACAGTTTGCCTTTACCGTATCCTTTCACATTATTTTCCCGGCGATCACCATCGGCCTGGCAAGCTATCTTGCCGTACTCGAAGGGCTGTGGCTGAAAACCAAAAATCCGGTCTGGCGCTCGCTATACCATTTCTGGTCAAAGATTTTTGCCGTCAACTTTGGCATGGGCGTGGTCTCCGGGCTGGTGATGGCCTACCAGTTCGGCACTAACTGGAGCGGATTTTCACAGTTTGCGGGCAGCATTACCGGCCCGCTTCTGACCTATGAAGTGCTGACCGCCTTCTTCCTCGAAGCCGGGTTCCTCGGCGTGATGCTGTTCGGCTGGAACAAAGTCGGGCCGGGTCTGCACTTCTTCTCCACCTGCATGGTGGCGTTGGGTACTATTATTTCTACCTTCTGGATCCTCTCATCGAACAGCTGGATGCAGACCCCGCAGGGCTATGAGATCGTCAACGGTCAGGTCGTGCCGGTGGACTGGTTCGCCGTGGTGTTTAACCCCTCCTTCCCTTACCGCCTGCTGCATATGTCGATAGCCGCATTCCTGAGCAGCGCCCTGTTTGTGGGCGCATCCGCGGCATGGCATCTGCTGCGCGGGAATAATACTCCTGCCATCCGGGCGATGTTTTCGATGGCGCTGTGGATGACGCTGATTGTCGCCCCCATCCAGGCCATGGTTGGCGATATGCACGGGTTGAACACCTTAAAGCACCAGCCAGCCAAGATTGCCGCCATTGAAGGCCACTGGGAAAATCCGCCGGGTGAGTCTACCCCGCTGCTGCTGTTTGGCTGGCCGGATATGGAACAGGAGCGCACCCGCTTTGGGCTGGAGATCCCGGCGCTGGGGAGTCTTATCCTGACGCACAGCCTGGATAAACAGGTTCCGGCCCTCAAAGAGTTTCCGAAGGAAGACCGTCCGAATTCCACCATCGTCTTCTGGTCATTCCGCATTATGGCGGGCCTGGGCATGCTGATGCTGCTGCTCGGGGTGATGGCACTCTGGCTGCGCTACAAAAAACGCGTGTATTCGTCGCGCCCCTTCCTGTGGTTCGCGCTGCTGATGGGGCCAACCGGACTGATTGCCATCCTGGCCGGGTGGATCACCACCGAAGTGGGCCGCCAGCCGTGGGTGGTCTACGGACTCCAGCGAACGAAGGATGCGGTATCTGCCCACGGTTACCTGCATATGAGCGTGAGCCTGCTGGCCTTCTTCGTCGTCTATACCTCGGTATTCGGCGTGGGTTACAGCTATATGGTTCGCCTCATCCGAAAAGGCCCGCAGCCGCATGAAACTTTCGCTACCGAGTCCGACGGACGTCCGGCGCGCCCGCTTTCTGCCGTCACAACTGAACATAAGGAGCAGCCATAATGGGGATCGATCTTTCCATTATCTGGTTTGTCATAATCGTCTTCGCCACGCTGATGTATATCGTGATGGACGGTTTTGATCTGGGAATCGGTATTCTTTTCCCGGCCACGCAGAACGCCGACGATCGCGACGTGATGGTCAACAGCGTCGCGCCGGTCTGGGACGGGAATGAAACCTGGCTGGTGCTGGGCGGTGCCGCCCTGTTCGGCGCATTCCCGCTGGCCTATGCGGTGATCGTTGATGCCCTCACCATTCCGCTAACGTTAATGCTGATCGGACTTATTTTCCGCGGGGTGGCATTTGAGTTTCGCTTTAAAGCCACGCCGGCCCACCGCCCCTTCTGGGATAAGGCGTTTATTGGCGGTTCCATTCTGGCAACGTTCACCCAGGGCGTGACGGTAGGCGCCGTTATTAACGGATTTACCGTCACCGGCCGGGCCTATACCGGCGGCCCCTTTGACTGGTTTACCGCGTTTAACCTGTTTTGCGGCGCGGGGCTGGTGGTGGCTTATGCGCTGTTAGGCTCTACCTGGCTGGTGATGAAAAGCGAAAACGCGCTGCAGGAGCGGATGCGTGAGGTGTCGAAAACGCTGTTAATCGTGCTGCTGGCGTTTATTGCGGCGATCAGCCTCTGGACGCCGCTGGCGCAACCGGCCATCGCTGCGCGCTGGTTTACGCTACCGAATCTGTTTTATCTGCTGCCGGTCCCTGCCCTGGTGGTGATTTTTAGCCTGTACCAGTGGCGCTGCCTGAATAATCCCGCCAGCCATAGCCGTCCGTTTATCCTGACGCTGGGGCTGATATTCCTCGGCTTTAGCGGGCTTGGGATCAGCATCTGGCCGCATATTATTCCACCGTCGATCACCCTGTGGCAGGCCGCCGCCCCGACGCAAAGCCAGGGCTTTATGCTGGTGGGCGCGCTGTTGATCATTCCCGTTATTCTGGTCTACACCTTCTGGAGCTACTACGTGTTTCGCGGCAAAGTTCAGCATGGGGAGGGTTATCACTGATGCAACAACCGGTCTGGAAAAGATTACTGTGGCTGGCCATTATCTGGGGCGGCAGCGTACTGGCGCTGGCTGCTGTCAGTATGCTCTTCCGTATGCTGATGACGGCGGCAGGATTTAAATCGCATTAGCGTCATTCCGGGCAACCGCTGCGTTGCCCGGCTCCTCCCAGCACTTTCAGATAAACCCCATTAACGCACGGCAGAGTATCGTTACACTGGAAAAAGATTCACGGTATTTATAGTTTGAGAAGAAAAATGAAAAAGCTCATTGCTTTAAGCGTTATTAGTCTTGTCCTTTCCGGCTGCGTTAATCCGGGCAAAGCCTCCGTACAGCCGGAGCAACTTAAAAACCATCGCTTTGTGCTGGAAAACGTCAACGGTAAGACCGTGAAGACCGCGACAACGCAACCTGAGATCGGTTTTAGCGCGCTGCCAGATATCAGCCTGGTGAATAACATCAGCGTTTCTGGTCAGATGTGTAACAGCTTCAACGGTCAGGGGAAATTGTCCGAAGGCGAGCTGAAGGTTAAAACGCTGGCCATGACGCGCAAGCTCTGTACCGAGCCGCAGCTGAATGAGCTGGATCAGGCCATCGGCGACATGCTGCGCAAAGGGGCGCAGGTCGACCTGACTGAGGACCAGTTAACGCTGGCGACAGCCGATAAAACGCTGATGTTTAAGCGTGTAGAATAATCAGTAGTTACCGCAGCTTCCAACGGCAAGCGACTGTTCGCTACAGCGTTTGCCGTTTGGCAAGGCGCACATCCCAATAGCAGAACCATCAAGCTGGCGGGCGACAGACAGCGAACCGCCAATCATCGCGCAGTTGGCCTGACCTGAACTGGACATTGCCGCTTTCATTCCCGGCGCCACGTGGGCTGCCGTTGCCTGCTGGACTGGCTCACTGCTACATGCCGACAACAATAACGCGGCACACCCTACCCAAAATGCTGAGCGCATGCTCTCTCCCCCATGAATAATGCGAAACCTATGCATAATAGGCATCACATCCCGTGTCGTCGAGAGCGGAAGTGCGTATTTATGCGCTCCGGAAACAATTTCTCGCAATTTTTTCGCCAAAAGTTTGATCTACTCATTGATGGCAGGAATACCAAGGACACAAAAGCGAAAATCGTAAAATCCCTCGTTTGCTAGAATACACAGATAATATTCAGGGTTTGTTGCCGTAATACAGACCCCTATTTTTTGCGCAATGTAAGGGTGTTGTCCTATGCAAACTATTGACGGTAATGGTGCAGTTGCCTCAGTCGCGTTTCGCACCAGTGAAGTTATCGCCATCTACCCGATTACGCCAAGTTCTACCATGGCCGAGCAGGCGGATGCCTGGGCGGGTAACGGGTTAAAAAACGTCTGGGGCGATGTCCCGAGAGTGGTTGAGATGCAGTCCGAAGCCGGTGCGATTGCCACGGTACACGGCGCCCTTCAGACCGGCGCGCTTTCCACGTCGTTTACCTCTTCACAGGGATTGCTGTTAATGATCCCTACGCTTTACAAACTCGCCGGTCAGCTGACCCCCTTCGTTCTGCACGTTGCCGCGCGTACCGTTGCCACCCACGCGCTCTCTATCTTTGGCGATCACTCTGACGTGATGGCCGTGCGCCAGACCGGCTGCGCGATGCTGTGCGCCAGCAGCGTTCAGGAAGCCCAGGACTTTGCCTTAATTTCGCATATCGCCACGCTCAAAAGCCGCGTGCCGTTTATTCACTTCTTTGATGGTTTCCGCACCTCTCACGAAATCAACAAAATCGTCCCGCTGGCCGACGACACTATCCTGAATCTGTTGCCGCAGGCGGAAATCGACGCGCATCGCGCCCGGGCACTTAATCCTGAACACCCGGTTATTCGCGGGACATCGGCGAACCCGGATACCTATTTCCAGTCCCGCGAGGCCACGAACCCCTGGTACAACGCGGTTTACGATCATGTTGAACAGGCAATGAATGACTTTGCCGCCGCAACCGGCCGAGAGTACAAACCGTTTGAGTACTACGGACATCCGCAGGCGGAACGGGTGATTGTGCTGATGGGGTCAGCCATTGGTACCTGTGAAGAGGTGGTTGACGAGCTGCTGACGCGCGGCGAAAAAGTTGGCGTGCTTAAGGTGCGTCTCTATCGTCCGTTCTCGGCCAAACATCTGCTTTCGGCTCTCCCTGAAAGCGCCCGCGCTGTGGCGGTGCTCGATCGTACCAAAGAGCCTGGCGCGCAGGCGGAACCCCTCTATCTGGATGTGATGACCGCCCTGGCAGAAGCCTTTAATCAGGGCGAACGTGAAACGCTGCCGCGCGTAATCGGGGGTCGCTATGGTTTGTCCTCCAAAGAGTTTGGGCCGGACTGCGTGCTGGCGGTATTCAACGAGTTAAGCGAAGCGAAACCCAAACCGCGCTTTACCGTCGGCATTTATGATGATGTGACTAACCTGTCCCTGTCGCTGCCGGAAAATACCCTGCCCCCGACCGCCAAACTTGAGGCGCTGTTCTATGGTCTGGGCAGCGACGGCAGCGTCTCCGCGACCAAAAACAACATCAAAATCATCGGCAACTCAACGCCATGGTACGCCCAGGGGTACTTCGTTTACGACTCCAAAAAAGCAGGCGGCTTGACCGTTTCTCACCTGCGCGTGAGCGAACAGCCCATCCGCTCCGCGTATCTTATTTCTCAGGCTGATTTTGTTGGCTGTCACCAGCTGCAGTTTATTGATAAATACCAGATGGCCGAGCGCCTGAAGCCCGGCGGCATTTTCCTCCTGAATACGCCGTACGGCGCGGACGAAGTCTGGGGGCGCCTGCCGCAGGAAGTTCAGGCGGTGCTGAACCAGAAAAAAGCCCGTTTCTACGTGGTCAACGCCGCAAAAATTGCCCGCGAATGTGGACTGGCTGCGCGTATTAATACCGTTATGCAGATGGCCTTCTTCCATCTGACCAATATTCTGCCGGGCGACAGCGCGCTGGTGGAGCTGCAGGGTGCGATTGCCAAAAGCTACAGCAGCAAAGGCCAGGAGCTGGTCGAGCGAAACTGGCAGGCGCTGGCGCTGGCGCGCGAATTGCTGTTTGAGGTACCGCTGCAGCCGGTGAATGCCACAAGCCCGAACCGCCCTCCGGTGGTGTCCGATGCGGCGCCCGATTTCGTGAAGACCGTGACGGCGGCGATGCTGGCCGGCCTGGGCGATGCCCTGCCCGTCTCTGCGCTACCGCCGGATGGCACCTGGCCGATGGGCACCACGCGCTGGGAAAAACGTAACATTGCCGAAGCGATCCCTATCTGGAAAGAAGAGCTGTGTACCCAGTGCAACCACTGCGTTGCGGCCTGCCCGCACTCTGCTATTCGAGCCAAAGTGGTTTCACCGGAAGAGATGGAAGCCGCGCCGGCCAGCCTGCATTCGCTGGATGTCAAATCTCGCGATATGCGCGGACAGAAATACGTTCTGCAGGTCGCGCCGGAAGATTGCACCGGCTGTAACCTGTGCGTCGAGGTCTGTCCGGCGAAAGACAGGCAGGATCCGGAGATCAAAGCCATCAATATGATGTCGCGTCTGGAGCACGTTGAAGAGGAGAAGGTCAATTATGACTTCTTCCTGAATCTGCCGGAAATCGATCGCAGCAAACTGGAACGTATTGATATTCGTACCTCACAGCTGATTACGCCGCTGTTTGAGTACTCTGGAGCCTGCTCCGGCTGCGGTGAGACGCCATATATCAAGCTGCTTACCCAGCTATACGGTGACAGGATGCTGATTGCCAACGCTACCGGCTGCTCATCTATCTATGGCGGTAACCTGCCCTCCACGCCGTACACCACTGACGCCAACGGTCGCGGTCCTGCGTGGGCAAACTCGCTGTTCGAGGACAACGCCGAATTCGGCCTGGGCTTCCGCCTGACCGTCGACCAGCACCGCGCGCGCGTGATGCGCCTGCTGGAACAGTTTGCCGGGCAGATCCCCGCTGAGCTCAATGACGCGCTTCACGCGGACGCGACGCCAGAAGAACGCCGTGAGCAGGTTGCCGAGCTGCGCCGCGCGCTGCAGGGCTTGACGGGGGCTGAACAGCTGCTGACCGACGCTGACGCCCTGGTCGAAAAATCAATCTGGCTGATTGGCGGCGACGGCTGGGCTTACGATATCGGCTTTGGCGGGCTGGATCACGTGCTGAGCCTGACCGAAAACGTCAACATCCTGGTTCTGGATACGCAGTGTTATTCCAACACCGGTGGTCAGGCATCGAAAGCTACGCCGTTAGGCGCGGTAACGAAATTCGGCGAACACGGCAAACGCAAGGCGCGCAAAGATCTCGGTGTAAGCATGATGATGTATGGTCATGTTTACGTCGCGCAAATTTCGCTGGGTGCCCAGCTTAACCAGACGGTAAAAGCGATTCAGGAAGCGGAAGCGTATCCTGGCCCATCGCTGATCATTGCATATAGCCCTTGCGAAGAGCATGGCTACGATCTGGCGCTCAGCCACGACCAGATGCGTCAGCTGACAGCGACCGGCTTCTGGCCGCTCTACCGGTTCGACCCGCGTCGTGCTGACGAGGGTAAATTACCGCTGGCGCTGGATTCGCGTCCGCCTTCGGATGCACTGGCCGAGACGTTAATGCAGGAACAGCGCTTCCGTCGCCTTAACGCCCAGCAGCCAGAAGTGGCCGGGCAGCTCTGGAAAGATGCCGCTGCTGACCTGCAAAAACGCTATGACTTCCTGGCGCAGATGGCGGGTAAAGCCGAAAAACCGACCAGCGACTAGTTCCCCTGCCCGGCTTGTCCGGGCATTTTTTTGCCATAAAAAAAGCCCGGCGTATTCACACCGGGCGAATCCAGATAATCAGTGAATATCTATTTAGTTTCCTTAATAGCATTCACGTTAATTATGGATGAATCATCTTACAGGCATATAACGCCGGCTAGATTAGCTTAATTAACGCCTGATTAATAATTCCAATTTAATATAGTTACTTTTAAATCATTCATCAAACCAATGACCATTTCCGCCGATTTATTCGGTTTAGATTTTACTTAGTTCGTAACAATTATATTTTATTACTCTTACACGGGAGTGATTTAGCATGAGACAACTTTCTCATTCTGAAAGTTCAACAGGTAATTGAATAAAAAAACTGCAAAGGAATATCACAATGCAAAGAAAAGTACTGGCCCTGATGATTCCGGCTCTGTTAATGGCTGGCGCAACTCATGCAGCAGAGATTTATAATAAAGACGGTAACAAATTAGATCTGTACGGAAAAGTAGATGGTCTGCACTATTTCTCCGACGATAAAGGTGCTGACGGCGATCAAACCTACCTGCGTCTGGGTTTCAAGGGTGAAACACAGATCAACGATATGATGACCGGCTACGCGCAGTGGGAATACAACATTCAGGCTAATAATACTGAAGGGTCTGATAATCAGTCCTGGACGCGTCTGGCCTTCGCTGGTGTAAAGGTGGGTGACTACGGCTCCTTCGATTACGGTCGTAACTACGGCGTGCTGTACGACGTGGAAGGCTGGACCGATATGCTGCCTGAGTTCGGTGGCGACTCCTACACCAAAGCCGACAACTTTATGACCAGCCGCGCCAACGGCGTGGCAACCTACCGTAACACCGACTTCTATGGTCTGGTGCAGGGCCTGAACTTTGCGCTGCAGTATCAGGGCAAAAATGAAGATGCCAGCAACAACCAGGAAGGCACCAACAACGGTCGCGACACGCGTCACGAGAACGGTGATGGCTTTGGTATCTCTACCACCTATGACTTCGGCATGGGGATTACTGCAGGGGCCGCGTATACCTCTTCTGACCGCACCAACGAGCAGGTCATGAATACCACTGCGGGTGGAGACAAGGCGGATGCCTGGACGGCGGGCCTGAAGTATGACGCCAATAACATCTATCTGGCGGCAATGTATTCTGAAACCCGCAATATGACACCGTATGGTGATAATACCGACGCCGTGGCGAACAAAACCCAGAACTTCGAAGTGACCGCGCAGTACCAGTTCGACTTCGGCCTGCGTCCGTCCGTTTCCTACCTGCAGTCGAAAGGTAAGGACCTGGGCAACGGCCAGGGTGACCAGGATCTGGTTAAATATGCTGACGTAGGGGTCACCTATTACTTCAATAAAAACATGTCCACCTACGTTGATTACAAAATCAACCTGCTGGATGAAGATGACAGCTTCTACAAAGACAACGGCATCAGCACCGATGATGTTGTAGCGTTAGGCCTGGTTTACCAGTTCTGATGGTCAGAGCCCGCATAATCATGCGGGCTCGCTTATTTTTTGAAGTTCGTCTCAAAAGACAGTTTAAGAAAAGGATTTGTTGAGGGAAAGTTGAAAGAAAGCTGGTTAAACTGCGGTGATAGCCCTTTTATCACTAAGGATAACAACGTTGTTTGGTCGTGTATCCCTTGCCGTACTTACCCTTTTAGCATTGCTGTGGATGGCGTTAATTTTTGATTTTGGTGATATCGTCGGGCATCTCGGCGCGCTGTTAAACCATCTGGATGGCAGTTAACAGGGTTGCCTGGGAAATAAAAAGCCACCAGCAGTGCCGGTGGCGGGTAAACGCGTATGTCGCGTTATTTTTTTACAGGTTGAGGCTTTTTATCACCTGATTCAGGGGCCTCACGCGGACCGTCTTTTTCAACACAGAGCATAGTTTCTCCTGTTTCAGTTACTCACTACCTACTATAGCCGGAGGAGTAAAAGAGTGGCCAGGCGGCAATCATGCCTGCTCTTCCCCTTTCTCGCGAAAAGAAAGATAACCAAATACCCCACTTTCCCCATCCATCGGATGGTTAACGCCGTCCATCACCTTCACCTCTGGAAAATCAAAAGGTGATACGTTTTCAAAACAGGCGACATTAACGCCATATTCGTTTGGGTTAGAACGCCGCTGATGGAACGTGTAGATCCCGCACACCGAGCAGAAGAAATGCCGTGCCGTTCCCGTGTTAAAGCGGTACTCGGTGAGCTTATCTTCACCTTTGGTCACCTTAATCCCTGACAACGGCGCAGAGACGACGACCGCGCCTCGCATACGACAAAAGGAACAGCTGCAGCGCCGCGCGGTGTTCAGGCCATCGGTAAGCTCAACGGTGAACGCCACCGCGCCGCAATGGCACTTCGCATTACGTCTTTCAGCCATGGGCTATACCCCTTTTCTCACCAGCTCGGCAGCCTTAACGAAAACCTCATCTTCTACGCCATCGCCTTTTTGCCTGCCGAGCCTGACCAGTTCATCGACAATGCTGTTGCGATGGATCGGTTTCTGCGCTGAAACCAGCCCAATAACGGCGGCCCCAATCGCCAGCCCCACTAATCCGGTTTGTTCATCTTTGTTTTTCATATTCATGCTCCTGGTACAACAAACAAGCGTAGCAGGAATATGGTAAAACGAAATGCCGGACAGATGCTCTGCGAATGTTATTTAAACAGTTCAGAGAGGTACGACTTCCAGAATCGACAGATACGAACGGGTGTCTATTATTTTGTTCAGCTTCAGATTGGTCTGTTCAAACAAGGCCTGATACTCAGACTCTGTTCGTGCTCGTCCTCCATCAAAGCTTGTTAACAGAAGAAGGTCAATTTCAAATCGTCCCTGTTCATTATTTTCTTTTTTAATAAGCGGTTCAAAAATTAATAAGCGGGAGTTATCTTTCATTGCATTTCTGCAGCACTGAAGTATCTGTACCGCCTTCTCATCAGGCCAGTCCATGAGGATATACTTAAGCAGATAAATGTCCGCTGCAGGACAGGCTTTAAAAAAGCTCCCATTAACGGTTTCCCATCGACGATTATCATTTAACAGGTGCAGTCGATTTCGCTCAAGCACATCTTTTTGATCAAAAAGGATCCCCGTCAGGGTCGGATTTCGACGTAAAACAGCCAGCAATAAGTTACCCAGCCCGCCGGCGATATCGGCAACCACGGCGTTTTGCGGGAACGAATAGCTATCTGCGATGACTTCATTTTCTACGGATGACATAGAGGCCATACCCGCATGAAAACGTTGCTGTCAGTCATCGTGTCGTCATGCTGCCAGTATTCGTAAAAAGGCTTGCCAAACAAATCATTAAAAACAGGTTTGCCGTACAATATCTCATCCATTTTAGCCGCTGGCTGCCAGAATGTTGGGTCTGTCAGCATGAGCACCGCCGCACGCAAGGAAAATTCATGCTCAGAACAGAGGAATTGCGCTGAATGGCTAAGACTGTATTCAGCTTCAGATAATTCGTTGAAAACGCCACGAGAGGACAATAAGCGCATGATTCGATGAAGATAGTTAACGTCTACATTCAACTCCTTCGCCAGTTGCTTGACGGATTTTTTTCCTTCAACCAGACGATCTGCGACGCCTAATACCGCGACGGCTCGAAGTGCTGCCTGCCAGACAAAACCCATGCTTTGCTCTAACAGGCACATTCCTTCTTTACGGCTTAGTAAATCCAGACTATTACGTTGCGACATTTTCTGCTCCTTACCAGTAAAGATGTGTTGGACAACTAAAACGCCGCTAGCAAGCGTAAGTCTGGTAATGAGCTTTATCCATAACGTCAGAAAGGATTATTTATGCGGTTTTGTACCGTTTAGCATACAGTCCGTTTAAATACGTAAAAAACCAAGGCCACTTACCTTTAATATTTAATAGTAATGCATTACTACTATTAACTTAAAAATGATTGCGTTACATCCTAAAAAAATGCCTGTCGTAATACAGGCATTTCATAGTTAGAATCTCGGCGCCAGTCCATATTTTGGCGTTTTGATATTTGCCGCCCAAATTTTGATATCGTTTTGCAGGAGAATAGTGAAATCAGATCTCAGGTGCATCACCATGCCATTGACGCTTTCCGCGTCCACCACTGAAAAATGTTCAATTCTGTTTTTCCCTATCTGGACACAATTATATTTTGCGGGCAGCACTTTACCGTTCACATTAAGCGGCAGATTATTCTCACCACAGCGGCCTTCAGTAATATAGGATACCAGTAAATTAGCGGATTTTCTCCCAGGCTGGGAGACGCTCACCATGACTGGGAAACCTTCCGATGTCTGTGTCATATCATAAAGGACCGCATTTTTTATATACCAGGTATTATATTCCCGCTCCTGAAAAGCAGACCAGGAAGGCGCAGAAAAGAGCACCAGCACTGCCAGGATAAGTGATTCTATTTTCATGGGATGTTGTCGTCCGTGTTGTTGCACGTATTATTCAGATTGTGCAAAAAACAGCAACCACTTAAGAATAGTCCTACTACTATTGGCAGTGATGAAGGAATGAATTAAAGATATGCCTTACCGTCAACGGTCCTTGCCAACGCTCATAAAAGAGAATAAGAAGAAAAATGATAAACGGCCGCCATCATGGCGATGCTGACGACGACGCTGATGAAAAAGTAGCTTTTGAAGGGCTGCTTTTGGGTTTTATGGCGAAAGAGCTGTTGGCCGACAATGGCACCAGGCCAGCCACCTGTCACGCCAAATACCTGCAATGTCGCTTCCGGAACCCTGCGCATCCCCTTCCGCGCCGCCATTTTATCGGCGCCATACATGACCAACGTCATCACGTTGATCGCCAGAAACCACATGAACAGAGGATGGGTGGTAAGAAGGCTGCCGATCGCAGCGAAAATCAGGAGTAAATAACAAAAGCGATTAAGGGTCATAGCACCAGTCACGGGGTGTTTACAGTTTGGATAACGCATTATACGCTAGCTGACGAAAATCTCAGAGTGAGACGGCTATTCTAAAAGCAAACTACGCCCTGGGCCTTTACTGGTTAACATTTAAACAGCGGTAATAAGTAAGCATTATTTCATTTTGCTTTAGCAGCCAGCATTTTTTTCTTAAAAAATTAACCTGAAACATCTTACGTCGAAAACACAGCGTAAGCGCATTGTTTTAACAAAACAACAAGTATTGCATCCATTAATCTAAAGAGGGGTGCGACAATATTGATTAGAATCAAATTAAACGTTAGGCAGCTAATATTCAAGTTCGCCCATCCGCTTCATATTTTCAAAAACAATGTTGAAAACAATTAATTTGACCATTCGGTCAATGCATAACAAAATATTGCCGTGGTTAAAGCAATAATGGTCTGCATTTTTTGGGGGATGATGTCCCCCCTTTTTACTTTCTCAGAAATGACTGAATAAGGATTATTCAACTCGTACTTTAACTTTTGGCTTCGACAAGAGAACTTTGACCAGTTCCTTGAAAGAAAGTGGTTTGTAAAAGAAATACCCCTGTAAAAACCGGATATGATTGCGTGTGAGGTAATCGAGCTGCTCTTCTGTTTCAACGCCTTCCGCCACGATGCTAATTGACAGTTTTTTGGCCAACTCAAGTACCGAATCAAGGATTAGCGTTGAGTCCTCATTCGCGTTAACCCTGGCAACAAAGCTCTGGTCGATTTTAATGTAATCAATATGCAGATCCTGCAGATAGGACAGGCCGGAATAACCCGTACCAAAGTCATCCAGCGCAATGGCAAATCCATTGTTATGTAACTCATTCAATGTATTAACGAGATGTTCATCAATGTCGAGTGGTTCACGCTCCGTCACTTCAACGACAAGGTTAAGATCCTGTTGAGTAAAGCTGCGCTTGTAGTGGAGACACTCTTCAACAAAGGTGGACGCTACGATATGAGAAGCGCTGAAGTTAATCCCTACGTGAAACCCTTCTGGCAGCAATGTCGCAATAGCATTCATGTGTATTGCAACCTGCCTCATTAAGCTCTGAGTCAAAGGAATAATTAAACCGGATTTCTCCGCAAGAGGAATGAAGGACGCGGGAGAAATAAACCCTGATCGAGGATGCTTCCATCTGGCCAACACTTCCACACCCCGTAAGGTTCCCTCTTTGCCGCTCACAACGGGTTGGTAATACGGAATAATTTCATTTCTGTAAATGGCGATGCGCAGTGACTCTTCGGGTGAAACATCCTTAGAAATATAGCGTTGAAGAATATAAGCAGAGAGAGACGATATTATCAGCAGGAATAACACCACGCCTCCGGCTCGATTGAATAATCTCTTAAGGCTAAAAAGAGGTGGAGAGTTAAATTGTACCGAGAAAGGATAACCAGAGGCTTTTACCGTTAATACCTGTTTGTTCGTAAGGTCTGCCGTCGTAACATCCCCTGTCAGACCTAAAAGGGTATTGCCCACTCTCAGTGAATATTCAACGCCATTTAATGGCATATCCAGCGCATCCCGAATATGGCTATCGCTGATGCTAACGATGATTCGGCTTCCGGCGTGAATTGTCTGGTATAAGAGAACCGGAAGACCGTTGACGGTACTGGCCGAAGGGACGAGGAGCAGTGATGACTCAGGCAGGATTGAGCTGTTGACCAACAATACGCGGTTTCCCGGTAACGAGGAGCACCAGACAGCATCATTTTTCAAAATAACGATCGTTCTCAGGTGAGGCTGTAATGCCGCCTCGGTGCCCAGCCGATATTGCCCTTCAGCATCACACTCATTCTCGGCAAGCTGCATTGCCATTTCAGTCGCATGACGAGCTTCTTTAAGAATAACATTCATGTTCCGCACGACGTAGTGCGCCTCTGCCAGGCTATCAGCCCGTGCAGAATACCAGACCTGTAAATTGATGATAAAAACGCCGAGCAAGAACATTGTTGTGGCTGCAGCTACGGGGATAGATCCATGGCGCATTTAGGGTTCTCGATTTAAGTGAAGTAGCCGCTTCAACGATGGTGAAGTGATTGAATTGTTATTGTCTTAAGCATGGTCGATAACGTAATAATTACCATGCCAGGCGTCAGAAATGTTCTTGCCAGCCAGAGTGAGGGGAAACAAAAGGCCGCCGAACGGCAGCCCTGGTGGATAAATGTCTGTTAATATCGCTTTATTGTATTGATCGGGGTTCTTTCTGACCAGTCTGGTCTTTCGCCGGCCATGATTGCACGCTGTTGCGTTGGCGTCACAGACTGGGTTATTTCAGGCATTGACTTGTATTCGGGTTGTTTAGGTGGACTGAGAACCAGATCGGAGCTACAGCCTGACAGCAGGAAAATAGCCAGTAGAGATGAACTAAGCTTGAACACGTTAAACCCTTCCAATGGGATAAAATTTTAAGAAAAAGCGTGGTGCTGAACATACATAGCCTAATCAAAATATATTCACAAGGTCAATGCGCACAACCCTTTTTCCTGCCCCGGACTCGCAGAGGCGAACATCAAGCCGACGACTTTTTATCGAAAATTGACAGCAGATTCAACGTGACCGGAAACGCGCCACGAAAGCCATCCGGATGGCTAAAATAACGTTTGCTTATCAACTCAGTCCGTGCCTTAATGATTTAGTTGGTTCGATGCAATACCGAATACAATATTTTACCACGCAGTCCTCATAACCAGGCGCTATCGCTGATATCCCCTCCTTTTGAGTCCATACGTTTTAGTCATTTCTTATCATTTAAAGAGTCTTTAAAGGAGTATTTATGTCTTCACGAATTCAAGGTCTGGTTAAGTGGTTTAATGAAGATAAAGGCTTTGGCTTTATCTCTCCCCTTGATGGCAGTAAAGATGTTCTTGTTCGTTTCTCTGCCCTGCAGGGAGAAAGTTTTAATACACTATTTGAAGGTCAGAAAGTCGAATTTGCGATTCTAAGCGGCGATAAAGGCCCTTCTGCTGCAAATGTCATTCTTCTCGATAGAGAATATTATCAATGGCCCGTGATTACCAACAAGGTTTTCTGAGTAAGCGGGCCCTGGATTATATGACTGTTATTCATATCAACAGCCGACATATTTTCTTAACGAGTGCGCTAACTAATGTGATGAAGTGCAGAACTGGTCCACAAGTAATCTAAACTCAAAGCCAACTCATTTTTCCACTACTTTGATTTATAATCGTTGAGTGGTTTTAAACAAAGCGTGGCAGTACGGGCAGACAAGTTGAGCGCCCTTTTGCACGCGATTAAAGCTATGCTCTGAATCTTTAGAGCAATTTGGGCATGGACATTTGACTAAATGATTTCGACGGGATTGTGTATTTTTACGTCCAGACATAGGCATCTCCTAATTTTACGGACTGCCACCATACACTTTAAAGCTAAAAAATGCTTGCTTTAGTTTTGGAAAGATCTCAAAAACACAGGGTGATTTATGAAGAATGTAATCGTTTTTTTCAATGGTAAACCAAGTAAAGTTGTCACAGTGCAACAAGCAACTACGTCCGTAAGACAAGAATATCCGGACGGTGAAGAAATACACTTTCAGATTATGTCTGCCGGTTTCCCATCTTTAACAGGAGATCGCAGCTTTGTTTATGTTTACTCTGATAGAGAACTTACTTCTCAGAAGATACTTGATGCCGCAAAAATCCATTTGTGATGTGCGTTTGCGGAAAAATCTCAGCCACTTCACAAATGGAAAGATAAAACCTCAGTAAAATCGCCGATATTTGCAGCGAGCGCTTTTAGGTTTTATTTTTTGAATTAAAATAATAAAAACGCCTAACAATTAAAGCCTGCTAAATGCAGGCTTTTTTATAGAACCTGTAATAC